>JBAUNL010000725.1:0-3867 GCA_049579205.1 Rhodomicrobium sp. | reverse complement strand
GTGGTGAAGCCAGCCGGAGAGCTGGATGCCGGAGATCGGCACGTCCAGTTCGATGAGCGGGGATGGGAAACGGGGTGATGGCCATAGGCCCCAAGCTACCGCGCCCATCCTCGACTCTACCGGAACGACGTTATCGGCGATTGGTGACAGAGTCCGCATTGGGGGGTAGGGCGGCCGTGAAAGCTCAGCCGCAAAGACCGTCGATATTGACCCAAAGCCGTCATCAAATGTAGTAACATTTCTTCACACTCGGGCGATTTGGCCGTTGCAGGAAATTCTGCACGCTCGCGAAAATGTCTGCAATCTTGGAGGAATAGCATCCAAAGGGTGATCGAGTGCCTTCAGGCGGCTCTCGTTCGCACCTCGAATGCGGCTTTCGTCCGATGGAGCAATTAAATTGTCGTGCGCGCTCCGAATATTGACGAAGCCGATGCTTGGGGGTTTGCCCGTGTCACGGAGCTAAGGCCCCTCGCCTATTGGCAAAGGGCTAGCCGTGCCCGTCAGGGGCGCCCAGTATGCCTATATTGTAAGAAGCGCCGCAATCGTCGCCACAATCACAATCATTGCGGCGCCATAGCAAACAGCTTCGACGAAGATCCCGCTACCGAGGCCAAGATCGTGGGCGGTCATGCGCAGCCGATGGGCGGCGTGCCAGACCGAGAGCGCGATGACGCCTGCCACCATGAGTTTGGCCATCGGCATTAGCAGCAAGCCGACTAGCTTTTCAAATGGCAAGTGGATCAAGCCCAGCGGCAGCAACACACCGGTGATCACGATCAGAGCCGGTATGGCGAGCGCGGAGACGAGGCCACCAGCCGCGAATGGCAGCCAAAGGATTGGTTTGTTCGATCTTGCCATGGCTCAGCTTTCCGCGATCAAGAGCACGATGAACGATACCACGGCCCAGGCCGCGTAATGCACGCCGACGATGGTCCTGCCTGGCACCTGCTCGCCGCCTAGCGTCAGCGGCATGGCTTTCGGAGTAAGCGCGAACCAGGTCACGGCATGGAAGACCGCAAACACGAGGCACACGATCTGGAAGATGACGCCGGTCTGGCTCGATAATAGGGCGAGGAAGCCATTCCAGGCGTCGCGGCCTTGGGCGAGGCGGACGAGGCCGAGCGCAAGCAGCCCGCAATAGAGACCGACAAAGAGGCTCGTCAATTCACGCGCCATGTAAACGATCGAGCGGCGGCGCCCGAGCCACCAGCTCCGCTTCACCTTGCGCACAAACGGCCGCGGGCTCATCGCTTGCCTCCGTGCAGCAAGAGGGATGTGAACCAATCAACCGAGGCGGAGATTTTCATCTGCTGGATCGCGGCAGCAGGATTGACGTGCTTTGGGCACACTTCCGAGCAGGCGCCGGCAAAGGTGCATTCCCAAATGCCTTCGTTGCTCTCGACCGTGTCCGCTCGCGCTTTTCTGCCGGCATCACGAGAATCAAGATTGTAGCGCTGCGCCAACGAAAGCGCGGCTGGGCCGATAAAATCCTCGTTCAGCCCAATTTGCGGACAGGCTGCATAGCACAGCAGGCAATCGATGCATTGCGTGTAGCATTGAAATGCTTTGAGCTGTGTTGGGGTCTGCAGATACACGCCCTCGCTGGGGGGCTTCTCATATTTGGGAATCAAATAAGGCTTCACGCTCGAAAGCTTGTCCAGGAAGCCGTCGATCACCACGACGAGATCGCGCTCGATGGGAAAATGATCAAGCGGCTCAACCTGGACGGTCTTTCCGCGGTAATCGCGCAAAAACGCATGGCAGGCCAATTTCGGCTCACCATTGATCGTCATCCCGCAACTGCCGCAGATAGCCATATGGCATGACCAGCGATAGGTGAGCGTGGCGTCCAAATTGTCCTTGATGTGATTAAGGGCGTCGAGGACGACCCATTCGTCCCGGTAGGGCACATTATAGGTCTGGAAGATCGGCTCGGCGTGCTTCTCTGGGTCATAGCGCATGACCTTCAGGGTGATGGTCTCGCTCATGCGGTTTCCCCCCCATAAACGCGTTCGGCCGGCTGCAGGCGCGTGATGACCACATCGCGATAGTCGATAGAGGGTGGACCCTCGCCCTGGTAGCGGGCCAAGCTGTGCTTGAGGAAGGTCTTGTCATCGCGCTCGGGATAATCGAGCCGCTGGTGCGCGCCGCGCGATTCTCTGCGCCGCAATGCCGAATGGACGAGCGCTTCTGCAACATCGAGCATTGAACCGTATTCCAGCACTTGCAACAAATCGGTGTTGAACACGTTGCTGCGATCCTCTAGCCGAACCCTGCCGTAACGCATCCGTAATTCGCCAAGGCCGTCGCAGGCTTGTTCGAGCGACTGCCGGGTGCGATAAATGCCGGCCCCACTCTCCATGATGCCGGTCATCGCCTTGCGAAGCCGCGAGATGCTCTCGTTGCCGTCCTCGCGCAGAAAGAGCGCCCTGACGCGGGCCTGGGCGCGCTCAGCGTCACTCCCAGCGCTGCTTGCCGGGTCTAAGGGATAGGCCTTAGCGAAAGCGGCCGCGCCGCGCCCGGCACGAGCGCCGAAGACAAGAAGCTCGGTGAGGGAGTTCGAGCCGAGGCGATTGGCGCCGTTGATCGAGACGCAAGCGCATTCGCCGCAGGCGAAGAGACCCGGTAGCGGCGTGGCGGTGTCGATGTCAGTATCGATGCCGCCCATCATGTAATGCACGACCGGCCGCACAGGAATTGGCACGTGAACCGGATCGACCCCCGCATAGCTGACCGCGAGCTCGCGCACCATTGGTAGCCGTTCTTCGATCTTCTTTTCACCAAGATGGCGAATGTCGAGATGCACGGCATCACCGTAGGGCGTCTTAACCGTGCGGGACTTCTTCTGCTCGTGCCAGAAAGCTTGGCTCAGCCTGTCGCGCGGCCCGAGTTCCATCGCCTTTTTCCGTGGCCATGGATCGGGCGGCCCGAGATTATAATCCTGTAGGTGGCGATAGCCGTCCTTGTTGACGAGGATGCCACCCTCGCCACGCGCGCCTTCGGTGATGAGGATGCCTGTACCAGGCAGGCCGGTCGGATGGAATTGGACGAATTCCATGTCCTTGAGCGGCACGCCCGCGCGGTAGGCCATTGCCATGCCGTCGCCGGTTTTGATCGCGCCATTGGTCGTAAAGGAATAGATCCGCCCCGAGCCGCCGGTGGCAATGATGACCGCCTTGGCGCGGAACGCCACCATGCGGCCAGAGCGAATTTCGATGGCCGCCGCACCGGTGCAGCGTCCTGATTCGAGGATGAGGTCGGTCGAATAATATTCGTCGAAACGCTGGATCGATGGAAATTTGAGCGAGGTTTGGAACAGCGTGTGGAGCAAGTGGAAGCCAGTCTTGTCTGCCGCGAACCACGTGCGTGGGATCTTCATGCCTCCGAACGGGCGAACGGCTACCTCCCCGTTCGCCTCGCGGCTCCAGGGGCACCCCCAATGCCCCATCTGAATCAATTCGAGCGGGGCGGCGTGGACAAACACCTCGACGGCGTTCTGATCGCTTAGCCAGTCGCCGCCCGTGACCGTGTCGTAGAAGTGATTGTATAAACTGTCGTCGGCCTTGATCACTCCGGCCGCGCCTCCCTCGGCAGCGACCGTGTGACTGCGCATTGGGTAGACCTTCGATACAAGGCCCACCCGGAGGCCGGGATCGGTCTCAGCGACCGCGATGGCTGCACGCAACCCGGCACCGCCTGCTCCGATGATCAAAATGTCGGTGGACACGACGTCCATAGCCGTGGTCTGCTACCCGGAAAGTGGTCAGGTGAATCGGTTAGTCTCGGCTTCGCAAATGGAGCTGAGAGATGGCGAAACGAGCCAAACCGGAAGAGATCATTGCCAAGCTGCGTGAAGTAGAGGTCCGC
>JBAUNL010000724.1:0-12288 GCA_049579205.1 Rhodomicrobium sp. | reverse complement strand
TCGATTTTCATTAGCCGCTGGGACGTGGCTGTGGCGAATGAAGTGCCGGACACGCTAAGGGACAAGCTCGGCATCGCCGTCGCTAAGCGTATCTACAAGGCGTACTACGCCGTGCTTGCTTCGCCGTGCTGGATGCGTGCTTACAATGAGGGTGCCCGGCCGCAAAGGCTGCTATGGGCCAGCACAGGCACCAAGGACCCTAAAGCTTCCGACATCCTCTACATCAAAGCTCTCGCCGCGCCCTTCACCGTGAACACTATGCCGGAGGGGACCTTAAAGGCCTTCGCGAATCACGGTGAAGTCGATGCAACCATGCCGATCCGTGGCAGCGACAGCGAAGAGGTGCTGGCCCGCTCCGCCCAGGCGGGCGTGGATGTCGATGCGCTGGCGGCGAGGCTTCAGGACGAAGGGGCGAAGTCATTCGTCAAATCCTGGAATGACCTTATGGGCGTGATCGAGTCCAAATCCGCGGTTTTGGAAAAAGCTGGTTAAGCCGGTGAGCACAGCGTCGCTCCTGGATTTTGCGAAAGCGCAGGCGCCCCTCCCGCCTCCACCTTCGGCGCGCGTCGCTGTCAGCAGAGTGCTAGTGGCTGATATAGGGGGGACTAATGTCAAGCTCCTCGCCACCGGCGAAACTGAACCGCGCAAGCTCAAATCCGGTCCCAGGCTCACGCCTGAGCTGATGATGTCCGGGATCAAGCAGCTCATTTCCGATTGGGAGTACGACGCCGTCTCAATCGGTTATCCCGGACCAGTTCTCGATGGCCGGTCTGTTACAGACCCGCCTAATCTGGGAAGCGGTTGGGTCGGGTTCGATTTTGCGGCCGCATTCGGGCGCCCCGTGAAGATCATCAACGACGCCGCTATGCAGGCGATTGGGAGCTATCAGTCTGGAAAGATGCTCTTTCTTGGCCTCGGAACAGCGCTTGGGTCTGCCGTGATCGTCGATGGCATCGTCGAGGCTATGGAACTGGGTCACCTTCCGTACAGGAAAGCGACCTACGACGACTATGTTGGCGTCCGCGCATTGCAGTGGCGCGGTAAGAAGCGTTGGCGCCGCCATGTGGCAGATGTGGTGGGGCATTTGATCGCCGCTCTGCAGCCTTCCGACATCGTCATTGGCGGAGGCAACGTCTGCAAACTTAAGGAACTGCCACGGCAGTGCCGTGCAGGCGGAAACGCGAATGCCTTCGAGGGCGGGTTCCGGCTATGGGATATGTTGGAACCCCCAGCGGTGCAGGGACCAAAGGTGCGTATCTATGCACCGACCGAAAAACACAGGAGTCCGGAAGTGTCAATACTTCAGGAAGCAAACGCAATAGGGCCCGCAACAGGGAAAGCGGCGTGGAAGGCCCTAGCGGAGCATCAAAAGAAGATTGGTGACGTCCATCTTAGAGACCTCTTCGCCGAGGATCCTGGACGTGGACAGCGGATGACCGTGGAAGCCGTTGGCGTTTACTTGGACTACTCGAAAAATCGCATCAGCGATGAAACGCTCAAACTTCTTTTCGATCTCGCTGCACAGTCCGGTCTACGCGCACGGATTGGCGCCATGTTCCGGGGCGAGAAGATCAATACAACGGAAAATCGAGCCGCCTTGCATGTCGCACTTCGCGCGCCGGAAGGAACGTCAATCACAGTTGACGGCCAGAATGTCGTGCCCGAGGTGCATACCGTGCTCAACAAGATGGCCGATTTTTCTCAGCGCGTCCGTGACGGCCGTTGGAAAGGCCACTCCGGAAAACGCATAAGGAACGTCATCAATATTGGTATCGGCGGCTCGGATCTTGGCCCGGTTATGGCGTATGAGGCGCTCAAATATTACAGCGACCGCGCCATGACGTTCCGCTTCGTGTCCAACATTGACGGCACCGATCTTGTTGAAGCGACGCGCGATCTTGATCCGGAGGAAACGCTCTTCATCGTCTCCTCGAAAACGTTCACGACGCTGGAGACAATGACAAACGCGCACAGCGCGCGCGAGTGGCTCCTCCAGGGATTTGGCGGTGACGCCAAGGCGATCGCCAAGCATTTCGTCGCGGTGTCGACCAACGCTGAGAAGGTTTCCGAATTCGGCATCGATACAGCCAATATGTTCGAATTCTGGGACTGGGTCGGCGGCCGGTACTCCATGGATTCCGCCATCGGCCTTTCGACCATGATCGCCATCGGGCCGGAAAACTTTCGTGAGATGCTTCGCGGCTTCCACGAAATGGACGAGCACTTCCGCACCGCGCCGATCGAGCAGAACTTGCCGGTGCTAATGGGTGTACTGTCGGTCTGGTATAACAACTTTTTCGGGGCACAGACTCACGCGGTCTTGCCTTACGAGCAGTACCTCAAGCGCTTTCCAGCCTATCTCCAGCAGCTGACGATGGAGAGCAATGGCAAACACGTCACACTCGATGGGATTGAGGTGGATTATCAGACCGGCCCTATCTACTGGGGCGAGCCAGGTACCAACGGCCAACACTCGTTCTACCAGTTGATCCACCTAGGGACGCGACTCATTCCTTGCGATTTTATCGCCTTCGAGCAGCCGCTGAACCCGCTTGGACGGCATCACGACATGCTGCTAGCGAACGTGTTCGCGCAGGCGGAGGCCCTGGCCTTCGGCAAGACAAGCGAACAAGTGAAAGCGGAAGGCACGCCAGATTGGCTCATTCCTCACCGGACATTCGAAGGCAACCGGCCGTCGAATACCATTCTCCTGGAACGGCTGACTCCGGCCGCGCTAGGCAAGCTGGTCGCGCTCTATGAGCACAACGTCTTCACTCAGGGGGTCATCTGGGACATCGACTCCTTCGATCAGTGGGGCGTCGAGCTAGGCAAGGTGCTCGCTCAACGCATCATCCCGGAACTGGAAGACGAGGCTGGCAGCAAGCCCAGACATGACAGTTCAACTAATAATCTGATCAACCGCTATCGCAATGCAAAGGCTCTCTCACAATGACGCCCGGATTCGATAAGCCACTCTATGTCTTGCCCTTCGACCACCGGGCTTCGTTCCAGTCTAAGATGTTCGGTTGGAAAGGGACACTTAGCCCGGAACAGACCGCGGAAATAGCCAAAGCCAAACAGATGATTTACGACGGTTTCCGTGAGGCCGTAGCTGATAGCGTGCCAAGGGACAAGGCTGCCATCCTTGTGGATGAGCGATTTGGCGCTGCCATTCTGCGCGACGCCTCCGCTCAAGGGTATATGACCGCCTGCCCGGCTGAGAAATCTGGGCAGGACGAATTCGAATTCGAGTATGGCGAGGATTTTGCCAAGCATATTGAAGCCTTCCAGCCAACCTTTTGCAAGGTTCTGGTGCGCTACAATCCGGAAGGCGATGAGGCTCTGAACCGGCGGCAGGACAGCCGCCTGAAGCGTCTATCCGACTATCTTCGCGGCAAAAACCGAAGCCGTTTCATGTTCGAGCTGCTGGTCCCGCCGGAGCAGGAGGAACTCGACCAGCTCCGCGGGGACAAGAAGGCCTACGATCGGGAGCTACGGCCGCGTCTGATGGTGGGTGCCATCCGCCAGCTTCAGGACCAAGGCGTCGAGCCGGATCTCTGGAAAATCGAGGGTCTCGATCGCCGTGAAGACTGCGAGCAGATCGTGACGACCGCCCGGAGGGATGGCCGCGGCCACGTTAGCTGCATCGTCCTGGGCCGGGGGGAGGATGAGAAGAAGGTTCACGAGTGGCTGGCGGTAGCGGCTGGTGTTCCCGGTTTTGTTGGCTTCGCGGTCGGCCGCACGGTGTGGTGGGAACCTCTCATCAATTGGCGCGCGGGGAAGATCAGCCGGGACGCTGCCGCCAACGAGATCGCCCGTCGCTTCGGCGCGTTTGCCGCCACTTTCGAAAAGGCGAGCGCTACCGGAAAAGCCCATGCCTCGTAGGCGAACAACGTGGCTGGCGCCCACCTGCGAGCCGGCGATCCAGCTCTAAGCAAGGAGAATGTCATGCAACTCGGGATGATTGGGCTCGGCAGAATGGGAGCCAACATGGTACGGCGCCTCCTCAAAGAAGGCCATCAATGCGTGGTTTTCGATATGTCGCCGAAGGCCAAAGACGCGCTGGTGCAGGAAGGCGCAAGAGGATCGTCCTCGCTTGAAGATATGGTGGCAAAATTAGAGAAGCCGCGTGCAGTGTGGTTGATGGTCCCCGCCGCAGCCGTTGACAGCACAATTGCCAGCTTGGTGGCGCACCTAGAGAGCGGCGACATGCTCATCGACGGCGGCAACTCCTATTATGTGGATGACATCCGGCGTGCCCGCGAGCTCGCGTCGCGGCATATCAACTACGTAGACGTCGGAACCAGCGGCGGTGTCTGGGGCCTCGAGCGGGGCTACTGCATGATGATCGGTGGCCCCGCGCAAGCGGTGAAGCACCTCGACCCGATCTTTAAGACGCTGGCGCCGGGTGCGGGCGAGATTGCGCGCACGCCGGGACGCGAGGACCTTCGTAGCACTGCCGAGCTTGGCTACCTGCATTGCGGCCCGAGTGGCGCCGGCCATTTCGTCAAGATGGTCCATAATGGGATCGAGTACGGCGTTATGGCCGCCTATGCGGAGGGGCTGAATATCCTGAAGCGCGCGGGGGCGGGCAAGGAAAGGCGCGAGGTTGATGCGGAGACGACGCCGCTGCGCGACCCAGAGCTTTATCAGTATGACTTTGACTTACGGGACATCGCCGAAGTGTGGCGTCGCGGTAGCGTGATTGCGTCCTGGCTGCTGGACCTTTCGGCGGCAGCCTTGGCGAAAGATCCCTCACTCTCTGAATTTGGCGGGAGGGTCTCGGATTCCGGTGAGGGCCGCTGGACCATCAAAGCGGCTATCGATGAAGCCGTGCCGGTGCCGGTTCTCTCCTCGGCGCTGTTTGAGCGTTTCAGCTCACGAGGTGAAGCCGATTTTGCGGACAAGCTGTTATCAGCCATGCGCTACGAGTTCGGCGGACATTTGGAGAAACCCAGCAATTAGCAGCGCGTCGACAGCGAAACGGCGATGCGACCGCGAGAAGCTCTAATGAAGATCGAAGTTTATGCTGACTCCGATAGTGCCGCTCAGGCGGCGGCGGGTGTTGTTGCCGCCGAGGCCCGGAAAGCGGTGGGCGAGCGCGGGCGGTTCTTTGTGGCTTTCAGCGGTGGCCACTCTCCATGGCTGATGCTGCGTGCGCTGGCGGACGAGGACGTGCCCTGGGAAGGGGTTCACATCGTTCAGGTAGATGAGCGAGTGGCGCCAGGCGGAGATCCCGATAGAAATCTCACCCATTTACGCGAAAGCCTGCTCGATCATGCACCGATGCCTCCCGATCAGGTCTACGCGATGCCGGTTGAAGCGCCCGATCTCAACTCTGCTGCAGCTCTATACGCGCGCACGCTACAGAGCCTGGCTGGTTCGCCGCCGGTGCTCGATCTGGTCCATCTCGGTCTTGGACCCGATGGCCATACCGCTTCTCTTGTGCCCGGTGACCCAGTCCTCGAAATTGTTGACGCGGATGTTGCAGTTACCGGACCTTATCAAGGACGTCCGCGAATGACCTTGACCTACCCCATCCTGAACCGTGCCCGCCGTATTCTTTGGCTCGTTACTGGCGGCGAGAAGGCCGGAATGCTCGGTCGTTTGCTCAACCGCGATCAGTCAATTCCTGCGGGGCGAGTGCGTCAAGACGCGGCAGTTGTGCTCGCCGAGCGCCAGGCAGCAGAACGCGTGGATACAAGCGCCAGATCGGAGGCGAAAACATGATTGAAGCCGCCACTCTTCAAAAAGCTCCTGCGAGCTCAATGACGCCTGAGCAACTGGACCAGCTGTCCATCAATACCATTCGAACTCTCTCGATCGATGCTGTTCAACAAGCAAACTCGGGGCATCCTGGTACCCCGATGGCGCTCGCCCCGCTCGTGTACACGATCTGGAACCGGGTAATGCGCTTCGATCCTATGGATCCGATCTGGCCCAACCGCGACCGCTTCGTGCTCTCGAACGGACACGCGTCGATGCTTTTGTGGTCCCTTCTTCACCTGATCGGAACACGAGCGGTGAACGCCAAATACGAGCGGCTCGGTAAGCCCTCTGTTTCCCTCGAAGATATCCGCCATTTCCGCCAGCTCGACAGCAAAGCACCCGGTCATCCGGAGTATCATTGGACCTCCGGTGTTGAGGCCACAACTGGCCCGCTGGGGCAGGGAGTCGCCACGAGTGTCGGCATGGCCATCGCTGAAAAGTGGCTTGCCACCCGATACAACCGGCCGGGTTTTGAGATCTTCGATTACAACATTTACACCATTTGCGGCGATGGCGACATGATGGAGGGTGTCTCCTCGGAAGCGGCCTCGCTGGCCGGTCATCTCCAACTCGATAATCTCTGCTGGATCTACGACAACAACCATATCACCATTGAGGGCAAGACCCAAATCACCTTCACGGAAGATATTGCAGTACGCTTTCAAGCCTATGGCTGGAATGTGCTCCGTGTGGGCGATGCCAATGATCTTGGCCTCATCGAGAATGCATTGGAAGTCTTCCGTCATACGAAGAGCCGCCCAACCTTCATCATTCTTGACAGCCACATCGGCTACGGTTCGCCTCATAAACACGACACAGCTGCGGCTCATGGCGAGCCTCTCGGCGAGGAGGAAGTCCGGCTGGCGAAGCGGTTTTACGGTTGGCCCGAAGACGCGAAGTTTCTTGTTCCCGATGCCGTGCGCAAGCATTTCGCAGATGGCGTAGGCGCGCGCGGCGCACAATCGCGGCGGCAGTGGACAGAGCTCTTCTGCACCTATCAACGCAAATTTCCTAAGCTCGGCACCGAAATTGAGCTGATGCAACGGCGCGAGCTACCGGAGGGGTGGGACCGCAATTTGCCGGTTTTTCCTGCCAGCGCTAAGGGAATTGCTGGGCGGGATGCTTCGGGGCAAGTGCTGAACGTTCTTGGGCAGAACATTCCTTGGCTCCTGGGCGGGTCCGCCGACCTTGGTACTTCAAACAAGACTACGCTGAAATTCGAGGGCGCCGGAGACTTCGAGCCTGGCAACTATGGTGGGAGAAACCTGCATTTCGGTATTCGTGAGCATGGGATGATGGCGGCTGTTAACGGGCTCTCATTATCAAAGCTCAGGGCCTTCGGCGCGACCTTCTTTATATTCAGCGACTATGCGCGGCCAGCCATCCGCCTTGCGGCTATCATGGAGCTGCCCGCAATCTTTATTTTCACACATGACGCGATGGGCGATGGCGAGGACGGCCCCACCCACCAGCCCGTAGAGCAGCTTGCTTCATTGCGCGCTATCCCCGGGCTGACTGTGATCAGGCCTGCCGACGCCAACGAGGTCGTGGAAGCGTACCGCTATATCATGCCGCTCCGGCACAAGCCTGCGGCCCTGGCGCTGTCCCGCCAGCCGCTGCCGACATTGGACCGGAGCAAATACGCACCGGCCTCGGGGGTCGCATGTGGGGCGTATGTGCTCGCCGATGCTCCGGGCGGAAAGCCGGAAGCTATCCTCATCGCTTCGGGCAGCGAAGTCAGTCTTGCGGTTGAAGCACATGAGCAACTGCTGGCTGAGGGCATTCGTTCCCGTGTGGTCTCGATGCCATCATGGGACATATACGAACACCAACCGCAGGAATACCGGGATAGCGTTCTTCCTCCTGATGTGACCGCTCGGGTCGCGATAGAGCAGGCCTCGACTTTTGGTTGGGAGCGATATGTTGGCTGGAAGGGCAGCGTTATCGGTATGAATACTTTTGGAGCGTCGGCTCCCCTCAAGGAGCTGCAAAAGAAATTTGGCTTCGAGCCCGAGCGCGTCATAGCCGTCGTGAAGGAATTGCTCGCCAAGACGTGATGCAGACTGCATAGCGAGCGATCGCACTAAAGATGAAGATGGATACCTTGAGTTCCATTCGTCCATTGAGGGATGCAGCAGCTATCACCCTCGCGGCTGGTGATCTCAAAGCTACCTTCCTCCCTAGCTATGGGATGCTTGGTGCCTCGCTTCGTCATAAGGGCGAGGAGATTTTGGGGCGCGTCGAAGACCTTGAGAGCGCTGCCCTGAAGGGGAGCGCTGCAGGGATTCCCCTTCTGCATCCCTGGGCTAACCGCCTCGCTGGATATAGCTACCGTGCGTCGGGGCAGGACGTGAGTCTCGATCCGTCTTCTCCGATGCTGCATTTCGACGAAAATGGACTGCCAATACACGGCGTGCCATGGCCTTTGCTTCAGTGGGAAGTGATCGAAGCGACGCAAGATAGGGTTACGGCCCGGCTTGAGTGGTCCCGCCAAGATCTACTTACCGTTTTCCCCTTCCGCCACCGGATAGAACTGACCGCATCGTTGGCCCTAGATGCATTAACACTGGAAACAACTCTGTTTGCCGATGGAGGTGGCCCTGTTCCAGTGAGCTTCGGCTTTCATCCCTATCTGAGGCTGCCAGGGCTTTCGCGCGCAGAGTGGCAGTTGCATGCACCCCCGATGCGCAGGATCGTACTTGATTGGAAGGGCATTCCGGCCGGAGAGGAGATGCCTTTTGCCGGACTCGACGCGGAGCTGCGGGAACTCGATCTGGACGATGGTTTTGCTCTACTCGACGAACGTGCAGTCCTTTCACTTACCGGCGCTGACCGCCGCATCGCGGTTGAGTGGGTCGAGGGTTATCGGTACGCGCAGATTTATGCCCCAGAGAACAAGGCCTACATCGCTCTCGAACCAATGACCGCGCCTACTAATGCCCTCAGGTCTGGGACCGGCCTCCAGCTGGTGGAAGCGGGCGGCACGTTTCGCGCTGCGTTCCAAATTCGCATCGAAGCGTTTGGGCCGGAGCGGAAGTGAAGAACCGCTCGATCTGAAGGGGCTTTGGAGGCGGCTCATATGCTGGAAATGAAATGGCGCTAAGAATTGAAGACTATGCCATTATTGGCGATTGCAAGACTGCGGCTCTGATTGGCCGCGACGGCTCCGTTGACTGGCTGTGCTGGCCCCGGTTCGACTCGCCGGCGTGCTTCGCTGCCCTGCTCGGCACGCCTGAGCACGGCCGATGGCTTATTGCGCCGGCGGGTCCACATGCAAGAGCCACCCGCCACTACCGCGATGACACTCTCATCTTGGAGACCGATTTCGAAACGGCCGATGGCGCAGTTACTGTAATCGACTTCATGCCGCTGGGTGAGGAATCGCATAATTTAGTGCGCATCGTCATTGGCCGGCGCGGCCAGCTGGCCATGCGCGCCGAACTCGTGCTGCGCTTCGACTATGGTGGCATCGTGCCATGGGTGACCCGGCTCGACGACGGTACGCTCCAGGCTGTCGCGGGGCCGGATATGACCGTTATGCGCACGCCCATCGAGCTGAGAGGCGAGGATTTTAAGACGGTCGCTGATTTCACCGTCGCCGAAGGCCAGACGATCCCGTTCGTGCTCTCATATGGCCTATCGCATCGCGCTGTCCCCGAGCCTATCGATCCCATAGCCGCGCTCAGCGACACGGAAGTATTTTGGCACAACTGGTCGGCAGGCTTCACCGAGATGGGCGAGTGGTCTGGCCTTGTTCGCCGCTCATTGATAACGCTCAAGGCACTGACCTACCAGCCGACCGGCGGCATCGTCGCCGCGCCTACCACTTCACTGCCCGAGCAATTGGCCGGATCCCGCAACTGGGATTACCGTTATTGCTGGGTGAGGGATGCTACCCTTACCCTGTTAAGCCTGATGCACGGCGGCTTTTACGAGGAAGCGCAGGATTGGCGGATCTGGCTGCACCGCGCCGTGGCGGGCCTCCCTGCGCAGGCGCAGATCATGTACGGATTTGCAGGCGAGCGCCGGTTGACAGAACTTGAGCTGCCTTGGCTGCCCGGTTACCAGGGCGCTGCCCCGGTGCGCATCGGCAATGCGGCCTCGGATCAGTGTCAGCTCGATATCTATGGCGAGATCATGGATGCGTTCTATCAGGGGCGGCTCGGCGGACTTGGTCCGCTGGATGATGCCCCGGACCTGGTTCGTGTTCTGCTGGATCATGTCGTGCAGATATGGCGGGACCCCGACGAAGGAATCTGGGAGGTTCGTGGCCCGCGGCAGCACTTCACACATTCGAAAGTAATGTCATGGGTGGCATTCGACCGCGCGGTTAAGCTGGCTGAGAATTTCGGGCTCGAGGGTCCTGTCGAACAGTGGAAGGCGTTGCGTGATGAGATACACGATGATGTCTGCGCAAAGGCGTACAACGCGGAACGAGGTGCGTTCATGCAGCACTATGGCGCCAATACGCTCGACGCAAGCGTTCTAATGATGCCGCTGGTCGGCTTTCTGCCGGCGACGGACCCGCGCGTTAGGAGCACCGTAGAAATGATCGAGCGGGAGCTAACGGCCGATGGCTTCGTTCAGCGCTACGATACCGGAAGCACGCTGGATGGCTTGTCGCCTGGCGAAGGCGCGTTCTTGCCATGTAGTTTCTGGCTTGCCGACTGTCTTCTGATGCTGGGCCGCACTGGCGACGCGCGCCGGCTTTTTAAAAGGCTTGCGGAATTGTGCAATGACGTCGGTTTGCTATCGGAGGAATATGATCCCAGAGCAAAACGCCTCACGGGCAATTTCCCCCAGGCCTTCTCTCACATCGCCCTGGTTAACACGGCCCACAATCTCACTCTTGCCGAAAAGCCGCTAGACGAGCGTCCGGGGCACCATCCGGGAATGCGGATGAGCGCTGGGCCCTATGGTGCAGAGCGCCCTCAGAGCGAGCGTGCTGAGGATAAGGATATGGTTGCGAAGTTCGGATGAGGCGGCGCCATGTCGTTCAAAGTTGAGGTGGGCCCGCCGCAAATAGCCATTCACCAGGGCCAGACGGTCCTCGTCACCGAGCCTGACGCGCAAATCCGCTGGCCGAGTGAGCGCGGTCTTTTCTTCTTCGATACTCGCGTGCTTAGCAGCTGGATGATTTACGCCAATGGTGTGCCTTGGGATCTTCTTAACGGTGGCGCCACAAATTACTACACCTCGTCCGTCTATCTTACCAACCGCACTATTCTGACTGAGGACGGCGCGATTCCGCCGCGCACGCTCGGCCTCGTGATTAGCCGGTGCATTGCTGGCGGCATGCACGAGGACCTCGACATAACCAATTACAGCATGAGACGGGTGCGCTTCCAGCTTGAGATCGCACTGCGCTCCGACTTTGCAGATATCTTCGAGGTAAAATCAGGCAGCATAATACGACGCGGGCGTATTATTACCGAATGGCTTGATACGGAACAAAGACTATCCACCACATACCGCAACGCCGATTTCATGCGCTCGCTGACCGTGGCCGCCGATCAGACCGAGGCAAGGGCCGTCTACGCCAATGGCCGTCTCAGCTTCGAGGTATCCCTCGCTCCTGGTGAGACATGGCATTGCTGTCTCCTGTACTCGCTAAAGGATGGCGAGCGGGAATTTGCCGCACCACGTGTTTGCGTCTCCGATAGTCCCAGCCTGCCTCACGCCGATACGCTTGCTGATTGGCTGCGTACAGTTCTGAAAATTCGCACGAGCAATGAAGAGTTCTATCGCCTTTACCGCCAAGCGCTGGAGGATATGTCCGCACTACGGCTGCCGATCCCCGGCAGTGGCCCTGTGGTATTTTTGCCTGCGGCGGGTTTGCCCTGGTTCGTTGCTCCTTTCGGCCGGGATAGTCTGATCGTCTCCCTGCAGAACCTGCTGATTTATCCTGAATTCGCGCGTGGGGCATTGGACATCCTAGGCGCGTTGCAGGCGAAGGAAATGGACGACTATCGCGATGCGGAGCCGGGCAAGATCATGCACGAACTCCGCTACGGCGAGCTTGCGCATTTCAAGCTCATTCCGCACACGCCCTATTATGGCACCGCTGACGCGACGCCACTTTATTTGATTACGCTGCATGCAGCTTGGCGGGCGACTGGCGATACGTCTCTCCTTGAACAGCATTTGGACACAGCCGAGGGCTGTCTCTCTTGGATAGACAATTATGGCGATCGCGATGGCGATGGGTTCCAGGAATATCAGACCCGCTCTCCTGCCGGTTACGAGAATATGGGCTGGAAGGATGGGGCCGACAGCATCGTCAATCCGGACGGCTCGCAGGTCAAGGGGCCGAAGGCACTTTGTGAGCTGCAAGGGTATGTTTATGACGCCTGGCTGCGCATGGCTCAGATCTTCGACGTGCTGGGCAAACGAGCCCGGGCCCGCGAATTGCGCGCTAAGGCCGCAGTTATGTTTAAGCAATTCAATGAAGTGTTCTGGGATGAAGACTCCGGGTTTTACGCCCTCGGCCTCGATGGCGAGAAGAGGAAGGTGCTGACG
>JBAUNL010000723.1:0-19768 GCA_049579205.1 Rhodomicrobium sp. | reverse complement strand
TCATAAGAAATCTTCTCTCTGTGGTGACGAAAATAGGCTGTGTCGAGCGCGAAGCTGCCATCATCGAGAAGTCGCACGATCTTGCGCAACTCCGGCAGAAAGTCAGGCTTTCCATAGGGGGCAAGGCCCATGACCTTGTATTCATCTCCATAATAAGGGAAGCCCAAATACTGGGTCATCGCTTGATAGAAGACACCGAGCGAGTGCGGAAAATAAACGCGGCCCTCGACCTCAATCTTATTGTCCCGTCCCACCCCCCAAGCGGCGCTCGAAAAATCACCAAAGCCATCGACTGAAACAACCGTTGCCTCACGAAAGGGCGAAACGAGAAAGCAGGACGCCAGGTGGGAGAGGTGATGCTCGATGCGGTGCACCTTTCCCTTGAACGATTCCGCGGGAAAGTTTTGAGCGAGCTCTGCTTCGATAGAGTGACGCTTGGCTTGATTGCGCACGCGGTCGAGGATAAGGCCAATGTCGGGCCTGCGCCTCAGCGCATAGTCGGCCTTTTTCAAAAAGCCGGAGCGGGGATCAGAGTTGACGGCGGCATGGGCGACATCGTCAAGGCCAATGCCAGCTTCCGCCAGGCAAGAGCGGATCGCTTTGGATGGAAAACCAGCCCAATGCTTAACGCGCCGAAAACGCTCCTCTTCGGCCGCGGCTACGATCTTACCATCTAGTATAAGGCACGCCGAGGCATCACCATGATAGGCGTTAAGCCCAAGAATATACATTGCTAATACCTTCTCACCTGATCTTGTTCTCGCCACGTCAGGGGGGAAGCTTTCGCGCCGTCTGCTCGCCAAGCACCACATTGTGGCTGGCAGCACGCAATGTGGATCCCGGAGCGCCCGCACCAAAAACAGCCCTAATCGAGAACCAAGCTCCCTACGCCCCGCCGCTCAGCAACCTCGGAGAAGAGGGAAGCCGCGTCAAGAGATGTTATCGGCGGCGGGACTTTTTGCGCTACCGCAATCGCTGCTTGAGTGGGCGCGCTCAATCTTGATGAACTCCTGAAGCTTGCTGGCCGCGAAGTGACGATCCTGCCGGCGCCGATTGGCTATGTTGCGGGCAGGCAACATGCTTAAGTTGAAGCGTGCCACAAGCCTCGCACCAGCTTTGGCTAAATGGATTTTTGGTGCTAAGGCTAACGCTAATGCTAAGTGCGTTTGTCCACCCGGTGAAAGCGTCCTATGTTTCGTCGTATCGTTTTGGTGTCTGTGAGCGTAATCGCGCTTAGCGCTGCCGCTAGTGCAGCCGACATGTACGTCCAAGGCCCTGCCGGGCCTGGCGGCTACAAAGATGGCCCATCTCTTCCCGTCGCTACCTGGACCGGCTTCTATATGGGCGTGAATGGCGGCTATGCTTGGTCTAGTGAGAACCAGGAGCGCGATCCGAGTTTCGCCAATCAACCAGGTGGTGTCCCCTTTGGGGGCATATCACCGTCCGGTGGGTTTGGCGGCGGCCAGCTCGGGTACAACTGGCAAGGCTGGCTCCACCCGAATTTGGTTCTCGGCGTTGAGGCCGACTTTCAAGGCAGCGATATTAGTGACCGGGCGCTCGTACCTTTTTTCGGAACGCTATATGATTTGAAATCGAACCTCGACTATTTCGGGACAGTCAGAGGCCGCATCGGTTATTCGATGGATCGCGCGCTCCTCTATTTCACAGGCGGCTTCGCATATGGCGGTCTTCATAAGTCCTCTGATGATTGGGGCGTTCCATTCCCTGCCCAGCAAACCTTCAACGGTATTGCTCTTGGATACGTGCTCGGCGGTGGCCTTGAGTACAAGATCAGCCCAGCTTGGTCGATGAAGATGGAATATCAATATCTTAATTTTAGCAAAAACGACCTTTGCGGTGGCGGCAATCCTCTTTGCTTCAGCGCTCCCGCGCAGTCCGGACCACAGCACGACGACGCCTACCATACCGTGCGGGTTGGTCTAAACTATCATATCGGCCCATCCTACGAGCCTCTTAAATAAACAGCTCCATCTCGTCGTCGGAGCGGCGCCCTTGCCTCGTCAGGCGAGCCTTAGAAGACGCTTACACAACCCCGGTCACAGGCCGGGTTTTTTGTTAATGGAGAAACGGAATGGAAGATCTAAGCTCAGTGTGCCTAGACTAGAGTTTTATTGTCCTTTTTTCCAAGCTTGTCCGTCTAGGCAGCGCAATACCAGGTTTTCAGGCGCGCCGACCCGTTTGCATTGCCGGTGAACCGGGGTCACTGGAGGAGGCGTTATGGACCGGGATAAAACGCATTGCCATGGCCAAAAATTTAGTATGCGGACCCAAGGCCGCTCAATCTCATTGCAGGCTTTTGGTCCTCAACTGACCGGGACCACGAAATTCGATGTCGTCTGGGGCAAGGTCGGTCCAGGACGGGGTCAGCCGCCCAAGCCGCCTGATTTGTCGTAAGCGCCAATCAGGCCGCGCGGGCAAGCTTTGCGCGGCCGGCGATGCGATCGCGGATCTTATCGGCAGGCTTGCGGAAATCGTAAATGGGTGCAAGCGCGCTACGGATATGCGATGCTAGCTCTGTCCGGCCGCCTTTATAGGCTATTGGCGCAAACGGCGTTAATTGTCCAATAGAACCATACAGCCTGACAAACTCATCCGCATTGTCGAAAGAGCTGCGGTCATCCCCAAGTGAGCTCTCGACAGCGAGTCCCTCGGCGAGGATGGCCTCGTGCGTGTCGAGTTCCACGTGATAATAGGTTATCGTCAGCATCTCTGGCTTGGCATCGGCAACGATCGTGATGCCATTGACCAGATATCGTGCCGGGATCAAAACGCCGCCGATATAGATCGCGTGCCCGGGCGATACATAAAGGTCCGCATGCGGCGCTTTGCCATCGATTGCGAAGCGGGAAATCTTTATTGGCGCCGCACCCGGATTGGACGCGCGCTCAAATTGCTGCCTACCGATCCACTTGACCGGTCCGATATCGCCGGAGGCCGTCAACACGCTTTCGCCTATGCGAAGCTCCTCGACTTTAACTTCGCCATCAGGTGTTGCGATCCGCGTTTGAGGTAAGAAGCACTTCTGCAGGGGCGCAAAGGCCGGCGTGCTGCGAGTTATCAGTGCCAAACCAGCCGCGAGACCGGCGCTTACAACTATTTTCGAGCCTCTGAGAAAGCTGCGCCTCGAGGTGATCAGCGAAGCCTTGCCCTCTATCGGGTCCGCTTTAAACGCTTTGTCTTCCATAATTGCCCCCAACCTTAAATATGCCGCTTCGATCAATACTGCTTATAAACATACAGAAGCTCGAGCCAATAGGCAAAGCCTAAAGTTTTCCTATCCCTATGAGCTGGCCACAATCATAATTTAGTCCGCGTAGCCAACATCTGATTTGTTCATGGGCGGCGACTGGATGGCTTGCTGTTATTGCCTGACGCCTTCAAAGAATGTGCTAAAACGCAATATTGATCTGGCCAAGGAAAGAACTGCAAAAGAATGAGTATCCGGCCAAGTGCGTGATGCTACCAAAAAATGGCAGATGTCCAGAAATCATCGGCAAAGGCATCGGCAGCATAATACCATCGGCTTGCTCAGTTGAACGTATTTACGACGCAATCGGAACAGGCAATTCCGAAGTTGTCTAGAAGGCGTCAGCGCTGAAGAGTCCGCCTCCGTGAACTAAGTCTGCGCGCTGCCTTCTCTCCGTCGAGCTTACTGACAAGGCGCGCACGCACCGCAACCCCGAACCACCGCGTTAAGGAGGTAAGCCGCGGCTGTTTGTGAGTAAGGGCATCCGGCCCAATGACATACTCGGCAACACGGACAGCGGCGTCCACGTTCGGCATGAATGATTGGCATGCCGGGATCGCAATTCGCCTGAGGGAGGTTTTTCGCCTTCTCCTCTTCGCGGCCGTGATTGGCGGAGAAGCATGCGCCGCAGCGAGTTTGAACGGCGCAATCTCCAAAGGCGCGATGTCGTTTTTCTCTAGCCATTCATTGACAAAGCGTACCTGCTCCTTCCGGACTTCGGCCCGCATCGAAAGAATGTCCTTTGCAATCCTCTCTTTCCACTTTTCGAAGTTGATAGGGGGGCCGGAAAGGTCAAAAAAGCGCCGGGTTTGCAGCAGTCCGTCAAACCCAAAGGCGAAGATCGACCGGCATCTTAAGTCCAGAAACTCTTCTCTGGCATCGCTCGCATTTTCGCGTCCGAAGGTCGCGTAGGCACTGGACCCAGCCGTTAGGAGCGCGCTCGTATTGCTGGCGGGCGAGCGCCCGTAGACCGTAACGGGCCTGTTCAAGTAAATGTAGGATTTTGCGAGCGCTAATGCCGCGAAGGCGCTAGCATCGGGAATGGTATAGTAGTGATAGCGCCCGGCCTTCGAGGCGACGGAATGCACGATCTCCCGCGAGACGCAGCCGCAATGAACGCTGGCGATTCCGGTTTCGCCGGCACAGATTCTCTGCATGAACTCAGTGGGATCGCGGCTTTGAACGCCGCCTCTCAGGTGACGCCGCCTAATGCGAAGGAGCCCATCAGCATTGTCGCGGGGCCACTCGTAACTCACCTCCGGCCAGCTCACGATATCCGGCTTGTGGTCCGTTAGAACAGCGAGCAGGTCCTCGATACCGTTCGGAAGAACCGCATCATCGTCACCGACATAGAGGATGTAATCGCCGGTCGCATTTGAGAAAGCCGAGCTGAAATTCCGGCAGACGGAAACGCGTTCGGCCGTCTTGATATAGCGAATGCGGGGATCGCCCTTTGCCGCAACAATTGCAGTGGTATTATCCTGGCTCGCGTTATCGCTGACCACGATTTCTATGCGCAGGTCCTTGCAGGCGACCGCTGTATTGAGACTGTGCTCTAAATAGCGGCCGCGTTCCCGGGTTGGAATGACAATCGACAACAGCGGCCGCTGATCAGAATCGCTCATAGCACTCCTCAAATCGCTTTTGAGGGCGGCCCAGCCTTATACCGAATATTGACATCAGGCGCTTCGCTAGGTGCGATTAGCGCGCATGTCAACGAACCGGCTGTGCTCTGTGATTGCACTACTTGTCGTTGAGTAGCCGCTGCTGCCTGCGGCTTCAATTGACCGAAGACGTATGGACAAGTGCAACCGGCTTTGCTTTTCGGGGCATCACCCCTTCACGACGCCTGTTTAGAGTTGCGCAAGGTTGACCTTAGCTGGCATGATTTTTGTACCATCTGCTCGGTGCACCCTGGGGAACTTTAATCATGTCAGCGACGCGGATTTCTATGGATGCGGAAACCAGCGTCGCCGAACCCCACGGCGCAGCACGTGAGCTTTACAATGCAGACCTGGCTCCCGCTCGAGCCCGCACCTGGGGCGTATTCAGCCTCTTTGCCATGTGGATGTCCGACGTCCACTCCGTCGGAGGCTATACATTCGCGGCAAGTCTGTTCTTCTTGGGCCTTACCGGATGGCAGGTGCTGATCTCCATGCTCATCGGGATCATGGTTGTCTACTTCTTGATGAATCTCATCGGCAGGCCGTCTCAGCGTTACGGCATCCCTTATCCGGTAGTTGCGCGCATTGCCTTCGGAGTTAGGGGGGCGAACCTGGCAGCCGTCGTGCGGGGGATCGTGGGCGTCGTCTGGTACGGCGTGCAAACCTACTTCGCATCGAAGGCTGTGCAGGTGCTGGCCGTAGCCTTGGTACCGCAGGCGGCAGGCTGGGCCCATGATGGTTTTGCGGGACTATCCTTTCTGGGCTGGGGTTGCTTCCTATTCATGTGGTTGTTCCAACTCCTGATTTTTCTCAACGGAATGGAAACAATCAGGAAATTCATCGATTTCTGTGGCCCAGTCGTTTATCTGGTGATGTTTGCGCTCGCTATCTGGATCGTTTCGCAGACAGGCTTATCGAGCCTATCGCTACAGTTGGCCGCTGCACCTGCGAGTATGGCGTCGGCTGCTGGCCTTATGGCAAATGCCGCCATTCTCATCGTCGCCTACTTTGCCGCCTTGCTCTTGAACTTCGGAGACTTCGCCCGCTTCACGGAAAGCGAGAAGTCGATGAAGACGGGCAATTTTCTAGGCCTTCCGGTCAACTTCCTCGTCTTCGCATTGGTTACGGTGATCGTAACGGCTGGAACCGTTCAAGTTTTCGGCGAAGCGATCATGGACCCGGTCAAGATCGTGGAGAAGATCGGCAATCCCATCGTTGTGGTTATTGGCTCAGTCACCTTCATTGTCGCAACCATGGGCATCAACATCGTCGCGAACTTCGTCTCCCCGGCCTACGACATAGTCAATCTTTACCCGGAGAAAATTGATTTCAGGTTGGGTGGCCTCATTGCCTCTATTCTGTCCGTCCTAGTCTGCCCATGGCTGTTCGTATCCAGTCCACAGGCGATCACTGTCTTCGTCGCCATTTTCGGTGCTGCGCTCGGGCCTTTATTCGGCGCAATCATCGCAGATTATTATCTTGTAAAACGCGAAGACATATCCGTGAGCAGCCTTTACTCCATGTCTGATTCGGGCGAGTACTTTTATGACAAGGGTTGGAATCGCAATGCTGTCCTGGCTTTTGTCTTTGCTTCACTTTTGTCGATAGGTCTGGCGCTGCTTGGCGCATATGGCATCATTGCCGATGTTGGGAACTGGGGCTGGCTGATTGGCGCAAGCGCTGCGGGCTTTTTGTATCGGCTGTTATCGAGGGCCGGTCGCGGCTCACCGCAAGTGGAACTGGCGAAGAATTGAGAAAAATGATGGAGGGTACGCTTATGTCGCAGATCAGCAGAAGGGGAATGCTTGGGTTGGCATCTTCAATCTTGGCCGTTGGGGTAATGCAGAAAGCCGCGATAGCAGCGGGGGCGCCCGGCCTTACGACGCATATGCTCGACGTCGCGAAGGGGAAGCCTGCCGAAGGTGTGCGGATCGATTTTTCTGTGCGCGAAGGGGAAGGGTATCGCTTGATTTCGAGCGTCCACACAAACGCCGATGGGCGCACCCCGGAACCCTTGCTGAATGCTCAGACGATGAAGACTGGAGAGTATCAACTCGTTTTCTATATTGCCGAATATTACAAAAAATTGGGGACTATCCTGCCTAATCCACCCTTCCTGGAGAAAGCTGTTATCCAGTTCGGCGTGGCCGATGCAGCATCTCATTATCACGTTCCGATTCTCGCAACGCCCTGGAGCTACACCACCTATCGCGGCAGCTAAAGCCAGACTAGCTCAAAAGGAGAGCTGGCATGCACCGCTTTCTTAGCGCTGCCAGACTATTTGTGGTTGCATTCGTAACTCTGACGCCGTTCAGAGTCGCGTGGGCGGGGCCGGATATGAGCGCCATCAATGGTCTCGATCGCGCCGCTTTTGTCCAGAAGTTTGGCGGCATCTTCGAAAAGGCGGCGTGGGTAGCGGAAAAAGCCTGGGAGAAGAAGCCATTCACAACGCCCGCTGAGCTGCATGCAGCGATGGTTGACGCCGTCAAACACGCGCCGGTGCAGGATCAAATCGCGCTTCTTCAGGGTCATCCTGACCTTGCTGGGAAGGAAGCTCAGGCGGCGACGATGACCGCCTCATCCACATCAGAGCAAAGCAAAGCCGGCATAAATGCTCTGACGAAGGATGAAATGGCACGTATTGCCGCTCTCAATGCGGCCTATAAGAAAAAGTTCGGATTTCCATTCATTATCGCCGTCAGACTCTACACGAAGGAGGGAATTTTTTTCGAGTTCGAGCGGCGGCTCAGAAACCACACGGTGATCGAATACGCAAATGGCCTTGAAAACGTCTTTCGGATTACGCGCTTGAGACTCGACAAGCTGCTTGAGCAGAGCTGACGCTATTCGCATATCCCCGCTTCCCAAAGCCCCGGGTTGCGCGTAAGCATGGCCGCATTCGGCGAAGCTCCCATCTCCCCAGGATGCCCTATGCCCATCGTGCGCGGTAAGAACATTGAGGTCCTATTCCCGGCATCGGCCATTGCCCGCCGGAATCTTGAAATCGCGAAGGAAATATCGTCGCGGGATTTTCATAATCTTCTCGTGATCTCGATCCTCAAAGGCTCCTTCATTTTCGCCGCCGACCTGATCCGCGCGCTGCATGACGTCGGCATCTCGCCGGATGTGGAATTCATATTCATCTCAAGCTATGGCGCCGGGAAGACGAGTGGCGAGGTGAGGGTGCTGCGCGACATTGAACACAACGTCGACGGCAGGGATATTCTGCTTATCGACGATATTCTGGAATCCGGAAAGACCCTTAAGTTTACCCGCAATCTGATGCTTGGCCGTGGCGCGAACAGCGTTTCCATTGCCGTGCTTCTTGATAAGCGCGCGCGCCGCCAGACGGATTTGGAAGCCGATTTCGTGGGTTTTACCTGCCCCGACTACTTCGTTGTGGGCTACGGCATGGATGTGGCCCACGCTTTCCGCGAGCTTCCATTCGTGGGGGTTGTCAAAGAGTAGCTGGTAGGCCAACAAGCCACTTAGCTGCCATCTACTGCCGCGCCTCCGGCCTGGCACTCCTGTCAGCGGCTTGCCCCGGACCTAGCTCTGCGAAAGTGTTGCCTTTCTACGGCTTATTGGAAGGCTTGGTTAAACTACCTGGTTGCGCTTAACCAGATATTGGCAAGCCATCTCTTAAGGTTTCTAATTGGCATTGCGCTTTAAGCTGTCACCCGAGATCCTTTTTGGGTGCCTTGAGAAGATTTCCCGTTCGTAAACGGCTGAATAGCAGTTATCCGGTCCGGGATCGTTTTAACCTATACGCGGGTTTGATGTGTGTATTTGAGGGACGCGAGCTAATCTAAAGCGAGAGACTGGCGGTAGGGTTCATGGTTGAAGTCGCAAATGCGCTCACTTCTGCAGCGCGGGGCTTTCCGGCGCGTATTGGGGCTCGCTATATCGATATTCCAAAAAATCCGCTTTTTTCGAGTCTGTCCCGCCAGCAACTTCGCCTCATACTGCCCCGCCTTAAGTACCGCAGGTGCAAGCGCGGCCGCTTTTTTCTGCAACAGGGGAGCCTAAACCCAGGCAAGATTTTCATCATCCTGGACGGTCACGTTGCGATCACGAAAAAGGGAATATCGGCCGTCGATAGCCGGCCGGCCGATTATGAGCTGGCAGTCCTCCGCCGAGGCGAAATCTTTGGGGAAGTTTCGTTTGTAGATGGCAAGCCGAGCTCGGTTTCCTTCATGGCAGAAACCGAGGTCACGCTCGCGGTTGTCGATCTGACTGCGTCGAAGAGGAGTAATACGATCCGGCGGGTCCGGGAGATCGTTGCGGGAAAACTCCGGCACCACATTGCAAGGCAAGCCGACGAATCTGTGGTTCTTAGGATGAACAGCCTGCAGCTCGAGAACCAGCTGGCCGCCTACCGTACCGGTGTCGGGCATATCATCATTACGACGCTCTGCCTGCTTTCCTTTTACACGCTTACGCTTAGTTTCTTGCCGCAGTTTAAGTCTTTCGCGCACGCGAACTTCGCCTTGAGCCCGCTCATCATCCTGCTTTTTGCGCTTACGTTCGTTCCTGTCATGGCCACGAGTGGCTTTCCTGGCCGCTTCTTCGGCCTGCAACTGGATAATTGGCGGCCGGCGGTAGGCCTAGCCTTGAGGGCTTCGGGTATTTTTCTTTTGGCGTTCCTGCTGGCAAAGTGGTTCCTCATACGAACCTCGCCCAGCTTCGCGGGCGTCTCACTGATCGGAAATGCGGATGTGGAAGTAGGCCACAGAGTTGGACCATCCGGCTCATGGTACTGGCTGGCGCTTACAATTTATTTGCTTCTCACGCCGATGCAGGAATTCGTGGCGCGGTCCGGAATCCAGGCCCCGCTCTATGCCTTCCTCAATGGCAGCGAGATGAAACGCCGCTGGACCGCGATCCTTGCATCGAACCTCGTCTTCAGCGCAGCGCACGCTCATATCAGCCTGGCATTCGCGATCGCGGCCTTTCTGCCCGGCTTATTGTGGGGCTGGCTTTTCGCAAAGACAAATTCGCTGCTTGCCGCGACGGTCTCGCATGTGCTCGTAGGCGGCGCGGCCCTCTTCCTTTTCGGGATCGAGGGCGTGGTTACCAGGCTCATAGCCTAATTTAATTACTGCGGGGCGGTTGCCTCGGCTCGTGGGTCCGCGGCGGTCGCGCGGCTGGTAATCGCATCACGGCTGGGAGCCCCGGCAAGTTCCTCTCCCGCCTCTTGCGGCAGTTTCAGGAATGAAACGACTGAAAGGGCCGCAATTCCTGCAACAATCCAGAATGCGAGCGCGAAGTCCGATTGGGTAATATGTGCTTCGCTCCTCATGCCACGGGCAGCTTGAATTATTAGCCCGCCGATGGCAACGCCAAGGGATAGCGACACCTGCTGTGAAACGCTCGCAAAACTCGTCGCCCGGCTCATTTCCGCTTGCTTGATGTCCGCATAGGCCAGCGCATTGACTGCGATGAATTCGAGCGAGCGGAAGAATCCGCCCACTAGCAAGACTGTAATGATGAGGATGTGCGGGGTCGAAGCTGTAAAAAAGCCGTTCATTGCCATGAAGGCTGTACTGATAATCGAATTGACGATTAGGACTCTGCGAAATCCGAATGTCCGGATGATGGGCGCCGCCGTCGCCTTCATGACGACCGCACCTGCCGCGGCTGCAAAGGTGATCATTCCCGACTGGAATGGTGAAAGGCCGAAGCCAAGCTGAAGCATTAATGGAAGCAAAAAGGGAATGGCGCCGACGCCCACGCGAAAGAAGGAGGCGCCGATAACGCCCGCTCGAAATGTTGGAATGCGAAGGAGCTTGAGATCAATCACCGGATTTTCGACGCGGTGAGCATGCCAGACGTAAGCTGCACAGACCAGAAGCCCCGCAACTGTCAATGCAAAGCCTACTCTCAAATCACCCGTGTTTTCACCGAGCAAGGCGAGACCGAAGACAAAGGCGGCGAGCCCGATGCCGGAAAGCGCAAAACCAACCTTATCGAGCGCTGGAGTATGAGCTTCCATCACATTGGTGATAAATTTCCAGGTCAGGAAAACCCCCAGAATGCCAATGGGCAGGTTGATGTAGAAAATCCACCGCCAGTTCAGATAGGTGGTGATGAATCCGCCAAGAGGCGGTCCGATAACAGGCCCGAGCAGCGCCGGGATGGTGAGCCAGGCAAGCGCCGAGATCATCTCGGATTTTTCAACGCTTCTTAAAATTACGAGACGCCCCACCGGAACCATCATGGCTCCGCCGAGACCTTGAATGATCCGGTAAAGGACGAACTCGGGCAAATTGTTAGCGAGGCTGCAGAGCAGGGAGCCGCTCGTGAAGACTGCTATGGCCGCCATGAAAACGGTGCGTGCGCCATATTTGTCCGCGACCCAGCCGCTGATGGGCACGAATACGGCAAGGCTCAAGAGGTAGCTGGTCAGTGCGAGTTTCAGAGAAACCGGGTCTTCGTGGAGACTCAGCGCTATGGCCGGAAGCGACGTGGAAAGAACCGTCGAATCAAGGTTCTCCATGAAAAGTCCGCAAGCCACAATAAGAGGAATAAGCTTACGAATGGGCATAAGGTGAGGGTTCCTGAAGAAGGAAGCGGATGCGTTGCCAGAGAGAGGAATTGCCGGCTCAGGAATACAGATTGCGCGAGTTTGTACGTATAACATAGGTGACGCTGGCTTTTTTTGACCGTTCTGGGTCACATCCTGCTGAAAAGACCGCGCTCAACTATACGTTACTTTGCGGATGCGCGAACCTAATCGCACGGCCGCAACGCCGCGGGAGGCGCAGATCAAGCTGTAACGCTCGAAGACCTTAAACCGCACAAGCGACAGTCAAACTTTGCAAAGGCGGATGGCGCCGTCTATATAAGGCCAATCGGATTTCCTAAAGAGCACAAGCGCAAGCGGATGCAGCCGCGGCAAATACCTTTCAAGAAGATGAACGGCCTCGGCAACGATTTCGTGGTGATCGATGCACGCGCCAGTCAATTTGCCTTGTCTCCCGCAATGGCAGCTTCCATCGCCGACCGTAGGGCTGGCGCAGGCTGCGATCAGGTAATTATGCTTGAGCCGTCACATTCGGCAAACGTCTTCATGCGCATCCTCAATGCCGATGGCTCAGAGGTCAATGCATGCGGAAATGCGAGCCGCTGCGTCGCTTCGCTTTTATCTCCAGAGCTTGGGAACCGCCTAACCATCGAGACAGGCGCAGGACTTCTGCATGCAGAACTTGCGAAGGACGGTTTTGTGACCGTCGATATGGGCGAGCCGCGCTTTGCCTGGGACGAGATTCCATTATCGCGCCCCTTTGCCGATACAAGAGCGCTCGACCTCTCTTATCCGCTGCCGGATGGCCAGGTGCTTGATAGGCCCAGTGCTGTGAATGTCGGCAACCCGCATTGCGTTTTCTGGGTCGAGGACGCAGCCAGCTACGATCTCGCATCCTTGGGCAGTGAGCTTGAGCATCATTCCCTTTTTCCTGAGCGTGCAAATATATCCCTCGCCGAGATTATTGCCCCTAACCGTATGAAGCTGCGCGTGTGGGAGAGGGGAGCCGGACTTACGCGCGCTTGCGGAACCGCCGCCTGCGCCGCAGCAGTTGCTGGGGCTCGAACGCAACGAACGGGCCGTCAAGTCGAGGTGGAGTTACCCGGCGGTAATCTCTTCATCGCGTGGAACGAGGACGACAATCACATTCTTATGACCGGCGGTACAGAGTTCGAGTTTGCCGGAGTGCTTTGCATCGGTGGCGATGGAACTCTCGTTGAGGTTACGCGGCAGCCATGAGCGTTGAAGTAATCTCATTCGGCTGCCGGCTGAATGCTTATGAGAGTGAAGTGGCAAAGACGCTCGCCGAAGAGGCGGCGATCCCCGATGCCGTCATTGTGAACACCTGCGCTGTCACCGCTGAGGCGGTGCGCCAGTCCCGCCAGGCCATACGCAAGCTGCGCCGCGAGCGGCCGGAAACGCAGATTATCGTAACGGGCTGCGCGGCCCAGATTGAGCCTGCTGCATTCGTGAAAATGAAGGAAGCCGATTTCGTGATCGGCAATGCCGAAAAGACGAAGGCAAGTACATTCTTCGATATCGCCGCGGACACCTTCCCCAGGGTCAAGGTCAACGATATAGACTCGGTTCGCGAGACAGCATCCCATATGATCGCAGGGATTGGCGGTCGCACCCGCGCTTATGTGGAGGTGCAGAACGGGTGCGATCACCGCTGTACCTTCTGCGTCATCCCATACGGCCGGGGCCCATCCAGGTCTATGCCGCAAGGCGTAGTGGTCCGCCAAATCCGCACTCTTGTCGAGGCCGGCTGCCGGGAAGTGGTGCTGACGGGGGTCGATCTGACATCCTATGGCTCGGACCTCCCTGGGTGGATGTCCCTCGGCCGGCTCGTGCGGTCCATCCTGAAGCTTGTGCCAGAACTCCCGCGCCTCCGCCTCTCTTCCATAGATACCATCGAGGCGGATGAAACACTGATCGGCGCTTTCGCTGAAGAGGAGCGGCTTATGCCGCACCTCCATCTATCGCTACAATCTGGCGACAATCTCATCCTCAAGCGCATGAAGCGGCGCCATCTGCGTGAAGATGCGATCCGCTTTTGTGCCCAGTTGCGCGAACTACGCCCGGATATCGTTTTCGGCGCCGATTTGATAGCCGGGTTTCCGACCGAAGACGAGGCGATGTTCGCGAACACGCTCCAGCTCGCTGACGAGTGTGACTTGAGCTTTTTGCACGTCTTTCCTTTCTCGCCGCGGCCCCAAACCCCGGCGGCACGGATGCCCCAACTCGACCGCGCTGTCGTCAAGGAGCGTGCAGCTCGGCTTAGAGCGAAGGCACAGGAGCGGCTCGCAAGCCATTTGGAAGCCCAAGAAGGCAAGGTCTTCGACGTTCTGGTCGAGCGTCCGGGTGCCGGAAGAACCCCAGCGTTTACCGAAATAAGATTGTCTAATGATAGGACATTGCCGGGTGCGCTTGTAAGGGCGCGCGTGACCGGAGCTGGCGAAGGCCATCTTATCGGTGAGCGCCTTTCCTCATGAGCGATACCGAAAAGCCCAGGATTTTTGGCGGGTTGTTCAGCCGCAAGGCCGCGCAACCGTCTCCTGTAGCGGAAAACGTTGAAGCTGCGCAGGCTCTAGACACCGTGGATGTTGTCACCTTTGAGAATGTAACCGAGCCCGCGCATGTGCCAGAGCCGGAACCAGAAGCGCCGCAACGGAAGGGTTGGTTTCAGCGTCTCCGTCAGGGTCTAAGCAAGACATCATCGCGGCTGTCGGACGGCATCACGGGCGTCTTCACGAAACGCAAGCTCGATGACGAAACTCTTGAAGAACTCGAAGACCTGCTGATTCAAGCGGATCTTGGCTTGGACGTAGCTGCAAGCGTTGCCGCAGCTCTGCGCAAGTCCCGTTACAACAGTGACATCACGCCGGAAGAGGTCCGGACTGCTCTTGCAGAAGAAGTGGAGAAAGTCTTGGCTCCCGTTGCCAAGCCGCTTGCGGTCGATGCGTCGAAAAGGCCTTATGTCGTCCTTGTCATTGGCGTGAACGGTACCGGCAAAACAACGACCATCGGCAAATACGCAAGCCAGTTCGCCCGGCAAGGCCAGCGCGTCATGCTCGCGGCTGGCGACACATTCCGCGCCGCGGCAATCGAGCAGCTCAAGATCTGGGGGGAGCGGACAGGGGCCGAAGTCGTCGCCGGCGAGCCTGGTGCGGACTCGGCCGGCCTAGCTTTCGAGGCGCTTAAAAGTGCAAAAGAAAATGGCGCCAATGTGCTTTTCATCGATACCGCCGGCCGCCTTCAGAATAAATCAGCCCTCATGGCTGAGCTAGAGAAGATAATCCGTGTTATCAAAAAGATAGACAGCACGGCACCGCACGCTGTCGTTCTGACTCTCGATGCAACAACCGGGCAGAATGCCTTGGCTCAGGTTGAAATTTTTGGCAATACAGCCGGTGTGACCGGCCTTGTCATGACAAAACTGGATGGAACCGCTCGGGGTGGCATTCTTGTTGCCATATCGAGCAAATTTGGCTTGCCGGTTCATGCCATTGGCGTAGGAGAAGGCGCAAACGACTTACAGTCCTTTGACGCAAAGGACTTCGCCCGTGCTATCGCGGGTCTGGCTTAGAGTTTGGAGGCTCTGCGTGGAACAAACGAGTGCGGTTAAGGCGAAGCCTGAGTTTACACCTTTGCTCAAGCTCGCTCTTGAGATCGGACCGCTTGCCATCTTCTTCATCATGAACGGGAAATTCGGGATCTTCTACGCGACCGGTGCCTTCATGATTGCAACGATCGTCTCCTTGGCGACCAGCCGCATACTTCTCAAGCGCGTACCCATTCTTGCCCTCGTCACAGGTATTTTCGTGATGGTATTCGGCTTCCTAACCATTTACCTTCAAGATGATACGTTCATAAAAATCAAACCGACTATTGTGAATTGTCTCTTCGCTCTCATCCTGGCAGCCGGTCTTTATTTTCGCAGGCCGGTTTTGAAGTTTGCCTTGGGCGAGGTTCTGCACTTAAGCGATGAGGGCTGGCGGCTCCTCACTTTTCGCTGGATGGGCTTTTTTATCGTTCTTGCCGTTCTCAACGAAGCCGTTTGGCGGAACTTTTCAACAAATACTTGGGTGAGCTTCAAATCTTTCGGGATTATGCCCCTGACGTTTCTCTTCATGCTAGCTCAGATATCCTTGATCATGAAGCATCAGACTGCTGAAGTCTCTGCGGAGCGGCCGTAGAATAGCTTTCCGATCCAACTGCCTTGCCTGCGTCCGAATCTATGGAACCTATCGCTTGTCCAATACATTTTCGCTAGATAGTCAGTGTTCAAACAGGCAGCAGGACAATTATGCTGGACGCAAAAGCAGGCCTGAGCCATACGGGGAAGAAACGGCGAAAAACGGCGAGCGCACGGTCCGGCATGATCGACCGGTCCATCATTCATCTAATCCACCGCGCGAGCCAGCGGGCATCCGAAATTTTCGCGCTTGAAACTCGCGATTTCGACATCACGGCGCGCCAATACGCGGTTATTACGACGGTGGCCCAGCATGAGGGGTTAAGTCAGACCGACCTTGTGCGGTTTACAGGGATCGACCGGTCAACCCTCGCGGACGTTGTGCAACGTCTTTTGAAACGCGGCATCATTCAGCGCGAGCGAACAACCAGGGACGGACGAACCTACGCTGTCAGTCTTTCTTCATCGGGACGCAACCTTCTCGACGAGCTAAAGCCTTATGCGCGACGCGCCGACAGGGCCGTTGTTGCTTGCCTTGGTGATGAAGACGGAAAGCTTGCTGCTCAAATCTTAAGCCGCCTTTTGAAAAGGTCCGATGGAGAACCTCTCCAGGGGGGAGCCTGGACTGAAGCCTGAAATATTTGATATCTGAGTCTTCTCGTATTCCGGCGATGGATGTAAGGTTCATTCATGGGAGCGGGTATAGTCAGTTTCAGGCGGGCGGTCCCTGCCGATGCCGTTGCAGTGGCAGATATTCATGACGCAGCATGGCGCTCGACATACCAGGGACTTATCCCTCATCTCCATCTTGAGCGCCTGATCGCAAAGCGTGGACCGGGATGGTGGCGGCGCCAGATTGAGGCCGGTACGGCTGTTACACTCCTTATCTTCGATGGCAATCCGCAAGGTTATGCGAGCTGGGGCGATTCACGGGGTTCCTGGCCTTGGCGCGCCGGCGAGATTTTCGAGCTCTATATCAATCCCGTTTACCAAGGCGTTGGGCTCGGGAGCAAACTTTTCGCCGCGGTCAGGCAAGAACTCAAGCGAGAAGGGCTAAATCGTCTGGTCGTATGGGCTTTAAAGGACAACGAAAGCGCCTGCGCATTTTATGGGGGGCTTGGCGGCATTGTCATGGCCGCAGCTCAGGAACGATATGGAAACGTGGCGCTGACGCGGGTCGCCTTCGTTTGGGGCGTAAATGTGAAATCTTACAAAATAGGTCCCAGTTAACTACATTTTATAGAACCTAAGATAGAGCATGGCTGTAACCCCAGCATAAATGGGTAACCATGCTCACTCAGGACTATCATCGCTCGTCCAAAACCAGGCGAGCCGCGCAGCTCGTCCAGCGGCTGGAAACGCTGACCCAAGACTACGCATCCTTTTTTGGCGCGCCTTCCCTTCTGCTGCGCGGCCGCAAGAAACAGGGCATCCACCAATCCCTTACCGTTTTGATAGGGCTCCAGCAAATCCAGCGAGTCCCGCGTGCGTTTTGCCTCGAAGACGCTGGTGCAGGTCCCAGCATCATTTGCGCGGAAGGTGAAATTACCTAACCTACAGCATGATACCGGGCTGAAACGATCCTAAAGGCGGCGCCGGCTTGTTTGCTCTTGCCAAGTCCTCACTCGCGCGCGACCATTAGTGTGCAGCTCCCCGGCGGTGGAAACGTCCCAAGTAGGTACTTCAGCAAGGAAGAGCAAATGGGCGAAAATGAAAAGACGGGAGGCAGAAGCTCCCGATGCATTGCACTAACCGGTCCTCATGCCTGCGGCAAGACCACACTTTTCGAAGCGCTTCTCGCAAGGACCGGAGCGACCGGTCACGAGACATCCGCAATCCGTAAGACGATCGGCGATAGTACCCCCGAAGCTCGAGAGCATGGCATGAGCGTCGAGCTGAACCTCGCAACCATGGACTTTCTCGGCGACAAGTTTGCACTTCTGGATTGTCCGGGATCAGTCGAGTTTCAATATGACGGAATGGGCGCCATAGCGGCGTGTGACGCGGCGGTGGTGGTCTGTGAGGCTGACGATAAGAAGCTATATGCCCTGCAGATGGTGCTCAAGAGCCTTGAGGCCAACAGCGTACCCCATCTCCTTTTCATCAACAAGGTCGACAAAGTCACGCGCGCGCTGGCTGACGTGCTAACCATGATGCAGTCCGTGAGCCGGATACCTTTGGTGCTCAGGCAAATCCCGATTTGGGAAGAAGGAGTGGTTACCGGTTTTGTCGACCTGGCCCTGGAGCGGGCCTTTGTTTATCGGGAGCACGCCCCGAGCGAAGTGATCGCTATTCCAACGGACTTGGCTCAGTTCGAGGCCGATCAGCGCTTCTCCATGCTGGAAAGGCTCGCTGATTACGACGACGAGTTGATGGAACAGTTGTTAAACGATATTGCTCCAAGCCGGGACAAGGTCTTCGGCGACCTCGTGCAGGAATTCAAGCGCGGCCAAATCTGCCCCATCTTTTTCGGATCGGCGGAGCACGGAAATGGCATCGGGCGGCTTTTAAAGGCGCTTCGTCACGAAGCGCCTTTTGTCCAGGAAACCGCAAAAAGGCTAGGGCTCGGAGACGCGAAGTCCGCGGCCTATATCATGAAGACTTATCACACTTCCCACGCAGGAAAGTTGTCGCTCGCGCGCGTGCTTGCCGGGGAGTTTGCGGACGGCACCACAGTCTATAGCCCTGATGGAGAAGACCGCATCTCCGGCGTTTTTTCGGTCATGGGCGCAGACGTGAAAAAGCGCGGACCCGCTTCGGCCGGGGAAACGGTAGCCTTTGGCCGTCTGGAGAGTCTGCCAACTGGAGTAACCGTCACGGCCGAGAAGGGCAGCGCTTTGTCGATCAAAACCAGTGTTCCGCCTAAGCCAGTGTATGGCCTTGCCATTGCCGCTGCGGAGCGAAAAGACGAAATCAAGCTCACATCTTCACTCGGGAAGCTGATCGACGAGGATCCATCGCTGTCGTTGGTGCAAGATCGCGAACTGGGCCAGATGGCGCTATGGGGCCAGGGGGAAATGCACCTCCGTGTAGCCCTTGAGCGATTAGCACGGCGGTTCGGAATTACCGCCGAGAAGCGAAAGCGCCAGATTCCGTACAAGGAGACGATTCGGAAGAGCGTTGAAGTACGCGGCCGGCATAAAAAGCAGAGCGGCGGCCACGGGCAGTTTGGAGACGTGGTGGTGGAGATCAAGCCACAGCCCCGCGGCGAAGGGTTTGCCTTCTCCGAGGCCATTACTGGCGGCGCGGTGCCAAGGAACTATATTCCAGCGGTGGAAACTGGAATCCGCGATTATCTCGGCTCAGGTCCGCTTGGCTTCCCAGTCGTCGACGTGGCAGTTTGCCTGAAGGACGGCTCTTACCATACAGTGGATTCTTCGGATCAGGCGTTCAGAACCGCAGGCCGGATCGCGATGTCGGAAGGCATGCCGAAATGCGCGCCCGTGCTTCTGGAACCTATAATGGCGGTCAAGATTTCCGTGCCGTCGGAGGCAACGCCAAAGATTAACGGAATGATCTCCTCCCGGCGCGGGCAGATCCTTGGATTCGACGCGCGCCCCGGCTGGTCAGGCTGGGACGTTATTGACGCGCAAATCCCCGAGGCGGAGATGCAGGATCTCATCATCGAACTCCGCTCGGCCACTGCGGGCGTCGGCAGCTTCGAGGCGAGGTTCGATCATCTCGTCGATCTAACAGGCAGGCTCGCGGAGCAGATTACGGCAGATCAGGGATCGCGCGCCGCATGATGAGAGCGCGCTTCCAAAGCACGCTCTAGGTCTTTGTTACGCATGATCTTATCGCAAACCGGTAGCCACTTTTTCGGATCATGCTCCGTTCACAGGTGCCGCGAGGTAGACATCCTCCGGCACTTTCTCAAGCCAGTTGACATAAACCCCATCTAGCGCCTCGTGAATGGCGAGGTGCACCATTGCCACTTCAGGCGAAGCGCCGTGCCAATGCTTTTCGCCGGGCGGAATCCAGACTGTATCGCCGGCGCGAATTTCATGAACGGAACCGTCCCATTTCTGCACACGGCCAACCCCGGCCAGAACATGCAGCGTTTGCCCCAGGGGATGAGTATGCCACGCGGTCCGCGCCCCTGGCCCGAAACT
>JBAUNL010000722.1:0-4878 GCA_049579205.1 Rhodomicrobium sp. | reverse complement strand
TTCCCTGTTCCCGTCAGGCGGCGACAAGCCTCGGCGGCAGGCTGCGCAAGAGGCCGGTGAACTTTTCCCATTCTGTCGCCGCCCAGATTTCGGTTGTCGCGTGGCCGAAGGTGCGAATGATGGTGGCGACCTTGGTGGCGGTCTCGATGTCAGACGCCGTGAAGATGTCCAAATAATCGGCAGGTCCGAGGACAACGTAACTCGCCTTCCAAGCGACACCGGGGCAGTTCTTCCGGATTTGCTCCATGACCTCGTGGCTGAGGTCTGCAAGCGTGCCAGGGGATTTCAGGCCCTCGTGACTGAGGCGGGTCAGCATAATGAATGTGGCCATGATGAAGTCCTCCCTTTTTATGTGAGTGTCACACAAATATTCAGCGCATCTTGACTTCTGTCAAAGTAGAGGCAATCGCAGCAGCGCTCGATGTTTAGAAACCGTCAGATAAGCTGAATAAAGCCCGAGCAATACGATTAGAATGATGCAAGAACCGGCAACGATAAAGGTGGCTGCACGTGAGCTTAGCCAGCTTTTTAACTCGCTGGACCCCTCTCCTTTCCCCGAGCGCGATCTTGACGATGAGGCGGAAACCTACATCGTAAGCTGGGCAAAGGAGCTTTCGCCTAGCGGCCGCTTTTGCATCGCAATTCACCTGCCAAGATCCGAGATAATCAAGGCTGAGCAACGAGGTCTCCGGAAATCGATCTCACATTACTTTACTTATCGTTCTGAAATGCTCGCACGTTCCGAGCGTGAGTGCCTGCGCAAGGGGCGCCGTTTTCTATTTGCGGGCATTCTAGTTCTGGCGCTTTGCAGTACGGCGGCGCAAGCCCTCATCGCCGTCACGAACTCATCGCCGATCGCGCAGCTGGCGGCGGACGGCCTTATGATATTCGGTTGGGTCGCAAATTGGCGCCCGGCCGAAATATTTCTGTATGAGTTCTGGGAAATAAAGCGAACGCGCCGCCTCTATCAGCGTCTGGCGGAAGCAGAAATCGCCCTCGTGGCACGGGATGAGGATTTGCTAAATGCCGGGCCCGGCAGCCCAGCCTGAACCATTCGCGCTAAAAACCACATCGCTATCGGCAACGGCAATAATTGGCTGGGCAAAGCCTAAAATCTCTGCGTCTCGCTTGACATTCATCAAGGGCGTTTCGAGTGAACCGGCGGAGAAATGAAGATGGAAGATGCTGATAACAATTGATCGGCGCTCATGTCCAAAAGCCCCCTCTTTATAGGTGCAGATCAGCCCGCACGGCGGGATTTTGGCATTACTCACGTCACCGCCGGAGATCTGCGCTTGCCCGTTTATGTCCGCGATGCCGTTGCCACGCCCTTTTGCACGCTGGTCGAATTCGCCAGAGCTGACCTCGCTCCAAAGGCGGATGTCCTGGTGGTGGCGCCCCTATCTGGTCATTTCCCCGTTCTCCTGCGCGACCTCATTCTTGGCCTGCTTCCCGATTTTCGCGTTTATGTCACTGACTGGCTTAACGTCCGCCATGTCCCGGTTGATTGCGGATTTTTTGGCCTGGACATGAACATCGCCACTTTATTGGACATGATGAAAGGGCTGGCGCCGGGCCTGAACGTCATTGCCCTGTGCCAGGGCGGCGTACCTGCTCTCGCTGCAACAGCAGTCCTCGCCCGCGATCAGGACCCGCATATACCTGCGACCCTCATTCTTATCGCTGCCCCGATCGATCCCTTGGCCAACCCGACCCGCGTCGTTCAGCTGCTCCGGTCCCGCCCGCTATCTTGGTTCGAAGCCAATGTGATCACGACAGTACCAGAGCTGTATCCCGGAAGCGGCCGGCGGGTTTATCCCGCGCATTTGCATTTGATTCCGCTATGGGCCTATCTCACAAGGCGTGTGACCGAAGGCAGCGAGATTGCGTCAAAGGTGCTTTTCGATGATGGAGCCGACCCGGGTCAGTTCCCCTTCCTTGATCTTTACACGTCGATCATGGACCTTGACGCTAAGTTCTTCCTTGAGAACACGAAAATCGTGTTTCAAGACTGCCAGCTTCGCCAGGGCGCATTGCTGTTGCAAGGCGAGCCCGTCGATCTCAAAGCGGTCCGGCAAACGGCACTTTTGACGATCGAGGGGGAATTGGATGATATCGCAGCACCGGGACAGACGGCCGCAGCGCATGCATTATGCGCCTCGCTTTCAGACTACCTGCACCATCGAATCATCGTGCTGGGCTGCGGCCACTTCTCGCTTTTTTATGGCGGCACATGCCTAAGAGAAGTGCTGCCGGTAATCCGGGCATTCTGCCGGGAAATAGCTGGGACCAAACAGGAAAGACCGGTGCAACGCGGTTCTGCTTCCGCCGTTGCCCAATCTTGAGACTTCGCGTTTCTTGAGAAAAGTCAAAGCGCTGATGCCGCATCGGCGGAGAATTACCAAAATAGTCACGCTAGGACTTTTTAAGATGCCGCATAAGCAAGTGCTCTTCCGGGCCGCTGCTCGAGAGAAGGTCTTACAGGGTGCAACGCTATTGGCGGATGCCGTGCGCATCACGCTCGGACCGAAGTCGAAATCGGTGCTGATCCAGAAAGAGTGGGGACCCCCCATCGTCTGTAATGACGGGGTCACGATTGCCAAGGAGTTCAGCCTCAAGGATGCTGAAGAGAACCTTGGTGCTCAGATGCTGCGCCAGGCGGCGGAAAAGACCAGCGAAACCGTCGGCGACGGGACAAGCACCTCGACGCTGCTGGCCCACGCCACATTAGCGGATGGAATACGGAATGTGGTGGCAGGCGCCAGTGCCATCGACCTCAAGCGCGGACTCGACCGGGCCTCAAAGAGCGCAGTTCGAGCGCTCAAGGCGATGTCGCGCCCGGTGAAACAGAGAAAGGAGAAGGCGCAGGTTGCTACCATCGCCGCCCACAATGACACTGCAATTGGTGACCTCGTAGCCGATGCGATGGAAAAGGTTGGTAATGAGGGGGTCATCACGGTCGAAGAGTCAAAAACCACCGAAACCGTGCTCGAAGTAGTGGAGGGAATGCAATTCGACCGCGGCTTCATCTCGCCCTATTTCATCACCAGCCCCGAGAAAATGGAGGCGGTCCTGGAAGATGCCGCCATCCTGATTTGCGATAGAAAGATCAGCAATCTCAAAGATCTCGTTCCTCTTCTTGAGCAGGTGGCAAAGGCGGCAACGCCACTGCTCGTCATTGCCGAGGACATCGAGGCGGAAGCGCTCGCAACCTTGATTGTCAATCAGCTCCGCGGCACGCTTAAGAGCTGCGCCGTGAAGGCACCAGGGTTTGGAGACCGGCGCAAGGCCATGCTTCAGGACATCGCTATCCTGACCGGTGGCCAGGTCATTTCCGAAGAGCTTGGGCTGAAGCTCGAAAATGCAGGGCTCGAACAGCTGGGCCACGCCAAGCGCATAGTCATCGGCAAAGACAATACCACCATTATCAGCGGTAGCGGGAAGCGCGCTGCCATTGAGGGCCGGATTCAACAAATCCGCCGCGAAATCGATAAGACCACAAGCGATTACGACAAAGAGAAGCTTCAGGAACGCCTCGCGAAGCTGGCTGGCGGCGTCGCCGTCATTCGTGTTGGCGCGCCTTCGGAAGCCGAGATGAAATCCAAGAAAGAAGCACTCGACGACGCGATCAGCGCAACCAAGGCAGCGGTTGCCGAGGGCATTGTGCCGGGCGGCGGGTTGGCACTGCTGCGCTGCATCGAGGCTACCGCAAAGGAGGAAGCCAACTGCGAGGGAGACGAGCTGACGGGCGTGCGGATTTTAAACCGCGCTCTGGCAGCCCCCGCGCGGCAAATCGCCGAGAACTCTGCCGTTGATGGCGGTTTGGTGGTTGCCCGCATGCTGGAAGGCGAAAACAATTATGGGTTTGATGCGGCGCGCAACGAATATGTCGACCTCATCGAGGCCGGCATCATCGATCCAACCAAGGTGCTGCGGGTGGCGCTTGAAAACGCCGTTTCGGTGGCCAGCGTGCTGCTTCTCACCGAGGCGACCATGACCAATATTCCCGAAACCAGGAAAGAGATGGCCCGCCCGGCCGGCATGGACATGTGATTCAGCCTGCGACGTGCGTCCTCTCGGATAAAGCAGTGGTGCTCTTGGAGCACGGCGCTGGCGCCGTCAGAAGAAGGCTGATAACTTCCTTATCGGTCACTTGGCGGAAATCCTGATAGTAAAGCCCGATAGCAAGGAAGAATTCGTAAGCTTCAAGGCACACGATGTCGTCAGCCTCCTCTTGCAGCTCCTCTAATGTGCTTGCAGGCGCCACCGGCACGGCCAAAACAAGCACCTTAGGCTGACGCTTGCGAACCGCTTGCAAGGCAGCGCGGGTTGTCGCGCCCGTGGCAATGCCGTCATCCACAACTATGACCACTCGGTCCTTAAGTTCTGCACGGGGGCGATCTTTCAGGTACAGCTTTCGCCGCCGTTCGATTTCGCAAAGCTCGGCATCGCAGACGCGTTTGAACGCTTCTTCGGAAATACCGCAGGCCGCAATGACATCCTCATTGCGCACAATGACGGGTTCGCCGCCGTCGACAACGGCGCCCATGGCAAGCTCGGGTTGCGTGGGAACCCCGATTTTGCGAACGAGAATGAGATCGAGCGGCGCGCCGAAGGCTTGTGCCACTTCGACTGCCACGGCAACTCCGCCGCGCGGCAGGGCGAGAATGACGGGATCTGTATCGCGGTATTTGGCGAGTGCCTCCGCTAGCCTCTTTCCTGCTTCCGCGCGGTTCTTAAAGGACATATGCTCAAACCCCTATTAGGGTGTACCCCCGAACTCTAGATCGAAGCTGCGCCAAGGTAACGCTCGAACCATTCCGCGGCGTGCTCGATGACGGTCTCCAGCGCGCCCGGTTCGCTAAAAAGATGCGTGGC
>JBAUNL010000721.1:0-10297 GCA_049579205.1 Rhodomicrobium sp. | reverse complement strand
GGGTCAGAGATGCAGAGCACGACCACCGGCTGCGACGCGGAGTGTCCATGACCGGAAGCGGGGGTTCCTCCCGCCGGCGGTATGAGGACGAGGAGGGCGAGTACGAAGGCCGTTCCCGGGGCCGCAGCCGTTATGACGAGGACGAGTATGATGATCGCCGGCGTTCAAGCCGGTCTTCACGGTAAAATAGGGCGCCATTAGGCGCCCTCAGACTCGTGACGTATGGTGATCGCCGCGAAATTGCGAATGCCATAAAACGCAGTGGCCGTGCCCTAATTCTTGGCGTTGCGCCTTCCCAAAAGCGTCTAAATGGGGTCCGCTATTATGCGTGCCCCTCCGCCCACGCTACTGTAAGTGTGAGGTCATTGCATTTTAGAGGCGATCTCGTCGCCGACGCGCAATGCGTTTGCGATAATGGTCAAGGTGGGATTTACGGCGCCGATGGAAGGAAAAAAGCTCGCGTCGGTTACGTAGAGGTTATCGAGCTCGTGCGCTTTGCAGTTGAGATCGAGCACGGACTGTGCTGGATCGGTTCCAAAGTGCATTGTCCCGGCCTGGTGCGCAGTTCCGCCTAACGGAACATTCTGCCCCAGATAGAGAGACCGGTCGAACAAATGCGGATGCATCTCGAGCTTATCGCATAGACCGCGCAACTTTTGCCTCAGCCGCTCGTGGGCCTCCTCATTGGTGAGCGTTAGGTCCAAAAAAACGCGGCCGCCGTCATAATAAACCCGGTTTTGCGGCAGCGGCAAATCCTCCGACGTCAGCCAGAAATCGAGGGAGTGTTCGGCGATCCAATCGAAAGGTGCCTCGGGAAACCGCTGAAGAATTTGCGGCAGGGCTTCACCGCGGATTTGTTCCCCGTCGGACTTGCCAACCATTTGGATGTGGCCCAGTGGATAATCCCAGTCTTTGGAGCCGAAGTAGAAATCATTTAGGCCAAGGGTCTTCTGGAACTTGGTCGGATTGGGCGTACGGGAAATGGCGAGCACCACGGAGTTGTTGTGGCGCATGTAGTTGCGGCCAACGAGGCCGGAGCCGTTGGCGAGGCCGTGAGGGTGATCTTCGTTTGCCGAGCGCAGCATTAGAAGCGCGGATGAGAGAGCGCCACAGGCCACGATGATGATGTCTCCGGTGTAGGTGATGCGCTGGCCATCACGAATTGCTTCCACGCCGGAGATGTGCCTGCCCTTCGAGCCGGTGGTCAGCTTCTCCACATAGGTATTCGTCAAAAGCGTCAGGTTGGGATGTTCCCGCAAAGCGGGGTCCACGCACATGATTTGCGCGTCGGCCTTGCCGTTCGCGAGACAAGGGTAGCCGTCGAAGGCGTTGCATCGGATGCAGGCCGAATGCGGCAATACCTTCCGATCCCTCTCATCCATCAGGACGCCAACGGGCAAGTGGAAAGGATGATGTCCTTCGCGCTTGAGGTCATCGAATAGCTGTTGAATGCGCGGCTCATTCGACACTGGCGGATAGGCATAGGGTTTGGTCCATGGCGGCTCGGTCGGGTCCTCACCGCGCAAGCCATGAACGTGAAAGAGCTCTTCGGCGGCCTGATAGTAGGGCTCAAAAACATCGTACTTGAGAGGCCAGGCAGGCGAAACGCCGCTGGGATGACGTATTTCGTCAAAATCGCGTTCCCTAAGCCGGAATAAGACGCCGCCATAAACCTTGCTATTGCCGCCTACGAAATAATGCAGTCCAGGATGGAAGCTGCGGCCTTTCGAATCGTACCAAATCTCCTTGGTCTGGTAGCGCGCATCGACGAAGACGGCTTTGGCATCCCAATTCTCGCGCTCGCGGGGCAGGTAATCACCGCGCTCCAGAAGGAGGTTGTCCGTCATGAGGAACAGCTCCGCTACGCTGAGTATTACATGGGAGTTCGTGCACCACTGCTAGGCCGGCGCGGTCTTGAAACAACTGGCGGCGCTTGAATGTTGCCGAAGATCAGTTCGAGACGGAATGGTTCTGAGCGATGGCTGCACTTAGCATAGCGATCACGCTAGTGATCCGAATAGTTTTGGTGCTGCTTTTTTTTCCCTTCAGTGCCCTGGACAAAATCCTCAACTTTCACGGCGCGGTGAGCCAGGCAGGAGAAGCCGTTTCCAATCGCACAATTGCGGTGGCGTTGGTCCTTGCCGGACTTTTTGTCGAGATTGTTATGTCTCTTGGAATTTTGACAGGTATTGGCGATCGGCTTTGCGCACTCATCCTCGCTGGATATTGCGGAGTTACCGCGCTTCTCTGGAAGCAGTTCTGGAAACCAGGCGATTTCTGGACTTCCGCAAATGGCAAGGGCCGGACGCTCTTCTGGGACTTTTTGAAAAACTTCGCCCTTGGCGCGGGCTTCTTGCTGATCATCTTCGGCACAAACGCCACCTCGGTGAGGAGCTTTATTACCCACCCTACCTGGTCTTCCCATCCCTATCGCATTGTCCAGAAGGAGGTCCAACCATGAATGCGGAAGTCAAGCCGGCCGTATCCTACTGGCACCTATGGACCGACGAGCAAGGCATCAGCCACCAGACGCTATGCGAGCTGTCCGAGTTCAATAAAGCCCCCATCCAGCCGAAAGCCGCACCGCAGTGGATAGGATCTAAGACCAAGGGCGACGCCACCATCTTCGTCACGGTTCTGCCCCCAGGTTGGGTTGGCGATTGGCATGAAAATCCAAAGGCTCAATGGATCGTCCCGCTTTCCGGGCGATGGTTCGTGGAGTCCATGGACGGCAAGAGGGTCGAAATGGGGCCAGGAGAGATGTCTTTTGGCGAGGACCAGAAGGCCCGCGAGGTGAACGGAAAAAAGGGGCATCTTTCTGGCACCGTAGGAGATGAACCGGCTGTCCTTTTGCTTGTGCAGCTTGAGGCTCTTCCGGGAGGGTCCTCTCCATGCCGGTTCAGTTGATCCATGGACGGTTTCGAAATTCTTGATCGGCGCTTCAGGCGATATATTCTGGCAAATGCCCAGCTCGAGGAGCTTGCGACCGGTTTTCGATGGATCGAGGGGCCGGTCTGGATGGGCGACGCAGGCTGCCTTCTCTTTCAGGATATCCCGAATAATCGCACCATGCGCTGGATCGACGGCGCTGGCACATCGGTATATCGCGCGCCATCGAACTATGCCAATGGGCAGACCCGCGACCGCCAAGGCCGGCTCATCGCTTGCTCACATCGCGGACGCTGCATCTACCGCACCGAATATGACGGCCGGGTCACGACCTTAGTCGATCGGCATCACGGCAAGCGCCTGAACTCCCCGAACGATGTCGTCGTGAAATCCGACGGAACCATCTGGTTCACTGACCCTGTTTACGGAATCGTGAACGATTACGAGGGCGGGCGGCAAAAGTCAGAGCAGCCGCCTGCCGTTTATCGTTTCGATCCGGAAAGCAGCGAGATCCGTATCGTCGCCGGAGATTTCGATGGGCCGAATGGCTTGGCATTCTCTCCAGATGAGAGCCTGCTCTATATAGCTGAGTCCGGTGCTCCAAATGTCGATAATCCAAAACAATACATCCGCGTGTTCGAGGTCCAGGCGGACGGTGCGACACTCAAGGGCGGAGATGTCTTTCACAAAGTCGAGCCGGGCTTTTCCGATGGTTTCCGCGTGGACGAAGACGGCAATATCTGGAGCAGCGCCGGCGACGGCGTCCACTGCATCAGTCCAGGCGGCGAATTGCTCGGCAAAGTCTTTGTGCCGCATGTGGTCGCGAATGTGACGTTTGGCGAACTGGTGAAAAACCGCCTTTTTATTGGAGGTTCGACGACCCTCTATTCCATTTACCTCAACACACGCGGCGTACAAACGCCGTGAGGGCTGTGCAAAGGCTTTCGCGGATCAGCCTGATGCCGGGAGCCCCAAAGATTGGCTGGCTTCTATGAGAGCGCTCTCGGTTTCCTCCGCAGAGAGGAAAGGAGCATTGGCAGCGCCGCGCTGGGGTCTCTGCTGTGCATCCCTGGCGCCGAGGCGCACATTATCACGATGAAGCTTGGGAAGCAGACCATTGAACTCGTCAACATCAAGCCGGCAGGTCACCCCTATCCCGAGGAGGTTTCGGGGTGGAGTTCTTTGTTTCAGCATTTCGCCATCGTTGTTTCGGACATGGCCGCAGCCTATGCAAGGCTTTGGGCCCACAAAGGCTGGCACCCCATCTCCCTGGTAGGGGCGCAAGTGCTGCCCGCCTCCTCAGGCGGGGTCACCGCATTCAAGTTTCGCGACCCCGAGGGCCATCCGCTCGAACTTCTTGCCTTCACGCCGGGAGCCATGCCTGAGCCATGGAAAAAGGCAGGCGATCGTGATTTCCTTGGCATCGATCACTCTGCCATTTCCGTTGCCGATACGTTCAGAAGCGTGGAATTTTACAGGCAACTTGGCTTTCAGCGATCGGGTGGATCTTTGAACACGGGGCCGGCTCAGGATCGGCTCGACAATGCCAAGGGAGCTGTCGTGGAGGTAACGGCGTTGGCTCCGCCGGAAGAACCGCCGCACGTGGAACTACTCTGCTACCGCGAAGTCTCGCGCCACGATCCAAGAGTTTCCGCGATTAACGATGTCGCCGCGACCCAGCTCATGCTGGAAGCTAGCAGCATCGGTGCTCTACATGCGTTTCATGCACAAAACGCTGACGCATTTGTTTCCCGGCTGGTAGCTTTCGAGGATGGCGTGGCACGCGCAATCGTAAGGGACCCGGATGGGCATCTCATCCGCCTTGAGGCTCCCTTGTAACCTATGACTACGCTCCAGCGGCGCGTCCGGCCGCGCTCTGCTATCATCTGCTTAGTCTTGGAGCAACTGGGCCGACGTGATTTGCAAGCGGTACCACTTCGGAAACATGAATGGCGAGAGAGGTCGCTCCACGGCCGACACTCCTAATAATGCTCTTCCGATGGCGGGACCTTGCCCCTGAACACGGTGTACATGATCACCGTGTAGACCAGCATGAGCGGGAGAACGAAAAGGCCCTCTCCCCAGAACATGAAGGCAAGACTCGAATGCGGGGCGGCAGCGTCCTCGATGGTGATCGAGAACGGGATCATGTAAGGCCAGAACGAGATCCCCAGCGTGGCGAACGCCGCAGCGAAAATCAGGGAGACCATATAGAAAGGCGGTCCATCGCGGCGCTGACGGACGCTGATGGCGAGCACGATCGCCGCTGCGGCGCCGATCCCAGGGAAGAAGAACAGATACGGCCGCTCGATCCACCGGTCTATGATCCGGAGATTTTCAGCAAGCGCATAGGCGAACACGGCGATGAGAAAGACTAAAAGCGCGATAGATAGATAAGGAATGAGACGGTAAGCCCTATCCCGGACATCGCCCTCGCATTTCCTGACGAGCCAGCATGCACCAAGAAGCGCGTAACCGAGACAGAGGCCCACACCGCAAATCAGCCCGAACGGCGTGAGCCAGCCGAGTTCGCCGCCCGTATATTCGCCGTTTGCAATCGGAAGCCCTTCAACGAGCACACCAACCATTGAGCCTTGAAAAAAGGCCGCAACGAGAGAACCTCCAGCGAAGCTCGCATCCCAGATCCAGCGCAAACGCTCCGTCTTGTAACGGTACTCAAACGCCACTCCGCGCAGAATAAGACCTGCGAGCATGATCACGACCGGCAGATAGAATGCGGAGAACGCCGTCGCGTAAACAACCGGAAAAGCCCCCCACAGGACCACTCCGGCCACCACTAGCCAAGTCTCGTTCCCGTCCCAAACCGGCGCAACGGCGGATAGCATGGCGTGCCGCTCCGGCTCCCCACGCGCCAAGCCGGAAAGTATCCCGACGCCAAGGTCAAACCCGTCAAGCAGAACGTAAAGCAATATGCTGAGGGCCAGGACCGAAACCCAGAACATAACCATGGCTATTCTCCTGCCGTCTGGTGCGAGCCCCCCAGAACGGGCTCATTGACCACCGACATTGGACGGTTGGGAATTGCCGCGGTGGGTGGCTGGACCAGGCGTGCCACCGGGCCAATGCGCAATAAGCGGTTGATATAGAAGACCCCGAAGGCGAAGATGAAGCTGTAAACGACGCAGAAGACGGCGAGCGAAATCGTTGCGCTGCGCACTGTTAGGAACGGAGTTACTGCATCGGCGGTTCGCAGCACTCCGTACACGACCCAGGGCTGCCGGCCCACTTCGGCGGTGAACCAGCCCGTCAAAATCGCGATCCAGGGAAGCGGAAAGCTCAAGAATATTGCCCAGAGCAGGAGCCGATTTTGCTCGATGCGTCCCCTGTGGTGCAAATAGGATCCGGCCCAGGCGATCGCTAGCATGATGAGCAAGCATCCGACCATGATGCGGAAGGTGAAGAATGGGATTGCCACCGGTGGCCAATTCTCCGGCAGGATGCTGTCGAACCCTACCTCTTCCGCAGAGAAGCTGTCGGAGTCGATAAGGCTCCCCCAGGGTGCCGGCAGCGTAATCGCGTAGAGGTTTCGCCGGTTCTTCACATCAGGCCAGGCGATCAGAACCTCGGAGGCGGGCTTCTGGGTATGCCAGCGTGCCTCGATCGCTGCCATTTTCGACGGCTGGTAGCGATCGACATATCTACCGTTGAGGTGTCCGAATAAAGCCTGGACGGGCAACAGCACAGCCGCCAAGTACAGGCCCATGGGAAGCATGATTCGCGCCTCGGCATGATGTTGTCTGCGCAGCAGATACCATGCCCCTGTCGCCGCGACGGCGAACGCGCCGGTCAAATAGGAAGCAAGCAGCATATGCGGAAACCGCACCCAAAGAACCGGGCTGAAGATGATCTTTGCCCAATCGTTTGGCGCGTAAGCGCCCTTGCTGTCGACGATGTACCCAACTGGCACCTGCATCCAGCTATTATTGCCCAGGATCCAGAACGCGGACAGCGAGGTACCAAGCGCCACCATGGCCGTCGAAAATAGATAGAACCACGGCGGGACGCGGGGGCGCCCAAAAAGCAGAATTCCAAAGAAACTGGCTTCGAGGAAAAACGCGGTGAAGGTCTCGTAAGAAAGCAGCACGCCTTGAATCGGGCCCGTCTTCCAAGCATGGACCTGCCAGTTGGTGCCGAACTGGAATGCCATCACAATTCCCGATACGACTCCCAGGCCAAAGGCCACGCCGAAAATCTTCAACCAGAACTCGAAGATCTGACGGTAGACAGGGCGGCCCGTCGCGAGATGCATGGCCTCAAGTATGGTGAGCCAAGCCGCAAGCCCGATGGTGAAGGAAGGGAATATGATGTGAGACGATATCGTGAACGCGAACTGGATGCGAGACAGGAGAAGGGCCGTAATATCCATTAGGACTGTTCCCTTCTAGCGCCACAGATTCGTGGCCGCCAGGTCGAGGATTTCATCAGCCCTGCCGCTCATCACGGCCTTAATCATATAAAGCGTGAAGCCCTTCGCCATCTCGACAGTGATGGCGGGCGGTATCGCAAGTTCCGCTCGCGCGACGACGGCGTCGATCAGCACCGGACCGTTATGTGAAAGCGCGGTGGCGATGCCGGCTTCGACCTCACCAGGATCCTCGATGCGGACGCCCCGGATACCTGCGCCTTCCGCCATCGCCGCGAAGTTTGGATTCTTGAGGTCTGTGCCTGTTGTAAGGAAGCCAGTGGACATCTGCTCCAGTTCGACAAAGCCGAGCTCGCCATTGTTGAAGACGACGACCTTCACAGGCAGGTTGAGTTGCGTGAGGCTTAGGAAGTCTCCCATCAACATGCTAAAACCGCCGTCGCCCGAGAGCGAGACCACTTGCCGGCCCGGGAAGGCCTTCTGCGCGCCAATGGCCTGCGCCATGGCATTGGCCATGGAGCCGTGCCAGAATGAGCCGATGAGCCGGCGCTTGCCGTTCATGGCGAGATAGCGTGCGGCCCACACTGTCGGCAAGCCGACATCGCAGGTAAAGATGGCGTCCTCCGCGGCCTGATCGTTTATAGCCTTGGCGATCTGTTGAGGATGGAGCCGCTTGCCTGGTTTGCCAATCGCCAAATCGTCAAGCGACTTACGCGTCTTCGCATAATGCTCGCGTGCTTGCGCAAGATGTGCTCCGTCGCGTCCCTCCTTAAGCAACGGCAACAATGCGGTGATTGTCGTCTTCACGTCGCCGGCGACACCAAGATCGACATTGGCCCGGCGCCCAATCTGCTCTGGACGTAAGTCCACCTGCGCGATCCGGACGCCCGATCCCATGGGATAGAACTGACGATAGGGGAAGTCCGTGCCGAGCATCAGCAGGATGTCGCAATCGAGCATGGCATAATAACCGGATGAAAAACCGATCAGACCAGTCATGCCCACATCATAGGGGTTATCCCATTCGACATGCTCCTTGCCCCGAAGTGCATGCACCATTGGCGCTTTCAGGCGTTCGCCTAGCGCAAGAAGCTCGTCATGCGCACCCGCGCATCCTGAGCCGCATAGGATCGTGATCCGGCCTTTGCCATTCAGAAGTTCGGCGAGGCGGCCGAGATCACTCGCCGAGGGCACCACGACGGGCTTTGTCGGCAGCAGGGCTCCAGCCTTGGTTGCGGGCGCACCGGCGGCGGCCTTGAGCGCGACATCGCCAGGCAACACCACCACAGATACACCGCGGCGGCCAACTGCCTCGCGGATCGCGATCTCGAGGATGCGCGGCATCTGCTGGGGTTCGGAGATCAGTTCGCAATAGTGGCTGCATTCCTTGAAGAGCGTCTGCGGGTGCGTTTCCTGGAAATAGCCGGAGCCAATCTCAGGCGACGGTATCTGCGCAGCAATCGCAAGCACGGGCACCCGCGATCGATGACAATCGAAGAGACCATTGATCAAATGGAGATTACCCGGTCCGCAACTGCCCGCGCAGACAGCCAATTCGCCTTTCAGGTGTGCCTCGGCGCCCGCCGCGAAGGCCGCGACTTCCTCATGCCTGACATGGACCCACTCGATTTTGGCTTGGCGGCGGAGGGAGTCAGTCAGACCATTTAGGCTGTCGCCGACAACACCATAGATCCGCTTGACACCTGCTGCAGCGAGAGTTTCGGCGAACTGGTCTGCTACCGTCTTTGCCATCTTTCCTATTTGCTCGATTGTAAACGCAATCGCCCGGGGCGTCAGAGGCCGGCGGCGTGTTGCAGAGGCGCTTCGAGTGGACGCTGCCCGCAAATAAATGGTGGGCACTCAGTTAGCCGGCAATCAATTAATGTCAGGGCGGTTCCATCAACATTCCTGCTTTTCCATCAAGCCGCGAGAGAACCTTAATGGAGCCTTAACTCGAGAATGCCGTCATGGCCGCGATCCGGATTTTGTGTCGCTTGCGAACCTCGATTTGGTTCGCTTTATGGATGCGCCGCTTTCGGAGATGATGATGATCGTGCCGGGAGAAAATTGGCGGACGTGATGCAAGCCGATGAATTCGAGAGCCGGTTGCGCCAGGACCTGCCGCGCGGTCATGCGCTCCAGCCCGCGCAGACTTACGGTTCAGCTGCGCTAGACAAACTCGTTGGGCTCATGAACGACGGCAACGATGAGATCGCGTTCAAAGCGGCAATCGCGATCCTGGACCGCGCCTATGGTAAGCCAGCGCAGACAATCGCGTGCGATCCCGAACAACCGCTAGGCGTCAACGTGACGAGCTTGGACGCCTTCACGCGCCGCATAGCTGCGATGGCCGAAAGGGCGGCCTAAGCACCCTATGGCATAGTTGCAAGGCGCGCCTCGACATAATCCAGCTCATAGCCCAAACGGTCGGCCAATTCGCGGAGGCGCTCGGCAAGGTGCACGTCCTCTGAGCGTTGTGCATGAGCGCTGGCGCGTTGCGTTGCAATCCGTGCGGCGGTCAATTCGTGTTTAATTGCAACGAAATTAGTGCGGTTTGAAGGCATTCTCTCTCCCGCTCTTAAGCAACCTGGAGTAGCATAAAAGCCAAGCCTCAACTAAGCGTAAAAACTCACGGCAGCGTGGAGATTTTGGCATCCACGTAATCTAACTCGTGGGCTAGCAGGTCCGCATTTTGCCGCAGGCGAGCCGCCAAGGTCCGGCGGCTTATCCACAGGTTCAAGAGTGTATTTCCACCGTCAAATGTGGACATAAAGGCTTTTTGCATGTCATGTTGGAGTAAGTCTAGGTGAAGAATGCAACCTAGACCCACCTTAAAATTGAGTTTAACCTTGTCGGGGGTAAGTAATGCGTACCAGTAAATATAGCGATAACACTGTTTGTGTTTCTAAAGCTTATCCAATTCGGTCACCTCAGCAATTTAAGACCACTCGCCCTAAGTTTAGTGCCTCTTCTGAGAGAAAAATCGAACGGGTTTGGTTAGATGCAAATAAGCTCGGCTGGAGC
>JBAUNL010000720.1:0-7217 GCA_049579205.1 Rhodomicrobium sp. | reverse complement strand
TGCTGGTTGCGGTCTCGTTCCGATGGAAATCGTGCATCACCGCCGATGGGAGCGTCCACGGCCGGTCACCCGCCGCTTTGCGATGCTCCAGGAACCTATGTCTTTGAGTAGGCTAGATGTTTTCGCTTCTTCGGGCGTCGCGTCTCGCCATTTTCCACTGTGTGTCAGCTGAGATTGATTTCGGTCAATGGCGGCGAAAAGGCAGGGTCATACCGTTGCAGGATTAGAAATCCAGCCGAGCAACCAGGGGATGCGGTGGACAGCCAACCATTACTTAGCTCTAGTCTTAATGGCAATGAGCTTGTGCTGACAGCGAGCGGGGCTTGGACTGCAGCACATGCGAACGAGATCGAAACGCTGATCGAGGGCGCGTCACGGCAGAGTCAACAGGCAAAAAGGATCTCCATTGATATGAAGGCTGTGAATGCCTTCGATACGTTCGGCGCTTGGCTTCTTGAGCGATTCCTGCGCGCCGGATCTGACGCAAGCCGCAAACTGCAAGTCACGGGCCTGCGCGAAGAATATCAGGGGTTGCTTGGCCATCTCCATGAAGTCAATCGCAACGAAAAACCCGTTCGTCCTGGCAGGAAAGGCATTCTTGGGCTGCTGGGCGGGTTTGGCAAGGCCGTGTCGGAGCAGTTGGAAGAGCTGCTTCCGATCGTGAACATGCTTGGTGCTATTTGTCTTGCCGCCGGGCGAATTCTGATGCGTCCGCAAAGCTTTCGCTTTACCTCAACCGTTAATCAAATCGACCGCGTTGGCTGGCGCGCGACCCCAATCATTTTGCTCATCACTTTCCTCATCGGCTGCATCATTGCCCAGCAGGGTTTCTTCCATTTCCGCAAATTCGGTGCGGAGAACTATGTGGTCGACATGGTCGGCATCCTCATTCTTCGCGAAATCGGAGTGCTGCTGGTTGTGATCATGGTGGCCGGCCGTTCTGGGAAGCTCCTACACCGCCGAACTTGGCTCCATGAAGATGCGCGAAGAGATCGACGCCCTGAGTACGATGGGCCTTGATCCGGTGGAAGTCCTGATCGTGCCCCGCGTCCTTGCCCTTATTCTCGCCGTGCCGGTCCTTAGCTTTCTTGGCTCCATGGCCGCGCTTTTCGGGGGTGGGCTCGTGGCCTGGCTCTATGACGGAATGGCTCCTGGAATTTACATCGCGAGGCTTCGGGAGGCTGTCACCGTTACCACTTTCAAGGTCGGCATGATCAAAGCCCCGTTCATGGCGCTTGTGATCGGCGCCGTTGCCTGTTCCGAAGGTTTGCTCGTCGGAGGCAGTGCGGAGTCGCTCGGCTTTCGGACCACAACCTCAGTGGTGAAGGCGATTTTCCTCGTAATCGTGCTCGACGGCCTATTCGCAATCTTCTTTTCGTCGATCGGAATGTGATTGTGGCAGATACCTCCAAATCGCCGGCCATTCGCGTGCGCGACCTTGTCGTTGGCTTCGGGCCGGTTACCGTTCTCGATAACCTTTCGCTTGATGTTGATCGTGGCGAAATCCTTGGTCTGGTGGGGGGATCAGGAAGCGGCAAGTCCGTTCTGATGCGTAGCATCATTGGCCTCTTGCCCAAGCGGTCCGGCACCATAGAAGTGCTCGGAGTTGATCTCGATAAAGCAAGTGAGGAAGAGCGCCGTGTCATCGGCCGGCGTTGGGGTGTGCTGTTTCAGCAGGGTGCCCTCTATTCTTCGCTGACGGTACGGCAGAATATCCAGTTCCCCATGCGCGAACATCTTCACCTCTCGGAACGCTTGATGGACGAGGTGGCGATCGCGAAGCTTGAAATGGTCGGGCTGCGTCTGAGCGATGCCGAAAAGTTTCCGTCCGAGCTGTCCGGCGGCATGGCAAAAAGGGTAGGGCTGGCACACGCGCTGGCTCTAGACCCAGAGATCGTGTTCCTCGACGAGCCAACCTCGGGCCTGGACCCGATCGCCGCGGCCGAGTTCGACGCCCTGATCCGGACCCTTCAGAAGACACTGGACCTGACGGTCTTCATGGTCACCCACGACCTTGAGAGCCTGTACCTCGTATGCGACAGGGTTGCCGCCTTGGCGGATGGCAAAGTCGTAGCGCAGGGCGCCTTGTCCGAAGTCGTCAGATCAAACCACCCCTGGGTCAAATCCTATTTCCTGGGCGAACGCGGACGCGGAATGATCTCGCATTTGCAAGCGGCAGCACAAGGTTGAAGTTATGGAAACAAGAGCGCGTTGTCCTGATCGGACTGTTCACCCTAGCCGCCATCGCGGCGGGGTTTGCTTTCGTCTATTGGCTGGAGACAACCGGCGGTCTGTCGAAGCGCACGTCTTACGTCATACGTTTTCAAAGCTCGGTTTCTGGCTTGCTTTCGGGTTCCGCCGTCCTTTTCAACGGCATCGGCGTTGGAGAGGTGACAAGACTCGCGCTCGTGCCGGACAATCCACGTGAGGTTGAGGCTGCGATCTCGATCGATGCTGCCACGCCTGTGCGCACTGATACGGAAGTGTCGCTCGATTTTCAGGGCCTGACCGGTGTGCCCGTCGTGATTCTAAACGGCGGAACCTCACACCACCCTCTGCGGCTGGAAAGCAGCCCCCTGTGCTTTTCGCTGATAAGTCTGCCGGGCAAACCATGAGCAGCGCAGCACGCCAGGTGCTGGGACGCATCGATAAAGTGCTCGAGGACAATTCGGAGGCGCTCCACTCGATGCTCACCAACCTCGATAATTTCTCCAAGGCACTTGGCCGAAATTCGGATCGGGTGGATTCGATCCTGGCCGGATTGGAGCGCATGACCGGCGGCGGTGCAAAGGGAACGGGGGTATCCTATGACCTGACTGCCCTGCAAACTATTGCACCGCCGCTCGCACCGCTGACGAAACAACTTGGTGTCGCCGATCCTACTGCGCTTTTGGCTTACGATTCAGAAAAGCTCGTCATCGGCAGCGGGAAGGATGGGCTTGGAAGTTCACCTACGGTCAGGTGGGCGGATGCTCTTCCCAAGCTGATCCAGACGAAGGTCATCCAGAGCTTCGAGAACAATGGCAGCGCCGGTCAGGTTAATCGCTTCATTGAAGGAGCGCAGACGGATTTCCAACTCGCCCTCGATATAAGGCGCTTCCAAATTGTGCCGGGTGCTGAGCCAACAGCAGAGATCGTACTGGGTGCCAAGGTTTTGTCTGGCGAAGGGCGTATCGTTGCCGCGCGCATTTTTGAGGCACACGCTCCAGCGAAGCAAGCCGATGGTCCTGAGGCCGCCAATGCGCTTGATACAGCCTTTGGGACAGTTCTCTCCAGCCAGATTCCCTGGACCACAGGCATCGTTTCAGGCGAAAAGGAAATACCATCCGCCTTGGTGGCGCCGGATCGGCATCCAATGCGCCAGGAAAAAGTCCGATAACACGGTCTCTGAGACATGTTTCGGCCAGTGGCGTTTTGAAGGTTGCCGGATCAATGTAAAGGGATATCTTGCGCTATTGCCTAATCCGGAAGGTGTCCGATACAGCTCCAGCGCTCCCAAATAATCGGCATAGCCGAGCTCATTTTTGAGCTTTTCAATGATTTCCCAGTACCTCTTGTGAGCGCGCGGGCCGTAGCAATTGCCCAAATCAGCCTGGCTGCGATCATTGTCGAGGAGAGTGTTGCCGGCGTCGAATAGGAAGACAACGCCGTGAGTTTCTGTCATGCTTCATCTCTCTTCTGAACGGTTGTCCGCCGGCCGTTTCGCTAGTGAACTGGTCTCAGGCATAAACAGCCACAGCACGAGCACGCCAGCGCAGGCCACTGCCGCGATGCCTATGAATGCCGCCGTGCGGCCGAAAGCCCCCATTATTTGACCTGTGAGCGCGGTGCTGACTGAAGCTCCCAACCCAGACATTGTCCCGACAGCGCCCTGCGCCAGATTGAACCGTCCGGAGCCGGCGGTCACATCGGCGATCGTCAGGGCAGTCAGTACGCCGAGGACCGTGCCGCTGATGCCGTCCAGTATCTGTGCGCTGATGAGAATGAATGGTTCGCTGGTGCAAGCGAATACCAGCGCCCGGGCCGGTAAGGCCGCGAACCCGGCGAGCAGCAGTGGCCGGCGGCCGAGCGTCTTCGCCTGGCGCCCCACCCACGGTGCCATCAGCACCACGATTATTTGAGGGGCGACGATGAGGGCGGAGATAATGAGCGAGGAGCCAGCACGCTCGGTGTGGGCGAGCGTGCCAGCGGCCACCGGCAGCATCGAAGCATTGGCCATTTGAAACAAAAATACCGCGCAGGCGAATATGACCAAAGGACGGTTATTCCAAAGGCTGCGCAAGCTGGCCCTGGCTGGAGGGCTCTCGCGATGGTGATCAGGGATGCCGCAGGCGGTACCGTAGTGGATCTCTGAACGCTTCATGAAGCCGAGAGCCGCCAGCAATGGTAGCACCAGTGCAGCGCTCACTAGGAAGATTGCACGATAGGATAGGAAATAGCTAATGAGGCCCATGAAGCCAGCCGCGAACACTCCTCCCGCCGAAGCAAAGCGCTGATTGCGTCCAAGCCGCTCACCAAGTGCGGCATGTCCCACAAGGCCAAGGCTTACGGAAGCGATGGCGAGTCCCAGGAACCCGCTGACGATTGCCTGAACCATCAGAGCTGTCAGCACCGAGGGGAAACTCGGCCATAGAGCAATAGCCGAGGCGGCCCCTGCTACCATCGCAGCTGCTAACATCATAGCGGGCAGCTTCGAGTGGATTTTGTCGAGTAATTCTCCGGCGGGTGCTTGACCGAGTAATCCGGCAACAGCAGCCACCGTGAGCACAAAGCCGATGTTTTGGGGAGTCCAATTTTGCTCTACAAGGAAGGAGGTAACATAGGGGCCAAAGCCCGACAGCACTCCAGCAAGAAAGAAGTTGCTTGCATCAAGCGCGGCCAAGCTAGAGTTAGAGGGTGTTCGGTTTACTACTGGCACGCTGGCAGGATTTGCGACGGCTAGCCTGTGCGGGCGGGGTGAATCAACCATACGCGGTCCCTGTCCGTTCGCTTGGATGAGGCGGCTTATTTAAGCTTTTCGTACGATCGCCTGCTGCGTCGCAAATCGGCCGGGCCCTTCCTCGTACAGCATTCTCTTGGCGCGGCAGACACCGGCAGCGCTCGGAAAGCTGATTGGACTCTGTGAGCACCGGGTGTTGACGGAAGGAGTGATTTGGGACGTCGACTCCTATGATCGGTGTTGCATCGGACTCTGCAAGGTGCTCTTCAACGGCAGTATTCGCCAGCTGGAAGACGAGACCGGCCCCCGAACTCGGCCATGACAGCTCTACAGATATGATCAAACCGGCACCGCCTGCATGGGCGATCACGCTGATTTCCGCAAGCGTTGAGCAACCTTGTTTTTTGCGATTTCACGGCGGAGATGCATCAGCGCATTTCAGCCACGGCTAATTGACCTGAGAGCAACCGGCCGCTCCGTCGTCAGACAGACTTCCTCCGATTCATGATGGATTATCAGGCAGTCGCCCTCGCGTAGCCTATATTCCACCTGGCCCGAGTCGATTTCGATTTCCAGCATCTGGCCGCGATATTTCAAGGGAAACTGGAGTATAGCGTTGTCATCAGGCGCGCGCCGCGGCCAGAACGACAAGGTCCCATCGCCGTCTCGCATGCCGCCAAGCCCGTAGGTGAGCATCATCCAGGTACCGCCCATCGATGCAATATGGCAGCCGTCTTTCACATTGCCGCCCACGTCAGCCAGATCCATGAGCAAGGCTGCCATCCCGTACTGAATGGCCTTATCCACGTCGCCGGTTTGTGCGGCGATGATTGCCTCGACAGAGGACGACAAGGATGAATCGCCTGTAGTTAAGGGGTCGTAGAATTCGAAGTTGCGCCTTTTTGTCTCTAGAGAAAACGCGTCGCCCAGCAGGAACATGGCCAGCACCACGTCCGCCTGCTTGATCACCTGCTTCCGGTAGATATTGAGCGGATGATAAAAGAGGAGCAGCGGGTAGCGGTCCGGCGGCGTGTTCTCGAAATCCCACGGTTCTCTGTCCAAAAAACTGTCGTCTTGCGGAATGATCTTGAGCTTTTCGTCATAGGGGACGTACATCCGCTCTGCCGCCCTCAGCCACTCCTCAACTTCGACGGGCTCGAGCGCCGTTTTGTGCACAAGTGCGGCGTAGGCATCGGGTTCTGCTGTTCGCAACGCCTCCACGGTCTGGGCCGCGTAACGGAGGTTCTCTCGAGCCATCAGATTGGTGTATGCGTTGTTGTTTACGACGGTCTTGTATTCGTCAGGACCTGTAACCGAATTGATGCAGAACGCACCCCCTTTTGCGTCCGAGTAGAAGCCCAGGTTCAGCCATAGGCGTGCGGTTTCGACTAGCATCTCGGCACCGTAATCCCGCAGGAACTGCTGGTCGCCCGTTGCTTGTACGTATTTCCGCAGGGCATACATGATGCCGGCGTTGATGTGGTACTGTGCTGTCCCCGCCGCGTAGTAGGCGGATGCTTCCTCGCCGTCGATGGTGCGCCACGGGAACATGGCTCCTCGATAGCCCAAGAGCGTGGCGCGCGCCCGGGCCTTATCGAGCATCTTGTAGCGGAAGGTCAGCAGGTTCCGGGCGATCCGGGGTGAGGTGTAAATCAAAAACGGCATCAAGTAGATTTCGGTATCCCAGAAGTAATGCCCCTCATAGGCCTGCCCCGTAAGTCCCTTTGCGGGCACGCCGGTATCTTCCGCACGCGCAGAGGCCTGCAATATGTGAAAGAGGTTGAATCGGATTGCCTCCTGGGTCTCCACCGTACTTAGCTTCGCGCGATCTTCTCTTACGGCCCTGACCATGACATCGCTACGGCGCCAGAAATCATCGAGATACTGTTCTTGGGAGGCGAGAAGGGCCGGAAATCCTTGGGCCATTACGCGATCCAGTGTCCACTCAGCGCGGCCGCACAGTTCTTGAGGGGAAGCCCTGTCAGATGTGTGATAGACCATATACTTAGTAAGGTGGATCGGACAGTTCGGCTGAGCATCGATGGTAAAGGCCACTTGGCCGAAATCTTCGGTATTGGAGGTCTTGTAGGCATGTGTGCACTCCGTCTCGAGTGCGTGATCTACGGCGCAGGTCACCACCAACTGGCTCTTTTCGGTTGAATGGCAGAGCACGATCCGGCGCTCTTTCGCATAACTTCTCCGATGGCGCAGCGGGCCTTTAAACCCTTTCGTTTGCCTAGGATCACCTGGTCTGGTGGCGGAACTTGCTTCATTCGCC
>JBAUNL010000719.1:0-5739 GCA_049579205.1 Rhodomicrobium sp. | reverse complement strand
CCCCTTGTTCCGCTTAGTTAGAGTTCGTGCTTAGCTTTTCCTACAATCCTGGCTTTTGCCGCCTTATGTGCTCCATGTCCAAAGTGACTTCCCCGGCAAAAGCGCTGATCTCCTTGGGGAGGACTTTATCCATTGCACGCCTTGGCGGCATCGTGGCCGTTGCCGCATTCGCTCTTTTGCGGCTATGGGACCCTGCACCAATTGAATTAGTCCGCAATTTCTACTTCGATCTTCTCCAAAGGGCCCACCCGAATGCCGCCAGCGGCTATCCCGTCATCATTGTGGATATTGACGACAAGAGCCTCGGGGAAATCGGTCAATGGCCGTGGCCCCGGACAGTCCTTACGAAGCTGACAAGCCTGCTTGCCGAAGAGGGCGCTGCAGTCATTGGCTTCGACATCATTTTCGCCGAGAGTGACCGGTTGTCGCCCAAGTCGCTTGCAGCCTCGCTGGAGCAAGGTGATGACAACCTCAGGCGCGAGCTGGCCACTCTGCCCGATAATGACGAGATATTCGCGCAATCATTGAAGAGTGCTCCGGCCGTATTGGGGCGGGCATCGTTACCGAAAGCCGCGGAAGGAGCACCTGCGCCAACAAGCGCCCTCCGAAAGGTCTCGATCGCAACCATAGGCGGCGACCCGAGTGGCGCGTTGCTACGTTATCCGGCCGCCTTGAAAAATCTGCCCTCGTTGGAAGCTGCCGCATCCGGCATTGCCATGCTTACTGTTTTACCTGAACGCGATGGCCTGATAAGGCGCGCGCCATTGGTGCTCTCTGCCGGCAATGAAATTGTGCCGGGTATGGCAGTGGAGCTGATCCGCACCGCTGCGAAAGCTTCTTCGATTCTAATCAAGCGGGATGCGGCGGGGGTCAGAAGCGTCGTGCTTGCAGGCGTTGAAATCCCGGCCGATAGGGACGGACAGCTTTGGGTATCGTTCACGCGTCATGACCCAAAACGATATGTTTCAGCGGCCGATGTGCTTGCCGGCAGGATCAATTCCGAACGCATCACTGGCAAGATCGTCCTCATCGGCACATCCGCGGCCGGCCTTTTCGATCTCAAATCCACGCCGCTGGACCGGGTGATCCCAGGCGTCGAAATCCACGCTCAAATCGCGGAAAGCATTCTCGGAGGCACGACCCTCAACAGACCGAATTTTGCCCTTGGGTTGGAAGTTTCGCTCGCCCTCGCGGTGGGCGCTCTGCTCGTGATTTTGGCTCCTCTTTCGAGTGCCCTGGTAAACTTATTGATCGGTGGCGTCATTGCGGGTGTATTGACCCTAGGCTCATGGTACCTGTTCGACTTCGATAGGCTTCTGATCGACGTCTCTTACCCGCTGGCGTCAAGCTTTGCAGCGTTTCTGCTTTTGACATTCATGAATTACGCGCGGGAAGAAAGACGCCGGACACAGGTCCGCGCAGCTTTCCGCCAATATCTGTCTCCTGAGCTTGTGGAGCAGCTTATCAGGGAACCAGACCGCCTTGTTCTCGGTGGCGAAACCCGGGAGATGACCATTCTTTTCAGCGATGTCAGAGGCTTCACCTCGATTGCGGAGAGCTTTAAGGACAATCCAGCCCAACTTACCGCGCTGATGAACCGCATGCTGACATCGCTCTCCCTCCCGATAATCGCGCGCAAGGGAACAATCGACAAATATATCGGCGATGCCATCATGGCGTTCTGGAACGCGCCGCTCGATGATCCCAACCATGCCTTGAACGCCTGTCAAGCGGCGTTGGAACTTTTACAGCGGCTTGACAGCTTGAACGAGGAGCGGAGATTGGAGGCGCTGCGGGCAGGGACTTCGGTGCGTGATATGGAGATCGGGCTTGGCATCAGCACTGGTCTGAGCGTCGTGGGCAATATGGGCTCCGACATGCGGTTCGATTATTCTGTGATGGGCGACAGCGTCAACTTGGCTTCGCGGCTTGAGTCCCTGACATCGCTGTACGGCCTGCGCATCCTGCTCGCCTCCGAGACCGCGCGCCTCTGCCGCGGAAAGCTGGCGCTCATCGAAGTCGACCGCGTGCGCGTGAAGGGAAAGCAAGATGCGGAAACGATTTACACCGTGCTTGGCGGATTGGAACTCGCATCAAAGGAGCAGTTTCTTGTGCTCCGGGATTCGTTTTCCTCCATGCTTGCAAATTACCGTGCGCGGGCGTGGCAACAGGCGCTCGGGGACCTCCGCCGCTGCATGGACATGGAGAGCTTTTCTTATCTAAATACGCTCTTCGAAATCTACATCGCCCGCATCAACGCATATTTGGGCGGCCCTCCACCGCCAGATTGGGATGGCGTTTTCAATGCCCGGTTCTAGCCGCTGCTTTCTGCACGCGCGGCCCAAAATAGCCTGCGGCTCAACTTCAGCTTGCCGATAGACATTCCCGCAGGCGCGCCTATAATCGGTAAGCTTGGCCGGAACTCTGCAAGGCTGCGGCAAACAAGAAGAGAGACGGGTTTTTGCCGTTCCGAAATCTTATTTTTGCGATAGGGTTCATTCATCGCTCATGATCGGAACCGGCGGGATAGAACGTAAAATCACAGCGCCTGCTAATGCGATAAAAAGGGATCTTCCTGTGCCTGGGCCTTCCATTTTGAGCCGCGCGCAGTTTGAGGGTTTGCCCCGCGCGTGCTTTGCCAATGGTTAGGGAGACGAATTGTAAGAAAGTCGAGGAGTAGTAATGATGGAGCTCACAACAGCTGACTTGGACAACGGCATAACAAAGGTTTTACTCTCGGGACGCATGGATATCGAAGGCGCAACCGCCGTCGATTTGCGCTTCAGTGTACTTGCAGGTTCAAAAAAGAAACTCCTCGTGGATCTTTCGCAGGTCAGTTTCATGGCATCGCTCGGCATTCACGCTTTGATGCCGCAGCCCTTGGTTCAAATAGCTTTCATCAATTAAATCCATGTGTTGACGTGATAGGCTAGAGGCAGAAGCTTTAGCTGAGGCAACATTACAGGCAACAGAATTTTGCTGGAATGTGTGATCCTGCTGCCACAGGCAAGGTAAGGATCGCATGGCGGCAGCGGATTTCCTGGATAGGCTCGCTGACGGCGGCGGCAACGTGATCCCGCTGCCACTGCCAAGGTAAAAAGCCACAAACCCGTCGTGTTTCATTTTTCAATGTTGCGGATAAACGTATCCGTTGATGACGCCGGTTGAGAGAGTAAAGCCGCCACCGCCGCCATCAAAGCTTCCCGAAAAACACGAAGCCCAAGATCATTCGCAATCCAAGAAACTAACTAACTAGATTGTTATTATTTGCATATACAAATATCCAAGTCTAAGCTTCAATCATTTCGGTGCATAACCCTTGCCGGTGCCCTGTGACGGCCAGACGAATCCGGTAAATTGACTGCGGGCTGCATGAAAAGGGGGGAAATGAGGGGCATCGCCGAGTAGTATGCGTACTCGGCATTTAAGGGGCCGAGCATGGTTTATGTATTTAAACAAGGGGAGCTATTTCCTGAGCTTCCTCCGATCAATATAGGGTCGAGAAGGCGCAAGAAGCCCAATCGGGAATCCAGCATAAAAGTAGAGTATAAGATACCGGAGCCGGCCCGGCGTTCGTGGCTGCGGCGCTGGTGGAAACGGATCGCTGCCGGCGGTCTGGCACTTCTGATTGGTATCGGCGGTATAGCTTGGGATGAGGTTCGGCGGGAAGGATTGTTTTGGATCTGGGGATACCTCAAGGGCCATGTATCGCATATGATGAAGTCGCAGCCGAATGAGCCACAGTCCTGGGTAACGAAGACCATAAGAAGCCCGGCGAAGGCGAATTAGCGATTCCGTCTGACTTCAAGGTTGTCATTGTGACCGCTCCTCAGCTTTTTGAGCGATCCAGGCGTCAATTTCGCTTTCGAGCCAAGCGACGCGATTTTCACCTATTTTTATTCTTCGTGGAAACTTGCCGGCTGCTTCAAGCCGCCTGAGGTGCTCAGCGGTATAGCCGATGCCCTTGGTGGGCTTCAGGTCTTTTAGAGTTACGATGCGCAAAACGAAGTTTCCTTTTCCAAGCGCTCAGTCATCACGGGTCGGTGATGCTGATTTTCAGATTTCGCTCGGAGCGGGAGACCGCTTTGTTGGCTTTAGAGAAAGGCCGATAGAGCCTGATTTTGGTGCACTTGAGGTCTATCGATGAGGCCTACATAGACCAATTGTGGCAATATTTCAAGCGTAGGCCGGGCCATTACTCTGGACATCTGGCTATTTACTTAGATTGTGGTGACGCGGAATTTTCTCGATTAGACCCTACTGCGCCCCGCTAGAGGGATAACATTTTATTATCTGGGGGTATGACAATGCTCTCTAGCTTTTTGTGCCAAAGCTCAAGTGCTCTCCGCTTCTCCGGTTCGTATTTATAGAGGTTATAAGTTTTACGTATGCCGGGCTGGACATGAGCTAGCAGTGCTTCACAGACAACATCTTCGACATCGGGTAGAGCCGAAAACCTAGTCCGGCAAGTTCTCCTCAAATCTTGCAAAACGAACGGCTCGAACGTCTTACCTTGCGCTTCGAGGTCCGCACGCATGAGCCCATCAAGGCTGAGCTTGGCCAAGCCATAGCATCGAACTGGCTTCCGTCCGGTAAATGAGAAAAGGTAATCACTATCATGGAAGCGGGTTAAACCCTTTAGAAGATCGATAATGGCATCTGTCAAAGGTACGGCGTGAGGGTCAACCTTACCTTTTTTACCCTTCATCCGTTCGGCTGGGATAACCCATAACTTGGCGTTCATATCGAACTCGGACCATTTGGCATCACCGGCTTCATCACGTCTCACCGCTGTTAATACCAAAAGCTGGAATAGCCGGCCCATGGGGTAACCCATGGTTTCGGTGGCCCACCAGAACGCGGCAAGTTCACAATCATCCAGGGTACGGGTGCGGACGTTCTTCTCGCCGATAATAACTCCCGGTTTTAATCCTGTCACAGGTGAAACCGAAAGCCCGTAATCACCAGTGTCGAGGCACCAATTGAAGAAGGCACGAATGAAGCAAAGGGCGTTATGAGCCGATGTCTTGGCACCGCGGTTGACGATGCGCTTGATCTGCCTCTTAACATCGTCCTGGGTGATATCGGTTAAGGGGCGGGACATCCATCCTGAGAACTCCCGGCGTATGGTAGCCTCGATTACGGCGATAGATCTGAGGTCCGCCGCCTTATGCCTGAGATAGGCATCAAGGACGGCACCGAAGGTGTGCTCCTGCCGTTTCTTCTCGGCTTCGATTTCGTCCAGATGCTGGCGTTCCTCTTCTTTCTGGGGATCTTTACCTTTCTTCAGCAACCTGTTCCATTCAAACGCCTTCTCACGGGCCAATGCTAGGGTCAGCTCTACGGGCTTGCCGTCATCGCCGTCCACCAGCTCCCGGTAATGTCCGATGGTCCTGCGTACCGGATTTGGCGAACCTGGAAAGCGCTTGAACAGGATGAAGGATTTGGAACCGCTGGGATGAACACGGATACCGAATCCTTTGATAACGCTGTCCATGACCTCATACGGCCCCGCTTTATCGGGTTTTAACTTCTGTATGGCAATATCTTTGAGTTCCTTCTTCATGCGGCCGTCCTTGGCTAGGCAACACCTAGGCAACAAATGAACGTGCTTTCTGATGTTGCTTGATGTGTTACAATGTAGCATGAGAGAGGGCTAATGGCAAGTTATGACTAGGGAAAATGTGGCGTCATGTGCGTCGGTGTTTCCTATGGAAAGATAATTCACGCTTTGGTTTA
>JBAUNL010000718.1:0-4157 GCA_049579205.1 Rhodomicrobium sp. | reverse complement strand
TCGCCCCATACGGCTCCAAAACGCCATTCAGGCTTGCCAAAAAAGCCCGAAAACGGATTTTCCGAAAATCCCTGGGCACCGTCGGTTTTCCTAAACACAGGTCCAGCGTTTTCACGCGGTCTGGACCCTGACGAGACATGGACAGTGCGCTAGAACAGGCCTTTGGCACTCTGGAACGCCGGTAGAATGACCACCCTTTCACCGAAAAGCGCTGTAGTGGGGTGGGAGGTGTGAACTTTTCGTTAGGCAAACTGCTAATCATTTTTGCCGAAGCGAGGCGGTCTTTATAAGGTTTGTACGAGAGTGCGGGTAGGCAAACGGTCAAAAAATGATCAATGTCGTTTCTCCAAGGCGGGTTCAACAACCAGGAGAAAAAAATGCTCTGGCACACGACGAGAATTGCGGGCATCTTGCCTGCCTTGATTTTATCTTTCTCAGGCCTCCCAGCCGAGGCAAAGGACAAAGTGAAAGTCGGGTTTATCGGTCCTTTGACCGGAGGCGTCTCCGTCAACGGCGTCGGCGGACGTAACTCGGCCGACCTTGCGGTTCGACTAAAGAACGCGGACCCCGAGGCGAAGTATGAATATGAATTTGTCGCTCTCGATGACGAGTGCAAGCCCAACATTGCGGTTCAGCAGGCCACCAAAATGGCGGCTGACAAGAACATAATCGCGGCCGCCACGCATTATTGCTCATCGACCGCAATCGCGACCGTCGACACCTATCACAAATTCGGCTTCCCGGTCGTGGTCTGGGGCGCTGTGCTCCCCGACATCACTTATCGCAACAAATATGCGGAGGTGCATCGCGTCAACGGCACGATGATCAACCAGAACGAGAGTAATGCAGAGCTTCTGACGCGCCTTGGCTACAAGACTTTCGCGGTGATCCACGACACGACCGATTATGGCAAGGGTCACAATCAATATTTCGCCGAAGCGCTCGCAAAACAGGGCGGCAAGATCCTTGGCACTTTTGGCGTCGGCTCCGATCAGCAGGACTTCACCGCCGAACTCACGCAGATCAAATCGCTCAATCCTCAAGTCATTTATTTCGGCGGGCTGACGCCCATCGGCGTTCGCATTCGCGCCCAGATGGACAAGCTTGGTATCAAGGCTGTGTTCGACGGCACCTCCGGTATCGTCTCAGATGCCTATATTCAAGGGCTTGGCCCTTTGGCCGAGGGTACGCTCGCCTTCCGCGAAGGCGCGCCCACGGAGAAGCTGCCCGGCGGGAAATTCTTTTTGGAGAAATATGCCGAGCAGAAATATGATAGTCCACCCGAGGCTTATGGCGCCTTCGCATACGCTGCGATGGATTTGATTCTGAATGCGATCGAGAAGGGCGGTCCGGACCGCAAGAAGGTGATCGATGAGCTTGCCAATGTCAAAGACCGCGATTCCATTGTCGGCAAGGTTACCTTTGACGATCACGGTCAAAATACCGTGCCGCTAATCACCAAGTATGTCGTCCAGGACGGTAAATTCGTCGTGTGGGAGGACAGCGAATATGCGAGTGGTAAGCGTAAGCTGCCCGGACAATCCTAGGCGAATGGGCTTCGCATAAGGCGATTCGCTTCTCTGCACGGAAGTCGCGACAATGGATGCAGGGCTCCTTGCGCAATACATCATGAACGGGCTGATGCTCGGCATGATGTATGCGCTCGTTGCCGCGGGATTTACGCTGTTTTTCGGCGTCCTCGACGTCATCCAATTCTCGCATGGGGATGTGTTGACGGTCGGAGCCTTCGCGGCACTTGCGACCTATGTCGGGCTTCAGAATTTGGGGCTTGGGCCGGGGCCCGTTCTTGTGGCGATGCTTGCGGCCGCAACGCTGGCCATGGCACTGCTCGGCATGGTCGTCGCGCGCGCTTTCGTACTGCCGCTCCGCGCCGCGCCGGCACTCAATACGCTGCTGATTACATTGATGCTCGGGACCGTGCTGAGGGAATCGGTGCGCCTGCTTTATCCGCAAGGCGCCAATCCGAAGCCTTTTCCAGCGTTGCTCCCGAAAGGTTCAATCGATATCGGACATTTTAATTTGCGGCTCGACAACGTCCTGATGCTGGCAGTGGGCGCGCTCGCGATTGTCGCGGTGCAGCTCCTCCTTAGCCGGACGAAGCTTGGCCTCGCCATTCGCGCGGTCGCGCAAGATGAGGAAACCGCCCGCACGATGGGTATCAATTTTACCATGATCGTGCTGATCACCTTTGCCCTCGGCTCGGCGCTTGCAGCCTTTGCGGGCGTTATGAACGGCCTCTACTACAACGAAATCAATTTCGGGATGGGCCTGCTTCTCGGGGTCATTGGGTTTAGCGCCGCTATCATCGGCGGCTTGGGAAGCATTTACGGCGCCATTCTCGGCGGCTTCCTCTTCGCAGCGCTCCAAACGATTGGTGCCGCAGCCTTGCCTTTCGCCAGCGCCTATAAAGACGTTTTTGCGTTCGCCGTCGTGATCCTGATCATGACGTGGCGGCCGACGGGACTGATCCGCGAAAAGATTAGCGAGCGGGTTTAAAGTGCCAGGGCCAAACGAGAAGAAGTCGTCCTTTCTGCCAAGTCTTGCTGCCCTGGCGGCTATCACCGCCTACCTGATCGCGATATTAGGCGCCGAAAAACAGACCACGATCATCGGCCTCTTCTGCCTCGGGGTCGTGATTGTCCTCATTGCAAGCCTGCTCAAGCTCATGAGGCCGATCGCGCAGTCCTTTGCCGATCATGAGTCAGGCTTTGGTCTCTGGGGTATCGTCGCCCTCCTACTCGTGGCAGGCATATTCCGGGAGGATCATTTCGTATTACTACTTGTCGTGACGGTCATGCTATATGTGGTGGCGACGTTGGGGCTGAACATCCAGTTCGGCTATGCCGGCATGGTCAATTTCGCCGGAGCCTCTTTTTTTGGCATTGGCGCGTACACCTCCGCCGTCCTGAACACGCATGACGCCCTCCCGCACCTCGCTGTGCTTCTCGCTGGCGGGGTGATGGCGGCGTTGATCGGAGCTGTGCTGCTGCCGCCAATCTTGCGGACTCAAGGCCACTACTCCGCAGTCGTCACCATCGCCTTCGCGTTGCTTTTCAGGAGCTTCCTGGAAGTCAATGATGTTCTCGGCGGACCGCAGGGCATGCAAGTCCCGCCGATGAAAATCTTAGGCTGGTCGTTCAACGACAACATTAAGATCGCCGGCTTCGAGATGTCATTTTATATGAACTATTTCGTCCTCAGCCTTCTGTTATTAATAGCCACCTTTATCCTGGTCGGACGACTGGAGCGTTCGTGGATCGGCCTCAATCTCGATGCACTGCGGCTCGATGAAACCGCCGCGAGCTGCTTCGGGCTCAACGTTGCGCGCTGGAAAACGACCGCCTTCCTTCTCGGTAATTTCGTGATCGGGGTCGCGGGCGCGTTATACGGCATGGTAGGTGGATTTGTCGCACCGAACAATTACACCTTCGCGGACTCTCTCATTCTGGTGTCCATTCTCCTGTTGGGCGGCGCCGGCAACCCTTGGGGGGTTATGGTCGCAACGGCGATCGTGGTAATTGTCCCGGAGAAGCTGCAGGCAATCCAGGAGTACCGCTTCCTGCTCTATGCAGCGATGGTGATGCTAGTTCTCTTGTTCCGGCCGGAGGGATTGCTGCCGCGCCCAGTGCGCCGCTATTTCTGACCATGGCAAACTCCGCGATTCCGACCCGCTTGCTTGACTCCGACGGTTTGACGAAGAATTTCGGCGGCGTAGTCGCGCTCGATCGCCTCGATCTTTCGATTTTTGTCGACGAGGTTCTCGGTCTCATTGGGCCCAATGGCTCCGGAAAGACGACCTTCTTCAATGTGACAACTGGAATCTACAGCTCCGATGCCGGCCGCATTGCTTTTCTTGACCGGGACATTACCCGCGCTTCACCGCAGGCGATCCATCGGGCCGGCATCTCGCGAACCTTTCAGCGTTCGCGCCTTTCTCTTCCTCTATCGATTTTCGATAATATCATGATCGGCAACCACACCCGGCTATCACAGGGGCTTTGGCTCAGTCTTGCCCGAAGAGGCGCATTCAAACGCGAATTCGAGGAAAGTTTGGAGGCTGCCCGCGCATTGATGAAAGTTTTTGAACCGCATCTTTCGGAGCGCATGTTCGAACCCGTGATCGGACTTCCGATGAT
>JBAUNL010000717.1:0-10051 GCA_049579205.1 Rhodomicrobium sp. | reverse complement strand
GTGACGATCCGTTCCTCGATCTCCTTATAGGCCTTCTCGGTAAGGCTGGCGTCTGCATCCGCGGAGTGAAAAAATTGCGGCTTGGGATTTGACATGCAATTTCTGGAATTAAAGGAGCTTTTGGCGGGGTTGTATTGATGTACAAGTAACATATCAGCTGTCAAGCAGACATTCGGACTCACTCGAATTGATATCACTACACTGTTCAACCCCGATCAGGCGGCTAGACTCGCCAAAGCCACGCACTAATTCACTAAGACTGTTTGCATCCGAGTTCAACGCATAGTCGAGAGGGCAACCCGCGTTCCAGCCGTACAAGACGTCCTGTAACCGATGCAGCACCTTCGTGTGCTTCGGGCACCCTGTGGCGCTTCGCCTCTGCTCCAATAGGTCGCATAAATTTGTCTCCAATCCCTGAGAGATTCGAACTGAGACATTGCGGGGTTTTCATGAGCTGAAGCTAATGATTCGGTGCCTCGAACTTCTCCATGTCCATATGCTCGGCGTAAATCCACCTAACGGTACGGCTTGGCGTACGCATTATTACGGTATGCGTCTCGATCTGACCATCGTAGAAGCGGACACCGCTGAGGAGCGAGCCGCTGGTAACGCCTGTAGCCGCGAAGATAATGTCGCCTGAGGCCATGTCGGCTGTCGAATATTTGCGGCTCAGATCCTTCAACCCAAGCACGGCCGCGCGCCTGGCATGTTCGTCATTCAAAGCCATTAGCCGCCCCTGAATTTGTCCGCCAATGCAGCGAAGCGCGGCCGCCGCCAACACTCCCTCAGGGGCACCGCCCGTGCCAAGGTAGATGTCGATGCCGGTCTCTTCCGGCTCACAGGTATGTATGACACCGGCGATATCGCCGTCGCCGATTAGACTGACAGCAGCGCCCGCAGCGCGGATTTCTTCGATCAATTTCGCATGGCGCGGGCGGTCCAGCACGCAGGCGGTGATTTCGGAAACATGAACTCCTTTGGCCTCCGCAAGGCGCTGGAGATTCTCAGCCACCGAAAAGTCCAGGCTAACGACGCCTGCTTCATAGCCGGGGCCAATAGCGATTTTTTCCATGTAGATATCAGGCACGCGCAACAGTCCCCCGCGCTCGGCCACCGCCAGTACTGCAAGCGCCCCCGGCAAGGATTTTGCGCAAAGCGTGGTGCCTTCCAACGGGTCGACGGCGATGTCGGCTTCCGGTCCCCCGCGTCCGGTCTCCTGGCCGATGTAGAGGAGGGGAACTTCGCCCCGCTGGCCCTCGCCAATCACAATATGGCCAGCAACGGGAAGCTGACTGAGCTCACGGTCCATCGCGGCCGCCGCTGCCGCATCCGCGAGTCTTTCGTCTCCCCTGCCTCGCAACCGGGCAGCGGCAACCGCGGCAGCCTCAGCGGTGCGCGCCACCTCCAAACTCAGCGTGCGCGTGAGCGTGGCGGCCTGCTCTATCATGAGCTTTTCTCCTCGCGGCTGGAGCGCTTTCAGGAAAAGCGTCTGCGGTTTTCCGCCCGGAAAGCGCGACAAAACAAGAAACAAGAGCGCATTTGAAGACTCGAATATCGTCGAAGTGCCCTAGAGAACGCAAGCCTTAGCATAGCCTGCTACAGAGCTTCAATCCGGACCATTTGAGGGGTGCCTTGTACGTGACCATCCTTGACAATCAGGTCAAGTGCGGCCCGTAGAGCATCTTCCCTTGTGCGATGCGTTATCATTACGACCGGCGTTGCATCGCCTTCCTGCCCAGGGCGCCCGAAGCCGGGAAGGTCTGGCGCGTCTCGCTTTTGAACCACACTTTCGAGCGAAATGCGCTGTTCGGCCATTCTCGTCGCGATCGCGGCGATAGCGCCTGGCCGGTCATAGACGGAAAGGCGAATGTAATAGCCACCTTCGTGGCCGCGCATTTGCGCGGTCGGCTTGGATTTGAGCCGCGCGGCAGGCAGGATGAAGGGCGGCCATACCTGACCTCGGGCGATATCGATAATATCGCTGACCACGGAAGATGCAGTGGGCCGGGCTCCCGCGCCAGGCCCAGCAAGAAGGATCAGCCCGGAGAAGTCTCCTTCAACGGCAACGCAATTGAGTGCGCCGTCGACTCCGGCAAGCGCGCTCGATTTCGGAATCATGGTCGGCGAGACGCGCGCCTCGATCCCGCTTTCGGTCCTCACGGCTACGGCTAACAGCTTGATGCGGTAGCCTAGCTCTTCCGCCGCTCTGAAATCCGCCGGCGTTATGCCTCGAATGCCTTCGAGGTGAATGGCGTCGAAGTCTGGTCGCACGCCGAACGCCAGGGCAGCAAGTAAGGACAGTTTGTGCCCGGCATCATGCCCGTCCACGTCGAATGTTGGGTCGGCCTCGGCGTAGCCCAGTGCCTGCGCCTCGGCCAAGACTTCGGCAAAAGGCGCACCTTCCCGCTGCATGCGCGTAAGAATGTAATTGCTGGTGCCGTTCAAAATGCCATAGATGCGCGAGATGGAATTGCCGAGCAGGCTTTCCCGAAGGGTCTTTACGATCGGGATGCCTCCGGCGATCGCTGCTTCGAAGTTCAGCGCCACGCCGTTTTGTTCGGCAAGCTGTGCGAGCTCGGGCCCGTGGCTTGCAAGCAGCGCCTTGTTGGCTGTGACGACGTGCTTCGCCGCGGTGAGAGCGGCGGTCACGCTCTTGCGGGCAGGGCCTTCGTCGCCCCCGATCAGTTCCACGAAGACGTCGATGCTGGGATCGGTGGCGAGCATAGCGGGATCGTCAAACCAGACCCGTTCGCTGAGATCGGCGGCCCGCTTCTTTTCCTTGGAGCGGGCGGAGACGCCGGTCACTTCGATGCGGCGGCCGCATCTCGCCGCAATCGCCGGGCCATGTTCTTTCAGAAGGGTCAATAGACCGGAGCCGACGATGCCGAGGCCGGCGACACCCAGTCGAAGGGGTTTTTCTGCTTTCATGCACGTGCCCCGCGAGGCAGACTGCTAAAAGGCCTGGCTTTGCGCAAAGGGTATGACATTGTGAAGCAGAACGTCCGCCGACGAGAGGAATTTCTTGATGGCGCGCGCAGCTTGCCGGATTCGGTGCTCGTTTTCGACGAGTGCAATTCGCACATAACCTTCTCCGTATTCGCCGAAACCTGACCCAGGGGCCACCGCCACTCGCGCTTTTTCGAGGAGCAGCTTCGAGAATTCAAGCGATCCAAGCCGCTCCATTCCGCCCGGCAGGGGCGCCCATGCAAACATCGTCCCCGGAGGCGACGGGATAGGCCACCCCGCCCGCTCAAGGGATTCCACAAGACAGTCCCGTCTGCGCTTATAGGTGTTACGCATTTCCTCTACGCAGTCTTGAGGACCGTTCAGGGCGGCAGCGGCGGCGACCTGAATCGGGGTGTAGGCGCCGTAATCGAGATAGGATTTGACCCTAGAAAGCGCGGCGACGAGACGCTCATTGCCGACAGCAAAGCCCATCCGCCAACCCGGCATGGAATAGGTCTTTGACAGCGATGTAAACTCGACGGCAACGTCCATCGCACCAGGAATCTGCAGGATCGAGGGCGGCGGATCATCATCGAAATAAATCTCGGCATAGGCCAAGTCGGACAACACGATGAGTTCATGCTTCTTGGCGTAACTCACTACGTCCCGGTAAAAGTCGAGGCTCGCCATGAGTGCTGTCGGATTTGAGGGATAGTTCAGTACCAAAGCGAGCGGCTTCGGCACGCTGTGCCGGACAGCCTTATCGACCGAGACCAGAAAATCATTATCCACGCTGGCGGGTAGGTGGCGGATGCTCGCACCCGACATGATGAAGCCGAACTCGTGGATGGGATAGGTCGGGTTCGGCACAAGAATAAGATCGCCAGGCGCGGTAATCGCCTGCGCCATGTTGGCGAAGCCTTCCTTAGAACCAAGCGTCGCCACGATCTGTGTGTCGGGGTTAAGCTTCACCCCGAAGCGCCGCGCATAATACGCTGCTTGCGCCCGCCGAAGCCCTGGTATTCCCCGTGACGCCGAATAGCGGTTGGTCCTCGGCTTCGTTACCGTCTCGATCATCTTCTCGACGATATGCTCGGGCGTCTGCAGATCGGGATTTCCCATGCCGAAGTCGATAATGTCTTCACCGCGCGCCCGTGCCGCGGCCTTGAGCTTGTTCACTTGCTCGAAGACGTAGGGCGGAAGGCGTTTGATGCGGTGAAATTCTTCCATTTCAAGATTCTTCCAAAAAAGACTGCAGGACAGCAAATCCAGGCGGTCCATTACCTATAAAACCGGAAAGGCTTAAATGTCCATGAGCAATGAGGATCGCAACCGCGGGTTCGAGCGGGGGGCATTCGCTAGGTTCGTTACTCAATGCCTTTACCGGCCACCGCTTGCACCAAGCTGGAGATCAATGGCCAGAAAAGTGGCTGGGCGTTCTGCTTGCTGCGATCTGCAGCAAATCGCTACTCCGGGCTGAGAAATTGCTTGACCGCTGCCACCGTCTTAGCCGGGTCTTCTTCCTCAGGGGCATGACCCAGATCATCGAAAATCACCAATTTGCTGCCCGCAATGTCTTGGTGAAAGCGCTCGGCGTTACTAGGCTCGATGAGGCGGTCTTTAGCTCCCCATATTATCAAGGTAGGCAGCTTCAACTCTGGAATGCGCTGTTCGAGATTGCTGCGGACTTGATGAAAGCGCTCCAAAAAAGCGCGGCGGTTGCCCGCGCGCTGCGTCAGTTCGACTGAGCGTTCCACCATCTCGGGGCTGACCTTACTGGGATCACCAAAGACGTTCCGCAAACCTTCTTCGACAAGAAAACGGGGAAGCGTATTCTGCAACAACCAGCTTGCTCCCGGCATCTTGGCGAGGCGAATGCCAAGCGGCTGGGCAAGTGAGGCGAACGGATAGCCAGCCGCGTCCACAAGAATAAGCATTTCAACCCTCGACGCATGGGCGAGCGCGGTTTGCCACGCGATTTCCCCGCCAAGGGAGTTACCACCGAGTAGGCATCGCTCAATGCCCAGCCTGTCCAGGATCGCAATGACCACGCTCATATCGTTGCAGATTGTGTAAACGCCATTTGGAGTGGGCCCAGTCAGCCCAAAGCCCGGCAGATCCAAGCGGATTACACGCCGCTCACCCCTTAGTGCTTCCGCCCATCCCTCCCATGCATGAAGTGAGGACCCCGCTCCATGCAGCAGCACGATGGGGCTTTTGTCTTCTACCGGCCCTTCATCGCGAACATGCACGCTCATACCGGCAACATCGAGAAACTTTGACGGCGGCGGAGCCCAGCGCGCTTTCAATTCGTCGACAGTACGCTCGGGCGCCCAAGTTGCCGCAATGAATGCGGCCAGCGACATCACAAGCAGAATGATAATGCCTGCAAAGCTCAACGCGACGATTTTCATCGTTTTACTCACCTTTGACTCGGATGGGCCACAATACATCGTAACCGCCTTGCTCGGCCCCGGATGGTTTGGTCGTTCCATACCTTCATCTTCTTTGGGGTCAACAATTGAACCGGCCGCGGTCGCGGCAGCACTCATGTGGGCGGGAGTTCGATCAAAGCGATGCTTGGAGCGCTATCGATATTGCTGATCATCGCAGCCAGCGCCGGGCTTGTGGCTCTTATCGCGAGGGCATTACATGCGAACCGGAAACACGATCCAATCGAATATTATCGTGGCTGGGGCGGCTATCGACATCCAATAGGTCTGAGCCACAAGATCACGAAGGTAGGGGCCGGCGCTCGTGGAGAAATCAAGAGCACCAAGATTACAAAGGCAGACGGGTCCGTGATTGTGAGGGAATAAGGTGGGGCGGGATCATTGGCCAGTTTTGGCGCTCGCCTTCATGGTATCGGCGCTTGTGTTCGGGCTCGAATTGTCCTTCTGAAGGTCCTGCACGGCCTTCTGACGTTCTTCCGGCGACAAGATATTGGACAGGTCGGAAATTTTTCCGAGGCTTGGCCAGGCGGGATCCACGCTACAGCCCGGAAGTGCCGCGCAAAGCGCTATCGCAAGGCCGAACACTGAAAGCCGACTGACTCTGCGCGCACTGGAAAACGGGGCTGATGGCAGGCCCCCGCAGTATCCCATAGCACCGTCCCCCGAATATCCCCTCATTACTCTTAGTAGATTCTATCGAGACTTTAAATGCCGCTCCCTAGCAAAATTGTAATAATTCTCACGCGCCAGGCAGCGGGGCCAAGCCGGCTAACCGCTGACAGGACCGTAGCCATCGCCGGTTTCAAATCAGCCTGAGCTCAATCAAGTCTTGCCGCATCGAGATTGGGATCGCCGGCTCAGGATTTGGCGCGTGCGGGTCCAGATCTGGCGGCGTGTCATTTTGCGGCAGATAACGCCAGCCCTGGAAAGGCCGGCGCGGAAAGGGTTCAGTCGGCATAAGTTGCGGCTCAAGCACCAGCCCGCAACGGAGGATATTGTCTCCGCCCCGCACTTCGCGCAGCTCCATTATTCTCTGCCGGCAGCGAATAAACCCGCCGATGACCCAATAAAGAGAAGAACCAGGAGCCAAACCCTCGCGGCGCGGGGTTTGCCGCGTAACATGCATAAGGACAGCGTCAGGGTTCCTTTCCTTTAAGGTTTGCAGCCGCCGGCGCTGCCAAGAGATGAGCTCCTCCAAGCTGCTGCATCCCACGCACAATTTCAAAAGATTGAGGGTCATACTGCGTCTAGAAAATAGGTGCGCGCTCTCAGGCCCCGAAGATAAGCTTGGAAAGGAGGTTCGATGCAAGGGCCCGGATTGAGAATGAATGCGTTTTCCCCTACCTTGCAGCCATGGCAACAGAAAAAACTCTTCACATTATCGGTGCCGGACTGGCCGGCTCTGAAGCGGCATGGCAGGCGGCGCAACTTGGAGTCCGCATCATTCTCCATGAGATGCGCCCGGGGCGTATGACCGAAGCTCACAAAACGGATGGCTGCGCCGAGCTTGTATGCTCCAACTCTTTCCGGTCGGACGACTGGCAAGCCAATGCGGTAGGGCTGTTGCATGAAGAGATGCGGCGCGCGTCTTCGCTAATTATGCAGGCTGCGGATAGGCATCAGCTTCCGGCGGGTGGCGCGCTGGCCGTTGACCGTGACGCATTCTCACAGGAAGTAAGTGCGAGATTGAGTGCTCATCCGCTCGTCCAGATGGAGCGGGAAGAAATATGGGATGTACCGCGGTCCTGCTGGGCCGCCACCATCATAGCGACCGGGCCTCTGACGTCCGCTGCCCTAAGCGAAGCCATACGGGGGCTGACAGGCGAGGACGCCCTGGCTTTCTTCGATGCCATCGCGCCCATTGTTTTCCGCGAAAGCATCGACATGGATATCGCCTGGATGCAATCGCGTTATGACAAGGCAGGCCCTGCCGGCAGTGGTGCGGATTATATCAACTGCCCCATGGACCGCGGCCAGTACGAGGCCTTCATCGACGCGCTTCTCGCGGCCGAAAAAACCAGCTTCAAGGATTGGGAAAAGTCTACCCCATATTTCGAGGGATGCTTGCCTATCGAGGTCATGGCCGAGCGTGGCCGCGACACGCTGCGATTTGGACCTATGAAGCCAGTAGGCTTGACCGATCCGCGTAGCGGAAGCATGCCGCATGCTGTCGTGCAATTGCGCCAGGACAATAAGCTCGGGACGCTCTGGAACATGGTCGGTTTCCAAACCAAGCTCAAGCATAGCGAGCAAACCAGAGTGTTTCGCATGATCCCGGGCCTGGAGCATGCCTCATTCGCCCGCCTGGGTGGATTGCACCGCAATACCTTCCTGAATAGTCCCAAGTTGCTCGATACCCAGCTTCGGCTCAAGGCCGAGCCTCGCCTCCGGTTTGCAGGCCAGATCACAGGAGTTGAAGGGTATGTAGAATCAGCGGCTTGCGGCCTCCTCGCCGGCCGCTTTGCTGCAGCCAGCCTCGCTGGCCAGGCAATGGAGCCTCCGCCTCCCACGACGGCGCTCGGCGCGTTGCTTGCTCATATCACAGGCGGCCACCTCACCGACGCCGGAAATGCTGGCCGAAGCTTCCAGCCGATGAACATAAATTTCGGCCTGTTTCCACCACTCGATCCTAATCCTTCCGGTGAGGGCAAACGCCCCAAGGGAGTTAATCGCGGGCTTGCCCGGAAGCGCGCCCTTGCGGAGAGGGCAATCGGGGATCTGACCTCATGGCTCGGTGGCAGCACGTCCGGCGCCCCACTTAGCGACGCAGCCTGACCTTTGGGCTTTGACATCCATTGAATTAGAGGGCTATGCACTTGACGCGCTTCGGCGGCACTTACCTTGTGAACCAGGGCAAGGTCCGCCAAATTGCCTAATGAGCGAGGTGGCGCAGCCACCTCCTGTTTTGAGGGGTCTTCATGGTTGAGCTTGCGCTGCCAAAAAACTCGCAAATCCAGAAGGGCAAGACCTGGAACAAGCCTGAGAAAAAGGCCGGTAGGAGATGGCGCAGGTTTGAAATATACCGGTGGAATCCTGACACCGGCAAAAACCCGTCGATGGACACCTATCACATCGACCTGAATGACTGCGGCCCGATGGTCCTGGATGGGCTCATCAAGATCAAAAATGAAATAGACCCGACGCTCGCGTTCCGCCGGTCATGCCGCGAAGGCATCTGCGGGTCTTGCGCGATGAATATAGAGGGGACAAACACACTCGCATGCACCCGCGCCATCAATGCAGTAAGCGGTACTGTAAAGATATACCCGCTGCCTCATATGAGCGTCATCAAGGACCTGGTGCCCGATCTCACGCACTTCTTCGCTCAGCATCGGGCGATTGAGCCCTGGCTCAAGACCGAATCGCCTGCGCCTGAGACCGAGTGGCGGCAAAGCCGCGAAGACCGCGCGATGCTCGATGGCCTCTATGAGTGCATTTTGTGCGCCTGTTGCAGCACTGCCTGTCCCTCTTATTGGTGGAATAGCGAGCGTTATCTCGGGCCCGCGGCACTTCTTCAGGCTCAGCGCTGGGTGTCTGACAGCCGCGACGAAGCAACTGGCGAGCGCCTCGATGATCTGGAAGATCCGTTCCGGCTCTACCGGTGCCACACGATAATGAACTGCGCCAGGGTCTGCCCGAAAGGCTTGAACCCAGCCAAAGCAATTGCCGAGCTGAAGAAAATGATGGTCGAACGGCAGCTTTGAAAAGGCTTTTCACGCGCTGAGGAGGTGAGTGGACGATATAGTCTGTAAAGCCTTTCCTCACGTAAATAGTCAGGCAGCTGCCTTCGTTTTTCGCATCCATTGCACGCCCAGCGAAGGCCGCGGAGCAAGCCAAGACCTGCCCCTTGAATCAACAGCTCTAAAGGAAGAATTAACGATAGACTAATATTCGATTCGGCATAGTGCCGCGCTTGGCTAGCTTGGCCAAGCAGGAGAAATCGATGACAGCTTGGAGAGCATTGCCACTTTCCCAATTTGCCGCGGCAGCTGTCCTCTCCCTTATGCTTGCACATAAGCCTGCCGCTGCTGCAGAAACTGCGCCAGTACAAGCCACGGCGCCAGGCGCGCTTGTGATTTGGGCCTCGCTTGCGGGGATTGCGGTCGCATTTGCCATCCTAGCCCTGATCTTCAGAGAGAAGGCGCGCTCAGTCGCGAAGCAGTGTTTGCGCCAAATGGCGCGGCTTGATGCGTTAACGGCGGTGGAAGCCAATTTCCGGGCACTGGCTTCGCTTGAGCCGCAGGCTTGCCTGATTTGGAGCGATGGGCATCCGCGGCTGGCGCTTCATACGCTACAGACTGCTCTGGGAATCCCGTCCAAATTGCCCCAGATTTTGAGGTTCGGCTCCTGGCTCCATCCAGACGATGCCGGCAGGGCCATGGAAGCTCTGGAAAAGCTGCAAAGCCGCGGCGAAGCTTTTGTGGCCAATGCCATCACGCTCGAGGGCCATGTCATCGAAATTGCAGGCGCGGTCGCAGGTGCCGAGACAGTCCTGCGCATCAGGCCATTCTCCCCAGTGAATAAGGAACTCGTTCGCCTAATAGGGGAAAACAAGCGATTGAAGATTGGTCTAAAAGATCGGGAACGGTTGCTGGATAGTCTCCCGCTGCCTGTTTGGCTCCGCGACGCTAAAGGGGCGCTCAGCTGGGTGA
>JBAUNL010000716.1:0-7099 GCA_049579205.1 Rhodomicrobium sp. | reverse complement strand
TCCCTTTAAATCCCCATAGGTCACGGACGCTTCCCGCGGTTTCCTTCTTCGAGGGCTTTCAGACGCCGGCCGGCCGGGCCGGAGAAGTCCCGCGCATCGATGCGGCCGCCATCTGAAACCCATTACGCAACCGGACTACCCGTTTTTCTCGCAATCCCATGCACGCCATGTCGGCTTTGAAATCTTAATGCTGCCCTCTGCGACGAGGCCAAAACAATCCCGTCCAGGACCCAAACCCGTCGTTTGCTAAAGCAGGACAGCAGCGGACATTCATTATGCGGGAGACCTTGCTCCTAAGGCAGGCGCGCCACGATAGCGAAATCCTCGCCGGTCGAGCCGAATTTCGCTGACTGTTTGTCGCCTTCCTCACCGCGCATGGCGATGACGGCTGCGCCTTTGACCACGCCGCCATGTTCGCCAAGTTCAGCCACCAGCTCAGGCACGCGCTTTTGGACATGAGCGGCGAGCTCGGTAAGCTCGATCGTACCGTTATTATTGCTGTCGCCTTGGTGGAGCGCCTCCATCAACGCGTAGGTAAACACGCCGTGGCCTTTATAGCCCTCGAAAGCGGGCTTTCCCTCCGCCGCCGCCGTCAGCACCGGCCGCCCTGTCGCTTCGTGCAAGCCGCCTATCGCGGCTTCCGAGGAGGGTGCATCTGCGCGCGATTTTCTGTAGTTGCCGACCAGTGCCCCCGATTCACAGGTATCGAGTAAGATGACGGCCTTCTTCGCCTTGATACGGTTGGCGATCCAGTCCTGTAAGCGCTCTTGGCCGATGGCGCGGCTCCTGAGTGCGTCCGGGTTATTGCCGCCCTGATAATCCTGCGGAATCATATAATAATGACCGTCTACGGAGTAGCCATGCGCGGCAGCGTACAATACGAAGGTGTCGCGCGGACTGATCTCAGCGGCCATCCCTTCGACGAGCCTGTTGAGATTTGCGGGGGTTGCGTCAGTATCGAGCGCCTCCGTGATGCGGACTTCGCTATAATGCGCCGCTCCCGCCCTTTGCAATTCCGCGCCGAAGGCCTTGGCATCCGCTACAGCAAGATTCAGCGGGGGGAATGCCAATATTTCCGAACTGCCTGGCGGGGTCCAGCCCTGATCAACGTAGGAATTGATGCCTATGGCCAGGATGTGCAGCTTTGGTTTCAAGGTGCCGGCCGGGCCATCGTAACGAATGGTAGTGCGGGCGGGCAGCGAGGCCAGGAGATTACGTCTCTCATAGGCGATAACCTCGATCTCGTTCTCGCCAGGATCGAGGGCCAGTTCCCGCGTTACGGTGTAGTCCGGCGCCGGCCCCGAGGGCGCGGCCATTACACCGGAGGTTACGCCGTTGACCCGCCATTCGATGCGCCCGATGCCTTTGCCGCGATCGGTAATGCGCGCGGCGGCGGTCACAAGGACAGCCTTTGACTGGCTGCCGGGCGCGTGCGAGGTGATGGCGGCGGCGGGGGGCGGCCCTGCGTCGAGAACCTTGTCGAGGCTGACAGCTCTTGCAGCATGCATGACCTCGCCGTCGGCATCGCCGGCCAGAGCCTCACGCACGAGGTCTGGATTAAACAGCGACTGATGAATCTGCCCAATCGCTGTGACCTCAACACCGCGGACAATCGCAAGCAGGTCCGTGTCGCGATGCGAGCTGGCAAAAAAACCTTCGGGCGTCATGGTAAGCCACTCGCCATCGGGTGCCGCCATCATTTGCGCCACTTCTTTGCCTTTTTCAGCGTTCCACATACGCGCCGTGCCGTCATCGCTGCCTGAGAACACGAAACGCCCATCCGGTGAAAAAGCCACCCTCCGGATTGCACCTGTGTGCCCTGAAAAGCCGCGCAGCTCCTTGCCAGTGGCAACCTCCCACATGATGAGCGCGTGGTCTTCGCCGCCGGAGAGGGCGTATTGGCCATCGGGAGAAAACGCAAGGGAAGAGACTGAGGCAGTAGGTCTGCTGAAGCTGCGCAGCTCCTTGCCCGTGCCCGCATCCCACAATGTGAACGCGTGCAGTGCGCCTTTGCTACTTCGAGCATCGCTGGCCAGAATGAAACGGCCATCGGGTGAAAACGCGAATGCAGCGAAATTGTCATTCTGGGCGGCGAGGCTGCGTAGCTGCCTACCCGTTACGGTATCCCATAATTTCAGGGAGGCCCTGCTGCAGGAAGAATCGCCACGATCGCAAGTGCCGGCCAGGATAAGGCGGCCGTTAGGTGATAATGTTACCATTGGGCCGCCTTCGCTAGCAATGGTGTAAGTCTGCAAGGCCTTACCCGTGGCGGTCTCCCAGAGTTTCACAGTCTGGTCATCGCTGCCTGAAACGGCGAAACGGCCATCGGACGAAAATGCCAGCGAGCTGACGAAGCCTTTATGTCCTTCGAAGTTCAGCGTTTCTTGACCTGTCGCCACGTCCCATAATTTCAGCGAGCCTTCCTGGCTCCCAGACAAGACCAAACGCCCGTCTTGCGAAAATGCAGCATTCAATGTGTTCTCACTGGATACGCCGAAACTGTGTAACACCCGTCCCGTGGCTCGTTCCCACAGGCTGAGCTTTCCGTCCGGACTACCGAACAGGACGAAACGGCCATCAGGTGAAAATGCCACCGGCAGATTGCCCGCATTCCCTTTGAAACTGCGCAGGACCTTGCCAGTCGCCGCTTCCCATACTGTCAGCGTTCCATCAGAGCGGGCCGAAAGGACGAACTGATCATCGGACGACAGTGCCGTTGAGAGGGTCGTCACGCTCCTATCATCACCGAAATTCGCAGAGAAGCTGCGCAACACATCGCCACTATTCGCATCGAGTAATTCTAGAGTATCTCCTGCGCTGAAGAGGACAAATTTGCCGTCCCGCGAAAATACCATCCTGTCTGCTCCGCCGCCGAAGGTGGTCAATTCTTTGCCTGAGTCGTATCCCGCAGTGTTAGATTGTTCAAATTGCTGGAAAGGAACGAATGACCGTCAGGCGAAAACGCGATCGGACCGGTCCCGCTGAAGCTGTACACCGTCTTGCCTGTGGCTATCTCCCACAGTTTCAGCGTGCGCCCCTCGCTAAAGACGATGAACCGGCCATCGGATGAAAAATACGCCGGCGAGTGTCCGCTAAGGCCGCGGAACTCCTTGCCGCTGGCGACGTCCCAAAGCTTCACCTTCGAATCACCGGCTGAGAGGGCTAAGCGGCCGTCAGGCGATAGCGCCACAACCGGATTACCCTCGCTGGTATGCCCGCTGAACCTTTGCAACTCCTTGCCGCTGGTCACATCCCAGAATCTCAGCGTTCCATCCAAACTGCCCGAGATCGCAAGGCGTCCGTCAAAGGAGAACGCGACTGAATTTACCTGGTCAGAATGCCCATAAAGCTTGCGCAGTAGCCTGCCAGTCGCAATGTCCCACAGCCGCAGTGTCCTGTCATAGCCGGCGGAGAGTGCGTAATGTCCATCCGGCGAAAATGCCGCCGCTGTCACGCCTCCGGTATGCCCCAGCTGAGGTACAACCTCGATCCCGGGCTTATCCTGCGCGGCGGCATCCTGCACTCCTGCCGCTACTCCCGCAAAAAATGCCGCGCTTGCAATCGCTAAGAGGAACCGCGCACCCGACATCACGCCACCCGCCAAAAGGGATAAACGATGTACTTTTGCATGAGCGCTGTCGCTGTCAAGGCAGCGTTGGCACGCACGCTGATGCGATAGCCGTCCGGCAGACAGAGGCCGGGAACAGTTGCAGATGCGTCAGTCTTTACAGGCCCAGTAACGAACCGCAACACCGGCCCCTGAGACCGCAAATCTGCCTCAGGCCCACCTTCACCGTCTGAAGCTCAATCCACGAGGCCCGCAAAAGGATCACTTAGCGGGCGTACCAATCTAACAAAGTTTCTTATGCCGCTTGGTCCGCTGCCGGCCTGCTGCGGAGATTCAAACCCTTAATTAGATAGATTAAGCGCAACATCTGCGCCGGATGCCTGCATTCGCCCGAGAAGGGTCGAAAGCCGAAATACTCGAACTGAGCAAATCTAGTCGGCTGAACCTCCAGCACCGGACTGGGCACCAAAAGTCTAATTTAGCCTATGAAAACAGATTCACGCCATCCGTTACTAGGTGTGAACGGGTCCTTGGGCGCCGCTTCCGCCCGCCAGTTGGCCATGCGTGCGGGAAGGGAGACAACCCCAGCATGTTTGGCTTGAGTAACTTACCCCGGGACGCTTGCTTCTGGTTTGGCCCTCGCGGTGATAATGCGGCTCTCTTTTTTGGTGCGAATTCTTCAGCTAGCTTCTAAGCGGCAAGACGCCGGTGGCTTGATCTTCTAGCTTGATGGCCCCGGCGATGGACCTGCGCGTAGCGCTTACCCTTGCCATGAGACACGCTAGCTCGATACCAGCGGCGGTGACCGCCATAGGCCAAGCGTGTAAAGCCGCGTGTTTTGGCGTAACGGTGGCCCCGGCGCTGTATCCTGGCATAGTGCTTTCCGTTTCCATGGCGCATACCAGTCACGTGCTTAGGCCGATGATCACTGTGTGCCAGGCGCGTTATGATGCGCAGCTCCGCGTGGTACCGCCGTCCGGAATTCACCCATGAGTAGCCACGGGCTTCGCTGCCATAGGTTAAGACTTCGGTGCAGACAGGAGCAGGTGTCTCCATGCCAAGAGCATGCATAGCCCCTGCCGAAAGATCGATAATATGACCGAAGGCGAACAGGCCATGATCAATAATCCGGACAACAATGCTTCGGCCTTTTTTTTGATTACGGACCACGAGGCGTGTGCCAAGGGGCAGCGATTGGTGAACCGCCGAAATGTCCGGTTGCTGAGAGGACTTGCTATTGGCTGTCCGGCTTGGTGGCGTATAGGCGCCACCGATTCCGCACTCCGCAAATACCTGCTCGCTTGCAAATAAAGATACTACTAACAGCCCAGCCACACAAACATTCACCTGCTTCATTACCCACCCTGCGTCACAAGCAAGACCTTAGGCATACCGGTGCAGAAAGTTGGGCGGAAATATGAAGCATTCAGGATGACAAATGCTGTCTATAATGAGTTCTATCACCATGTTGTGTATTTATCACTTGCGTCAGATCAATTTAATATAGACTTTAAACAATTTTTCTCTTACTTTACTTGTGTCAATGCTTCCGGTTCTCGACACTGAGCACCCAGAAGCGCTCGGCATGGTATGCTTAACCACGCTGAAAGAATTTGTGATTTCTGCGGATCGAACAGAAACTATTGCAACCCAAGTGCGAAGTCAGTGCTCGTCGCCCAAAAGTGTAAGGTAACCCCCCGCTGGGCCGTAGCTGGCCCACCATTGTCTCCACAGAAACTTCGGCAGCATTGGCTTGTGCGTTGATCGCAACAATGTAAGCCTATGCTACCTGAGTCGCTTCAGGCGGGTAGGGCACAATGGGCTTTTCGCTGCGGTGGGGCGGAATCCTTCTCGGGGCTATAGCGCTGTTTAGCCTCGCACATGAGAGGTATGCCTTTACCCTAGCCCCCGTGATGCAAGAAGCGCTAGATCATTATCGATCAAGCCTGCATCCATTTGCGGAACCCCTCTCCCAAAGGCTTAACCGTGGCCTTGATGTCGCAAGCTTAACACGTCCCGGGATGGCAGCTGATTTGATAGTTCTATACCTTGTCCATTCTGTCCTATTGCTTTGGTTCTACATTTTTGACGATTTTGAGTGGCACCAATCGGGCCAGGAAAGGGTAACGCTACCGTCCCTCCTTGGTAGGTTTACGATTGCCCTTTTTTGGCCGTTACTGCTGCCTGCAGCGGCATATCTTGTTGCTTATGCTGAGGAGCAAGGGTCTTTGAAATCCTGGGGTCTTGCAATTGTTAAGGTATTTGCTTTGGTCGTGATCCTTTACGGGGCTAATGCCTGCGCTTCGACCCTATCGTGAATTCTCTGCTATCCGCTACCGCACAAATCTTCCTCGCTTTTCGAGGCAACCCTGTTGCAGAGATTCAAACCTTTAATTAGATAGATTTGTCGCGAGCTTAATCCTTATAAGCCCCCGGATGCGGGACACTCCCCAAGCGATATAGTTTTTGACGCGTTCACGCGCTTCGCGGCCACCTTGCCTTCGCGCGATCGGAAAGTGCGGGAACCAGCATTTTGCTTGAGAGAGTTCTCTAGTTCTTCGCGGGTGTCGCGCAATTGATCGGCCAGGATGATCGCCGCCATCAGAAAAAGCCGCTCGTCCTGAACGAGGCGGACGTCACCTTTGATTTGCTGCACACAGGCATCGATCTCGGCGGCGAGATCGAGAACGCGCGTCTCCTCACCCTCGCGGCAGCCCATTTTAAATTTGCGCCCATTTACACTTACGGTGACTTGAGCCATGGCCCAGCCCTCCCTTGCCCACGGAGCACGCCTTTGTCCCTTTTGTCCTGCGGCCGGGCATGAGCACGCAACACTTTAAAGGATCGCCGTGAACCGTCCGCCATCACGGGCGCCTCTACCGACATTGCCTAGCTTAGGCTCCTTAAGGATCCGTAAATTAGTAAGTGGATTATTAATCATGGTACGACGAGCGTTGCAGGGGCTACTTATCCAATTTGGCAAGAACGGACCGGATGTGCGGAGTTATGCTCAGGTCGGAAGCGGAGATTCCGAAGGTCAGAAGTAATGGCCGCTGATCCCTCGAAACCAGACTTCTCTAACACTGCTGAAGCCCATCATTGTTTCCGGTGAAGGACGTCTGTACAATCTACCCGTGCGGCATCGGGCGTGCCAAGTCATACCCCCCAATTTTGTGCGGCCTGTAGCTAGCTCAAAGGTCTTTGTGGCCCTAACCTAATTCGACTGAGTTTCACCCCCCCTATTGGGCCAAGCCTCGCTTTCACCAAAGAGTTTGCCTCCTGAATCGAAGTCATCAATGCCCGGCGGTGCAGGAATGACATTTTCGTCCGATAAACCACGTTCCAGAATTCCGCCCTTCGCGATTTTTAGGAGTGCGCAGAGTTTTACGTTGATTTGCTCGTCGGCGAGGACCGCGACATCCAGGCGAAGCCGGAGCGCAGCCAGCTGACTCAGTATTTTGGCGTTCTGGCTTGCGATGTAGTGAAGGTCAATGTTTTCCGGGATCTCTTTCTCAGGCATGATTACGTTCC
>JBAUNL010000715.1:0-9949 GCA_049579205.1 Rhodomicrobium sp. | reverse complement strand
GGCAGGTACCTTGCCGTAGGAAATCACTTTCCCGGAGGGGGAATAGGCAGCCATCACCCAGTCACGGTCGGCAGCGTCATATCCTGCAACCTTCAGCATCGCGGTAATTCCGGTGAGTTTCCGGTCTTTTGTGTAATTCACCTTTACCATCAGGCTGTTCGGCGGATACTGCGTGACCTTCGTAATCTTACCAGCTTTGTTGATTGCATCGTTTACTGGTTCGTTGGCGAAGTCGGTTGTGTACCAGTCGATGGTACGTGAGCCGAGCTGAAATGAATGGCTCTGCCCCATGTGAAATGCATCGCTCTGCGTCATAAAGGAATTGGTCTTTCGCAATATCTCGATCTGCCGCCAGAGATCCGTGGGCGTGGGGATTGGAACACCGCCCGGATTGGCCGGCTGAATTGGCCCAGCCTCGTCTTGTGTTCCCGCGCCCGTCGCGACAGCACCTCCCGCGACCGAAAACCCGATAATGCCGGTCAGGATGACTAAAAGCTTTGTCTTGTAGTGTTTTGCCATCTCGATTTCCGGTTTCGTTGGTGACGTACCGTTTCGCCGCTACGGATCCGGCTGGGTTGTCTGCGAGGCGCGTTGTCTCGCGGCCAATCGAGTCTAATTCCGAAATGAATCACAAGAACGCCGAACCGGCAGAGATGGTTCCTGTTTCCGGCTGGAGACGCGTGTCGCCGTCAAAGCAAACGGCTGCATCGCAAAGGAATGCCGGAGAGACTCGGAACGCCTATAGTAGGGTTGCAATCGAAAGCCTGCCCAAATAGTGTGCAGGTAAGAGCGGCCTATTCTCAAAGGCAGCTCTGCCGGCAAACCTTGGCCTCCCTCCGCCGCCCGGTTGAATTCCCTCTCAGCTGATCGATCCATCCCCGACATCGCCGTGTCCGTTGTTTCTCCAGCTATGACGACTCCTCGCAGGGATCTTGTTTGCCTCACGCTTCTTTGGTGGGCGGGAGCCGCGCTTAGGATCACGATCCTAGCGGTTCCTCCGCTTATTTTGCTGATCACCGGCGAGTTGCATCTGTCTGCCACGGAACTGGGCGTTCTCTCGGGTTTGCCGATGGCGATGCTTGCTATCGCAGCGTTGCCGGGTTCGCTTTTGATTGCGCGCCTGGGCTCACGAACGGCGCTCATTTGCGGCCTGCTGGTGGTCGCTGCTGGAGCTGCGCTGCGCGGCTTATCGTGGAATGTGATCAGCCTTTACGCCACGACCATCATCATGAGCGCCGGGGTCGCTGTCATGCAACCGGCGATGCCAGTGCTTGTACGGGAATGGCTTCCATCGCGGATTGGCTTTGCCACGGCCATTTACTCCAACGGACTTTTGCTGGGGGAAACCATCGTGATTTTCCTTACCGGAATGTTCCTACCGCTTCTCGCAGGCAATTGGCGGCTTGGACTTGCAATCTGGTCCCTTCCGGTTGTTGCGACGGCTGCTGCCGTCATTGTTTTCGCTCCCCCGTCGCGATCTTCTCCTCCTGGTTCAGAAAAGCCGCCTGTTTGGTGGCCGGACTGGAGCGATCCTCTAATCCTGCGGCTTGGGGTATTGTTCGGCAGCGTCAACGCGTTGTATTTCGCCACGAATGCCTTCTTGCCACCGCTACTGAACAGCATCGGCCGAAGCGATCTTGTACAATATGCCCTCACGGCCTTGAATTTTGGCCAGCTGCCTGCGTCCCTGCTACTCACGGTTGTCGCACAAAAGCTGGAACGGCGCGCTTGGCCCTATCTGTGCGTAAGCCTCGTAAGCAGCGCATGTATCATCGGCCTTGTTTTCATGAGCGGAGCCTGGATAATTTTTTGGGCGGGCTTGCTTGGCTTTTCCATTGGCTCGTCGTTGGTATTGGGGCTGACACTTCCTCCGCTTCTGGTTGAGAGAGAACAAGTGGGTCCGACTTCCGCGGCGATGTTCACGCTGAGCTATTCAATAGGAGTTGCGGTGGCGCTACTTAGTGGTGTGGCCTCGGATTTGGCCGGAAATTCAGTCTGGGCGTTCCTGCCAATCGGTATCTGCACCCTAACTTTGGGTGCTTCCGCGCTTATGCTCCGCGCGCAGGGAAAGCTTCGCTAGTCGAGCGAATTTGACATTTGAGTCCCACCTGCCGCGACCTCGTGCTCAAATGTCAAATTTGAAAGCTCCACTTTATTCATGAGGTTGCAAGTGGTCCTTTGATTCCGTCATTTGCTCTCGATCGTGCTGCAAGGGGATGCAAATGACGGAATCGGACCACTAGTTTGCCGCACAGTTGAGCTGCTTCCACTTAAAGCGGATGGATTCTAAATCGCAATCTGGCGTCCGATCTCCACCACCGTATCTACGGGCAGCTTGAAGAAGTCCGTTACCTGCGCCGCGTTCCTGTCGAGGACGGCAAAAATGGCTTCAACAACACGCGGGAGGCCTTTGCCGTCTTCGCGGGATATGATCGTTTCGTGCCCGACGTAATAGGTCACATCATTGAGCAAGAGGTTACAGCCTTTCTCCTTTGCCTCCTGCAAGACGGAGGGAATATCGGGTCTCTCCATGAAGCCGAAATATGCTGTTGCGCGCCAAAAATTGGGTGCTTCCTGAATGAACGTGACACGGTCATCGTTCCTCACCCACGGCACGGGCTCGATCGAGACATTCAAAACCATCACTCGCTCGTGAAGTGCCCGGTTATGCTTCACATGCCAAGCCATCACGGGAGGGACTCCCCTCGTCGACCGCGTCAGGAAAACCGCTGTTCCAGGTACGCGCGGCACCCCGCGCTCGGCCAAGCCTGCCGTGAATTTCTCAACTGAAATCTGCTTTGACGTAATTGCGCGCATAACCGCTTGGCGGCCTGTGTGCCAAATCCACATAAGACCGTAAATGCAAGAAGCGAGAGCGAGCGGAACATAGCCGCCTTCCGCGATCTTCATCGAGTTCGCGGCAAAGAAGGCGCTATCGACAATCAGAAAGCATCCCGAAACAGCAAGGCTTAGCCAAAACCCCCAACGCAAATACTCACGCATAGCAATAAACAGCAGCACCGTGGTCATCAGCATCGTTGCCGAAACCGCGATGCCATAGGCGGCAGCGAGATTATCCGACTTGCGGAAAATTAGGGTCAGCGCGATCGTTACGAGCATCATCAGCCAATTCACCGTCCCAACGTAAATTTGGCCGTAGCCAAGAGCGGAGGTCTGGGTGATGCGCAGACGCGGAAGCCAGCCCAGTTGGACGGCTTGGCGGGTCATGGAAAAAGCGCCGGTAATGATAGATTGGCTGGCGATAATGGTCGCGGCGGTGGCTAAAAGGACAAGAGGAAAAAGCAAGCCGTCTGGGCAAAGTGCATAGAAGATATTGCCCGTGATCGGGACGCCGTTGAGAACCAAAGCCGATTGCCCCGCATAATTCAGGACGAGGCAGGGAAAAACCAAAGCCGACCACGCCAACTGGATCGGCCGCCTGCCAAAATGCCCCATATCGGCATAAAGCGCCTCAGCGCCTGTGACGCAAAGGAAGACGGCGCCAAGGACAAGGAATGCGCCGAAACCCCCAGAAGCGAGATAGCGCGCGCCATGAAGGGGATTGACCGCCGCAAGCACAGATGGGTTCTTGGAGATGCCCCAGATGCCTAAAAGCCCGATGGTAATAAACCATACAGCCATAATGGGCCCGAACATCCTCCCGATTTGCTCTGTCCCTCGCGGCTGCACCAGGAATAGAACGACAAGGATCGCGACCGTGGCGGGGACGATGAAGGGGTCAAAGCGGGAGGTCAGGATCGAAAGGCCTTCGAGGGCAGATAAAACCGAGATGGCAGGCGTGATCGCACCGTCGCCATAGATCAAAGCCGCACCGAACAATCCGAAGGCGATAATGACGGCGCGCCGTTTCTTGCGGCCCCCAAGAAGGGCCATCAACGCCATGATGCCGCCCTCGCCGTGATTGTCGACGCGCATTGCAACGCTGACATATTTGATCGTGGCGATGACGATCAGTGTCCATATTATTAGGGATAGACTGCCCAGCGCCGTGACGCGGCTTGCGGTCTCACCGCCGCTCACCGCAAGGACTGTTTTGAGCGTATAGAGAGGGCTCGTGCCGATATCGCCGAATACGACGCCCAGCGCTGAGACTGCCATCGCGGCAGTGCCTCCGCTGCGTGAAGCCGCGACGCCTTGCGGGAGGGCAATGGAAGGGCTCGTGCTGTTCATGAAAGATCGCTTGCGACGCTGGGAACGAGGCTTGGTATCATGGCGGCAGAAGCAAATGAAGCCAATATTGGATTGCGGTCACAAACAGCCCGCGCCTTAGATTTCAGGGTGACGCCCTCGACGGACCGCACCGCCAGCGTCTACGCCAGCCCTGGACCCTGCGATTGCGTAGGAGCCACGAAAACGATGAAGATACCATTCGAAATTCTACCCATCGCGAGTGTGGTCGCGGGGTGGTGCCTATTGATCCTCTATCTTGGCTCAATGCTTGGCGTCCACATTGTATGGTGAACTGCTTCGGCAGTCCTGAAGATAGTCGCCCAAAAGGGTAAGCATTAGCCGGGAAAATGCAGCAGATCCCGGCAGGACGCCAGCACCGCCGAGCTGCGATAAGGTTTTGGAAAATAGCAGTCCGCGAGCTTCGCGGATGGTGGCTGGGGGAGATGACCTGACAGCATGATGATCTTCAATTTCTCGCAGGATTCCCGGGCGCACTCCGCGAGCTGAAGGCCGTCCATCGAGCCTGGCATGAAAAAATCGCTGATCAATAAATCCACCGGGACGCTTTCGAGGATCTCCAGGGCTTCGTCGGCATTGGAAGCCTCTATCACCTCATATCGCGCCCCCCTTAACTCGGACGCGAGCGCGAGACGGATAATGGCCTCATCTTCGACGAGCAGGACCTTTGGCCTATGGCCGAACGCTTCATGACGCTCGCTTGCGGCTTCGGCGACATACACAACACAACCTCGCAAAAACTAAGCGCGAACTTTTCCTTTTAACGGGCGAACCGGCGTTCACGTTCCCTTTCGCTTACTAGATGCGCCAGTATATATGTCGCAGGTTGCAATTTCCTATCCGGCGTGTGCAAGCCGGCTAGCTGTGCAACGGCCGCCAGGCAAAAACTGAGCCCCGGCCTAGGAACTTTGAGGCCTTTGGTTACGTTGGCTTGGCGGAGGGACACATCATGCGCAGTTATCTTCCCATCGCTCTGTCAATCGCAATATTGGCCGGGACCGGAACCGCCTTCGCTAATGACTCAAACGCAAAAAGCCAACCCGGAGTGCCTCCCACGGGCCTCCAGGACGGCCCCAATTCTGGCACCCAAAATATGGGCTCCACCGGTTGGACCGGCGGGGAAGGCAGCACCCGCATGGGCGTGACAGATGAAGGGCCTCGCGGATCCGGACAGCCGGCAGTAGTCAAGGGTCTTGATCCCAAAAAGGCTACGAACAGCCGTGCCGGCAAGACGAAAGACTGACCTATCTCCGGCCTGACTTCTCTTCTAGCGCCGGAGCTTTCGCTTTCCGCGTCATGCAGGGGCTGGGAACTTCCAATCTTCTCTCGTGAGTTCCCAAATATCGGCCGGGAAGCGGCCGGATACGAAGTCGCGCTCTTCAACTGCTATAAGACGGGCGCCCTGTTTCATCGACACTTTGCGAGAGGCAGCGTTCGCTGCTGCCTTCGAGACGCGCAGGCGTTCCTGCCCAAGGACGCCGAACCAGAAATCCGTGACAACGGCGCATGCCTCCGTCATCAGACCTTGGCCCTGCCACGGGATACCGAGCCAAAAGCCCCGATTTTCGGTAGTCTCCAAGGAAAGATTGATGCAACCGATCAAATGAGCTGGGCCGCCCTTCAGAAAAATAGCCCAGGTCCACTTTTCGCCGCGCGCTACGGCGGGAAGCGCTATGTCACGATAAAAGGCGAGCGCTCCATCCTCCGGATACGGCCAGGGAACTTTATTGCTGAGAAGACGCACGATTTCCCAATGGGGAAACAGCTCCTGGGTAGCGGCAGCATGCTCCAGCGTCAGCGGCCGAAGCACAAGGCGCCTTGTTTCAAGAACAGGCGTCATGGAGCCGCGGCGACAAGGGCCCAGAATGTCTTGAACTTCGTATCGGACTTATACTCATAAGCGATGCCGATATGCTTTGCATCTTTCAGCAGCATATTGCGGCTATGAGTTGGGCTTTTCTTCCAGTCGTCTATGAGACCCGTCAAAGTTGGCTGTCCTGCAGCGACATTTTCGGCCGCAAGGTGGAAAGGATATCCTGCACCCATCAGGCGCTTGCCGATATCCTGCCCATTCGGTCCGAAGTGCGACATATGGTCATGCTTGGCCATGTCTTGAACCAACGCCGTCGCCGCTTGCGTTGCATGGGGATCAAGTGCAACAGGCTTGAGCCCATTTTGGGCACGGTAGTCGTTAACAAGGCGCAAGGCCTCATTCGGATCCAGCGCCGTCATTTCCGCGGGAGGGGACTTCTGCGAGACTGGCTGCACGCCTGAGCTGAACGGCGACGAGAAATTTGACCAGATGTTGCCTAGGGTAGAACCGCTGCCTTTTGAAGCCGCGGTATCTTGCGCCGGCTCCGCCTTGGGAGGCATATCGTGGGTGCCTCCTCCGCCGATACTTGACAAAGAAGGCAGACTTCCAGCCGATGCACAACCGCCGACGGCGGCGCATATGAGCAATATCCCGACTGAACGCCCCATTGAACTAGCCCCAATGCCGCTACATGATACAAAACTGGTTAATCTTACCTTTCCTTCCTGTTGCGAGCCTTGGATATATTCCGATCTCGTCAAGATCGTGATCTTGGCCTTGCCGCGTCGCCATAAAGCGGCGAACGCAAATCTAGTCCCAAGAGGGTGTGCGGAATGAAACTCTTCTCGGCATTCAGAATAGCCTCGGCGCTGGCCGCAGCCGTCTTCCTGCCCCGCCCCTCGTTCGCCGATGTGATGCTATCTGATTTCAACTACCCCTTTGAGGTACACCGCTTCGAGTTCACGTCCCAAAAACTGCCGCTGTCCATGGCCTATATGGATGTTGCACCCCAAGGGCCCGCGAATGGCGATACCGCCGTTCTTCTCCATGGCAAGAATTTCTGCGGAGCAACTTGGGAAATGACCATCCGGGCTTTGATCGCCCGGGGTTATCGCGTCATCGCGCCGGATCAGGTCGGCTTCTGTAAATCTTCCAAGCCTGAACATTATCAGTTCAGCTTCCACCAGCTCGCGGCCAACACACACGCCTTGCTGCAGCAGCTTGGCGTGAAGAACCCTATCATCATGGGGCACTCAACCGGCGGAATGCTCGGGTTCCGTTATGCGCTGATGTATCCGAAGGAAACGAAGGCGCTGGTTGAAGTCAACCCCATCGGACTGGAGGATTGGAAAGCCAAGGGCGTTCCCTTCGCCACCATCGATCAACTCTATCAGGGCGAACTTAAGACAACGGCCGACAGTATCCGCAACTATGAGCGTAATACCTATTACGCAGGCGAGTGGAAGCCCGAATATGACAAATGGGTCGATATTCTCGCCAGCATGTATCGAGGAAAGGACGGTGAGCTTTTCGCCTGGAGTCAGGCCCTGACCTCGGACATGATATTTTGCCAGCCGGTCGTCTATGAATTCGGAAATATCCGCGTGCCGACTCTATTGCTGATCGGCGCCAAGGACAATACCGCAATCGGTAAGAACAGAGCTTCGCCTGAGGTCGCACAACATTTAGGGGATTACAAGAAACTCGGGCCAGAGACCGCGAAGGCCATTCCTGGCTCGGTGCTGGTTATGTTCCCGGATTATGGGCACGCTCCGCAAATCCAGGACCCAGGCCGCTTCAATGAAGTGCTTCTTCAACATCTAGAAACGTTGAGAGGCGCTGGAAAGGCCAACTGACCCTCTCTTGTTGATGCAGGCATCCTCTCCCTTCGGGAACTATCCAAGGCTGGGAAGGTGTTCGCGGCCGTGCGGCGCATCGAAGTCCAGTTCAGGGCCAACCGGCACGATGCGCGTCGGGTTGATGGTGGCGTGGCTTTCGTAATAATGGTGTTTTATGTGGAAGAAGTTCACCGTTTCGCGGACGCCCGGCCATTGATAGAGCTCTCGCGTATAGCCCCACAGGTTCGGGTAATCCGCGATCCTTCGGATGTTGCATTTGAAATGCCCGTTATACACGGGGTCAAACCGGACCAGCGTCGTGAATAAGCGCCAATCCGCTTCGGTAATGCGTCCGCCGCAAAGATACCTGCGACTGGTGAGCCGTTCCTCAAGCCGGTCCAGCGTCGCGAACAGCGGAATAACGGCTTCCTCATACGCCGCCTGCGTAGTCGCGAAACCCGCTTTGTAAACACCATTGTTGACGCGGCCGTAGATTTCCGCGTTGAGCGCATCTATCTCGGTCCGAAGCTCCTTCGGATAGTAGTCTCTGGGCTTCGCGCCAACGGCGTCGAAGGCGCTGTTGAACATGCGAATGATTTCAGAAGATTCGTTGTTGACGATGGTGCCGGTTTTTTTGTCCCAGAGAGTTGGAACGGTGACGCGGCCGGAATAGCTGGGGTCAGCCTTGGTGTAGACCTCGTACAGCCGCGTCGCGCCATTTACGGTGTCAGGGATGACCCCCGGCCCAGCGTCGAAAGTCCATCCCTCGGAACCCATAAACCAATTGACCACCGACACAGAAATTGCACCTTCGAGGCCTTTGAGCGTGCGGAAAATCATGGCGCGCGAAGCCCAGGGGCAGGCAAGGCACGTGTAGAGGTGATAACGGCCAGGCTCCGCTTTAAAGCCGCCAGTTCCGGAAGGGCCTGGTTTACCGTCAGGGGTGATCCAATTACGAAACTGGCTTTCAGAGCGTACGAAACGCCCGCCAGACTCGGCGGTGTCATACCACCGATCGTGCCAGACGCCGTTTACCAGAAGACCCATTCAGCCCATCCCTCGGAAGATTTCGCCAAGTCTCCCCCAAGTTGGTATCATCTGCCTCAAGGTCCAAGGCGCAATTTCCCAGGACGCAGATAAAGGCTTCTCAGCAAAGAAAAAGGCCGCGGGTGCGCGGCCTTGATCATGAGCAAGATTTGCTACGCTCAGCTCGCCGCTTCCGAAGGCTGCTCGGCGGGCGCGCCTTCCTTTCCGGTCTTCTGGTCGATCCCCTTCATCGAAAGGCGGACCTTGCCGCGGTCGTCGAAGCCCATAACCTTCACATAGACCTCGCCGCCTTCCTTCACAGCTTCGGAAGCGTGCTTCAGCCGGCGGTCGGACATTTGCGAGATATGGACGAGGCCGTCGCGGGCGCCGAAGAAGTTCACAAAGGCGCCGAATTCCACGATTTTTACGACCTTGCCCTTGTAAATCTGGCCGACTTCGGGCTCTGACGTGATCATCTTGATGCGGTTCATGGCATCCTTGATCGAGTTCTGGTTTGCCGCCGCGATCTTGACGGTGCCGTCATCGGAAATGTCGATCTTGGCGCCGGACTCCTCCACAATCGAGCGGATCACCGAGCCCCCGGAGCCAATCACCTCGCGGATTTTGTCCGTTGGGATGGTGATCGTTTCGATGCGAGGCGCATGCTCGCCTAAATCCTTCCGTGCATGCCCGAGCGCCTTAGACATCTCACCGAGAATGTGCATCCGGCCTTCGCGCGCCTGATCGAGCGCCGTTTTCATGATCTCCGTAGTAATCCCGGTGATCTTGATGTCCATTTGCAGCGCCGTGACACCGTTTGCGGTTCCGGCAACCTTGAAGTCCATATCGCCGAGATGGTCCTCGTCGCCGATGATGTCGGAGAGAACGGCAACGCCTTCCTCCTCCTTGATAAGGCCCATCGCAATCCCTGCCACAGGACTCTACAAGGGGATGCCGGCATCCATCATCGCCAGTGACGCGCCGCAAACGCTTGCCATCGAAGATGAGCCATTCGACTCCGTTATCTCCGAAACCACTCTGATCGTGTAGGGGAAGCTTTCCT
>JBAUNL010000714.1:0-9012 GCA_049579205.1 Rhodomicrobium sp. | reverse complement strand
ATGTGGAAGACGAGAAGGTCATCGACCGGGCTTTTTGGATAGCCGATGGCTTTCGCGAATTCGTCTGAGGACTGGACCGCGAAACGCGGGCCGTACAGTGCTGTGTAAAGAGAGACGTCCCCGGCCGTCACGGTGCGAGGCGTCGCGTGCTCGATAATTTGCCCGAGCCGAAAATCTTCGAAAAAGTTCCCAAGACGAGCCTTAGCCACCTGACACCGCTCCTTTGTAACAATCCATGAGGACGCTTATATTAGCCGCCGGTAACGGGGGGGAAGAATGCAACCTCCCGCGCGCCCTTTATGGATGCACTATGCGGCGCATGGGTTTGGTCGAGCGCGGCTCGGATGATGTCTTCGCGGTCGAAGGCTGCAGCATAGCCTTCACCGCGGCCTTTCAGCCAGCGCATCGCATCAGCCACCGTGGAAACGCTTTCCGGGAGGGTGACCTTCTCCTCGGCCACTCCAATACGCTCCCGCACCCAGGCAAAATATTTGAAAGTCACTTCCATCTTCGAGCTGACCCTTTCGGAATATAAAGCGGCTTTGGCAGTCATTCACCAGTCCAAATTGGTCGAGTTCGCCGGTAGGCCGTAATTGGGTGGGGTAAGAGGCTTTTCCAGCCCGCGCGGGCGAGGTTCAAAGAGGTGCAGCCACTTTAGCTTGCGGGTGCTTGCGCTGGTTTGTGGCTAAGGCGTCACAAGAGAGATAAATTTACACCACGGTCCGGCAGCTTCTATTACTTTCTCCTTCGCATTTTATAAGGACATATGCATAGCATTGCTTTCGGCGGGCATTTGCCGGCTACCGAATTGGGCGGACGTTAGGTAAAATGGGCCTAGTTCTGCGTTGCTCGTCTTAAAAGTGTCTTGGAATTGTAATACCTGCCCTGTACAACCAAGTCTGGGTGCGTTTGTTGTGGGGTTTGTAATGATTGAGCGTAACGTAATCGACGAGCTGTTCCGCTGTCTGCTCGCTGGCGTCGGTACCACTTCCGATGGCAGGACCAGGTTCGAGCAGACGCAACGGCTTATTTCGGCATTCGATCAGATAGACGATACTCAGCTTCGGCAAGAGATCATACTGCTTGTCGAGATCGTCTCAAAAATGCCGGAAGTCCTACAGCATAAGCGTGAAAGCTGGGGAAAAACAAAGCTTTCGCAAGTCCACTAGCCGAAATCACAGGCTCAAGAGTCGCCGATTGGCTCTGCGGAGTCTTCCGCTTCTTCAGCCGCCGGTAAGGACTTGCTTTACGAGCGCGCTCGCCTTCGTCATGTCAAGCTGACCCGCGTATCTTGTTTTCAGCGCGGCCATGACTTTTCCCATGTCCTTCACACTCGACGCTCCTACCGAGGCAGCGATCTCGCGTACTGCGGCTTTCGTTTCCTCTTCGCTCAACTGTTTCGGAAGGAATTGCTCGATTAGAGCGATCTCCGCCTCTTCCTTATCCACAAGATCTTGCCGCTCGCCCTGCTTATAGAGCTGTATGGATTCCCGCCTGGACTTGATCAGGCTTTGAAGCAAATTCAGAACTTCATCATCGCCGATTTGCTGATCGCCGCGTCCACGCGCGACGTCAATGTCCTTCTGTTTTATCGCAGCATTGATCATCCGGATTGTCGTGGTCGCAGGCTCCTTCTTGGCCCGCATGGCCTCTTTCAAAGCTTCGGTCAGCTTGCTCCGGATCATTGTAACCTTCCTTTCGTGCAAACTCTACGCCGCCATCTCAGCTGCATTAATCGCCGCAACTGTAAACGCGCACATAGCGGAGCGTCTGGCTACGCTAGGTGGGACTCAATGGCAGAATAGGAAGGAGCTTATAACCGGAGAGGCCAGGAAGGTGCAAATTTCAGTGCGCCGGCGGAGCCGCATGGAAAAGGGTTAGCGATACCAATAATTGCGCGGGACGGTGCCAAAATCAGCCTCCCGATATTTTTCCCCACCGGGCACAAGACATCATTGAACCGGGAGTGCGAAGGCGCAGTGCCAAAACGCACAAAGCCGCAAATTTTTAAGCTTAAGTTTACGAAGAAGCGCTGCATCCGCCCATAAGCGGCAAACGGCCACCTCAGCGCACAGGGCTCAGGCTACTGTGAAACAACGATTTTTGTTCCGCCCGACCTTCGGACGAGGCCGTAGAGCTCGCTGGCATTCTCAGGATCAAGGCGAATGCATCCATGAAATGCCGGCCTGCCGAGGCGGCTTACCTCGTAAGACCCGTGGATAGCGTAGCCGCCACGGAAGAAGATCGAGTACGGCATCGGCGAGTTGTGATATTTGCTCGAGCGATGATACGGATCTAGGCCCGTGGGATGAAACACGCCCGATGGGGTGCTATAGCCGCCCCTTGCAGTAGATACCGCCCACTCACGCACCAAGACGCCATCGACATAGACATACATCATCTGTCTTGATTTGCTGACGTGAACAACGATGCGCGCCTCTGCACCCGAGATGAACGCCCCCGAAGCCAAAAGCGCTGCTGCCGCTAAAAGCATTTTACCCATATACAGCCCCAACCCTGCAATCATCACCCGAAGCGGCTTGCACCGCTTCTACCTAGTTATCAGTTTGCCAGGCGGGTGTTAAGGGAGGATTGCGTGAGGCTTACGCTTGGGCGCTGCCCAAGGTGATGAGCGCAATTTCAGGGGGCACCAAAAAGCGAACCGGAAAATTTGACAGGCCGAGCCCGCTCGAAACGATCATGTGCCTGCCATTTTCCTGGATATGGCCATAGGCATAATGCGGGTAACGTCTCGAAGAGCTGGCATAAAGCGCCGGTCGGCCCAGGAAGGGGATATAGACCTGACCGCCATGGGTGTGTCCCGCTAATGTGAGGGCAATCCTTGACGGGACACGCGGAAAAATATCTGGTTCGTGGGCGAGAAGAAGGGCGGGTGAGCCGTTCGTAATTTGACGAAGAGTGCCGGAAAGATTGTCAACGCCGTGCAGCCCATAGGCAATCTGATCGCCGAGCCCTGCGACCCAGAACTCGTGCTGCGCCCAGCTAATGCGTACCGCATCGTTTTCCAGAAGATGTATGCCTGCCCGGGCAAAGGCACGGCTTATTGCAGGCACTTCACCAGACCACCAATCGTGATTGCCGAGTACAGCATAGACGCCAAGTGGAGCGTGAAGCTCCCTAAGAGGGGCCATCCACTCCGCAATGGGAACCAAAGATGTGTAATAATGCGGTCTGAGCGCGTTGACGTAATCCCCCAGTAGCACGATCATATCGGGGTTCAGGCCATTCATCCGGTTTACAATCGAGCCAATTCGCGATGGCGGCATCCATGGTTCGACCGCATGAATATCCGTGAGGACACCTATCCGAAGTGGCCGCGCAGATGATGGCCAGCTCGTATGAGTGACATTCCACTCCTTCACGGCAAGACTGAAGCCAGGCTCGATCGCAAACGCGTCGGCCGCTCCCAGCATGCCGGAACCTGCCGTGGCTGCGCCCAGAGTAAGAAAGCTGCGGCGGGAAATCATGGTCAGAGGGTAATGCTCGAAGTTTAACCTTTTATTGGCTGGACTGCGTCATTTCCTTGCCGTCGCAAATGATATCTGCAAACAGCTTTGGATCGACGTTGCCGCCTGAAAGCACCAGCGCCACCGTGCGGCCACGCGCGGAAAAAGCCCCGGACAATACCGCCGCAAGAGGTACGGCACCGCTAGGCTCGAGAACGAGCTTCATCTCGCGGAAGGCATAGGCAACAGCGTGCCTAGCCTCCTCGTCGCTGACCGCGATTCCACCCGAAAGAAGCTCCCTGTTGATGGCAAAAGTTAACTCACCGGGCTCCTTCACGAGGAGGGCGTCGCACACCGAGCCGCTGGCGAGGACATTGCTCTGCCGTGCTCCTGCGGCGAGCGACTGCTTGTAGTCGTCGAAGCCCTTTGGTTCAACGCAGTAAATCTCCGCCGCAGGAAAAACGCTCTTCACGGCCATGGCCACTCCAGCTGCGAGCCCGCCGCCGCTTGCAGGCATCAGGACGGCGTCGACATCGGCGCTGGCCGCCTTCGCCTGTCGCGACAATTCGAGTCCTACTGTGCCTTGACCCGCGATCACGTAAGGATCGTCAAAGGGCGGGACGAATGCAGCGCCAAGCTTTTTACACAGTTCGAGCGCGATCGCGTTCCGGTCTTCCGTTTCGCGATTGTAGAAGACGACTTCGGCTCCGGCCTGGCTGGTCCGTGCGATCTTTATCTGCGGCGCGTCCGAAGGCATAACGATGACGGCTTCGATACCACAGAGCCGCGCGGCTTCGGCAACCCCCTGGGCGTGGTTTCCCGAAGAACAGGCCACAACGCCGCCTGGAAAGTCGTTCCGGTCGATCCTCGAAATGCGATTATAGGCCCCGCGGAATTTGAAGGTGCCTGTTCGCTGCAAGCATTCGGCCTTGCAAAGAATCCTAGCGCCGGTCGCTTCGTTCAAGACGCTCCATTCGAGCAGGGGCGTCTCCACTGCGAAAGGCCGAATTTGCTTATCGGCGTTGGCCATATCGGCGATCACCGGCAATTGCATGCACACCCCTCCGCGGCGCCGTGTCTACGAAAGCGCAATCTCTGCCGTGTTAGATAATGACGGAACCGGAGCCGTAAAGGCATTGGCCTCAGCAAGAATTTCGCGGAACCTGTGAGCGCAGGCATTCCAGCTGAATTGTTCTGCGTAAGCGCGGCATGCGGTGCGATCAATGGAAAGGGCGGCAAGGGCGCCTTCCCTGAGGTCATCCGCGAGAATGCCAACAGTGCCGTTTGCGATGACATCCTTGGGACCGGTGACATCATAAGCGGCCACGGGAATGCCACAGGCAAGTGCCTCAAGAAGCACATTGCCGAATGTGTCGGTCAGGCTTGGGAAAACAAAAACATCCGCCGAAGCATAATGGTCGGCCAGATCTGCCCCGAACTTCGGCCCGGTGAATAGGGCATGTGGATATCGCTGCTGAAGCTCGCGCAATTGCGGACCGCCGCCGACGACGGCCTTGCTTCCGGGAAGGTCCAAGTTAAGGAAAGCGTCGAGATTTTTCTCGATCGCGACGCGGCCTGCATAAAGGAAAACCGGACGCGGCAAGCCGAAGCGGTCCACCTCGCGGGGGCGGAACAGATCGAGATCGACGCCCCGGGACCATAGACGAACTTTTGTGAAACCATTCACCGTAAGCTCAGCACAAAGAGACTGAGAGGCGGCTAAAACACCCGCGCCGGCATTGTGAAACCATCGCTCGAAGCGGTAGCCCCACGACAAGGGCAAGGGAAGGCGGGCCGCCATGTACTCGGGAAACCGGGTGTGGTAGCTCGTTGTGAACTTCCTGCCGCTGCTAAGGCAGGCCACTCGCGCAGCGACGCCGATGGGCCCTTCGGTGGCGATGTGAACGCAATCGGGGCTCTCAAGCTTAATGCGCTTTATCGCATCGGAGGGGCGGATCAGTGCAAGGCGGATTTCCCCATAGCCTGGCATCGGCACCGTCCGGAATTCTGAAGGCGTCAAAAACGACAATGAAATACCGGCGGCGGCAGCTTCACGGTGCAAGTTATTGTAGGTGTTTACGACGCCGTTCACTTGCGGCTTCCACGCATCCGTGGCGATGAGGACTCGCATCATGACGCGGCAGAAACGGCCGCTGCCTTGGCGGCTGGTGATTTGCGGGAGCGGAGCCGGTCGCTCCAGCGGATAATTTCGAGGCGGCCGTCTGCGTGCTCAACGACGGCGGTACAGCTATCGACCCAATCGCCGGTGTTCACATAGTGAATGCCATCGACCAAGTGCATCGATGCATGGTGGATGTGACCGCAGATAACGCCTGCGGCGCCTGCATTCCTGGCTGCAGATGCGACGGATTTCTCAAAATTTCCAGCGTAGCTGACCGCTCGTTTGACTTGATATTTGAGGAAGGCGGAGAGGGACCAGTAAGGGCGCCCCATCGCGCGGCGAACTGAGTTCAGGACCGTATTGGCCAACGAGGCGAGGTCATAGCTCACATCGCCGAGCACGGCGAGCCACCGCGCCCTCTTGATAACCACGTCGAACTCATCGCCATGGATAACAAGGAAACGGCGGCCGTCCGCGGTGATGTGCACGGCTTGCAGCCTGATCTCGAAAGGACCGAGGGTGGTACCCGCAAAAGTGCGGATCTCGTTGTCATGATTGCCGGGAATATAGGTGATCCGCGACCCGTTGCGCGCCTTCGCAAGCAGCTCTTTCACGACTTCCGTTTGCGAAGGGGGCCACGACGCGTTGCGGCGCAGACGCCAGAAATCGAAAACATCCCCCACAAGATAGATGTCGGCGGCATCATGAGATTTAAGAAAACTCAATAGTTCCTCGGACTTGCAGGCCCGGGCAGCGAGATGCATGTCAGAAAGAAAGAGGGCGCGATATCTCACAGGCGCTTTATAATTCCATGCGGCGAGCCGGTCCACCACCCTTCCGCGCGGACGATGATTTATAGGGCGTCACCATGCCGGCGCGTCATTGCAGCAGTATGACACACATCCGTTACCGATGCCGGTAAAAATAAGCCCAAGTGGAGTCTGCGGCAAGTGGGTGGAAGTCCGCTCAGGCGCCAAGGCGCATAGCCAGCGGGGCGGCATAGGCGAGGTTAAGGCATTTTTTCCGGGCTCAGGAAAGAACGGTAAGCAAAAGCAGGCCCGTATGAGAATGGGTTCCATGATGATTTACGTTGCTCTACTATCGCTGGATGAGAATTAACCCCCACATGGAACTAGCTTTGGCCGAGGCAGAGAAGGCTGCCAGCCTCGGCGAGACGCCTGTGGGTGCGGTCGTGGTATCGCCGGCAGGAGACGTCGTAGGGAGAGCACACAACCTCGTAGTCGCGGCTAGCGATCCAACGGCCCACGCGGAAATTCTGGCCATCCGCCAAGCTTGCCTCACCGCCAAGAGCGAGCGTTTGCCTGGATACGGCCTCTATGTAACGCTTGAGCCCTGCGCAATGTGCGCGGCAGCCATTTCCTTTGCGCGGATTGGACGGCTGTACTTCGGTGCGTCTGATGAAAAGGGGGGTGCCGTGGAACACGGCGTGAGATTTTTCTCGGCCGCTACCTGCCACCACGCGCCTGAAGTTTATGGCGGCATTGCCGAAACGCGCTGCGCCGCCTTGCTTAAGGATTTCTTCCGCAACCTTCGCCCATGACCGCACTTTGATGCGGCCAAACGGTACGTTAGACCGGCGGCCGGCTAAAAATTAAATCGTAGCAGGACCCGACCCCTTTTGCGGATGCGAATTTGAACTTCCCGTAGAGTTCAAAACCTAGATTTGCGAGGAAGTCAGATAGCTCCGTAACAGTCGTACACCCTTCATAGATTTCAAAATCAGCGGCCTCCGACTTGATAAACTTGATACGTTCGAGCGTATTCCTGGCTCCTTTTAAGACAAGCAACTCCGAACCTTGTGTGCCCAGAACAAGGGCGTCGTGGTTGCCGCCATCCTCGGATATAATGCTGTCTAGCGTCCGCGATTTCAGCTTTATCTTGCTGACCATATTCACCTTTGGCCAAATGTCCTTGTGACCCTTCAGTTCAAGGATGGATGAGGACAACCCGGCGTTGCTCGATAAATTAAATGTATACTCTGCGTCCTCTTTATCGGTAACAAGTGCATTTATGGCCTTTTGCTTAGGATAGGTGGAGATGTTCTTTGACAAGGTTTCGAAGACAGCATTAATTGGTTCGATCCATAGAACATCTAAATTGTGACGAGCGTAGTAATCTCTTTCCTGACCTGTATTGGCGCCAACATGGATGAGACCTGTTGCATGCCTCAAGAACTTGTCCTCGTGCCGCCGGGCATTAGCCCGCTTGATTTGTGCCGCTACCCGGTTCGGATAAGTGTAATTCTTGACAGACCTCAGTATTTGATTGAGAGCCGTTTTCTCGGCCATCCTTAACGCCTCCGCTGACATAACTTATTCGCCCCTAAAGTTGAGCTTGCCCGAAGTCAAGCAATGTTTGCGCAATAAGTCGCTGAGGAGGAAGTCGCAGCGCGGCAGCCGGATGCTTCAGCTTTTCAGTTTATCGAACAAATCAATCGGAATTGGGAACACGATCGTTGAAGAGCGTTCTCCGGCGATGTCGTGCAAGGCGGCGAAGTAACGAAGCTGCATGGCGCTTGGAACCGGTGCTAGCATCTTGCCGGCCTCGACCAGCTTCTCAGCCGCCTGCTGTTCGCCTTCGGCATTAATAATCTTGGCGCGGCGCAGCCGCTCGGCCTCGGCCTGCCTGGCGATCGCCCGGACCATGCTGTCGTTCAAGTCGACATCCTTGATCTCGACATTTGAAACCTTGATCCCCCAGGGATCGGTATGCTGGTCGAGAATGGTCTGAATGTCGTTATTGAGCTTGTCCCTTTCGGCGAGCAGCTCATCAAGCTCATGCCTGCCCAGCACGGAACGCAGGGTTGTTTGTGCGAGCTGGCTCGTTGCGGACATATAATTGGCAACGTTCATGATCGCCCGCTCCGGATCAACCATGCGGAAATAAATGACCGCGTTCACTCTAACGGGCACGTTGTCCCTGGTAATTACATCCTGAGGCGGGACGACATCCACCACGGTGCGCAAATCCATGCGGACCATCTGCTGGACAATAGGGATCAGGAACACGAGTCCAGGACCGGCTACCCTCGTAAAACGCCCCAGCGTAAAGACGACGCCCCGTTCGTACTCGCGCAATATCCGGATTGACAGGATAACCAGCCAAAGCACAAACAGCGCCGGAACAAGAAAAACTAAGCTGATAAGTCCCATTTGTGCCGTCAATCCTTTTGCGTTTTGTCTGGATTATCGCATTTCGCGTCAACATCCAGGGTCAGCCCATCCAGACCTTTGATTATCAACCTGTCACCTGCGGCGAATACTCTGCGCCCTCTTGCGTGCCAGCGCTCGCCTTGAGCCCAGACATAGCCTTCACCGTCGCGCCAGTTCAGTACTCTGGCTTCGCTGCCGATCAGCTGCTCCGCGCCCGTAACTGGCTTGCGCCTCTGCGACCGCCAAAGAT
>JBAUNL010000713.1:0-3429 GCA_049579205.1 Rhodomicrobium sp. | reverse complement strand
AGGATTGCTTCGTCGTTACCGATATCATAAGCACCGAAGCCCTCGCCCATATCGGCGTTGAGGTTTATCTGCATTGTCTTCTTCCACCCTGAGAATTTGGGCGCCGCAAGTCCGACAAGGCGTTGCGTCGCTTTTGGAATGTTCGTGCCGCCATCTTAGTAGGATGAGCTGCGGCGGCAAGCTCGCCGCTCATTTTTCGCGTGGTTTCATTGCTTGCGGTTTCGCCGCTTGCGTGCCCGTTTTAAACAGAAGCGCTGTCCGGTTTATGCTTTACGGTGATGACAAGTGAGACGCTGTCTCCTGCTCCTTCGTTCAGCGTGTAGTGAGGATCGTTGGGCTCGAATAAAACGCCTTCGCCTTCGCTCAGAGTGAAGCGCTCGGTGCCCGTATCGAAGGTCAGCTGCCCTTTCATGACGAAGAACACCTGAGACCAATCGTCGTGAAAATGCATTTCTCCACCGCCGCCGGGAGGCGCCGTGGAAATTTGGACTGAGAAGGGGTTGCCCTCGAGGGGGATGAAGTTCGCGACTTGAAGACCCCCGAAATGAGCCGGGGGCGTGAAGGTGACTGGATTTTTCTCGCGCCAAATTTTCATTGCAACGACCTGCTATTTTGAGATGTAGGCCATGTAGGGGCTAAGCACGGAGGCGACCGGAACCTGGATCAGGGCCGGCTTCCCGCTGGCGACAGCGTTCCCTAAAGCTTGCTTGATTTCCTGGACGGTTTCCGCCTTTTCGCCGAAGCAGCCGAGGCCATCGGCAACCTTCGCCCAGTCGCGCCGCGGTAGATTCATTTCATATTCCCCACCGTAAGACTGCCGCTGAGGCAATGCGATTGCTCCCCACTTCTCATCATCGAGGACGACAACGATGACCGGCCTATTGTAGCGAGCCGCGCTTTCCAGCTCAGTAATATGATACCCCACTCCTCCATCGCCCACAAAGATGATGACAGGACGTTCGGGCTTAGCAAACTTGGCTCCTATTCCGTACGGGATTTCCGCACCAAGAGCGCCGGCCTGTCCCGCACGAAGGTAGAGATCCGGCGCTCTGACTTTGAGCCGGGCATCGGCCCAAAAATCCACGTTGCCGTGTGAAGTGACATAAACCGTGTCCGCGGGCATCGCCTCAACAACCGCATCCACCGCTTGCAACGGATGAAGCATCGCCGTCGTGGCAGAACTAAACTGAGAATGCCACTCCTGCCGCCATGACTGCACAACGGACTGCACCCAATCGCGATCAACGCTGCGGAACGGCAGCCCAGCGAGAGCATCCACAAAGGCGCCCGGTGCTGACACAAATCCGATATCCGCGCGCCGGTTGCGGCCTAGAAGTTCCGCATCCATGATGGATTGGGCAACGGTAGCGTCTTTTGAAACTCCAGCCCCAAAGTCAAGATCGAATTCAAAGCTGTGACCGAGTAAGAGGACGAGGTCAGCTTCCGTCAGCGCCTTTCGGAGCGTTGAATTACATGGGACGTATCCGGGGCCTGCCCACAAAGAATGATTTTCGTCCATTGCGCCGCGGGCAAGGCGCATCGTCGAAAACGGTACATGGGCGCTTTCGATAAGCTGCCCAAGATATTTAGGCGGATCCCATCGCACCTCATTGCCAATCAAAATGAAGGGGCGCTTTGCGCAAGAAACTGCCTCGCGAAGGGCCTCAATATGAGTGCTGTCGAGACCCGGCCATTGCGGCTCTGTGACGCTAACTCCACGAGGCTCCGCTCGCCCGGATAGAACATCGGCCGGAATTTCAAGGAAGACCGGACCGGGGCTTCCAGACCAGATGCGCCGCCAGGCTATTTCAACATATTCGGGGATGCGTTCCGTATGGAGGACGCGCGCGGCCCATTTCGTAACGGGCGCCATGATCGGAATGTGATCGGCGGACATGCCGGCGCCGCGATCGAAACTGCGCGTGTTCGCCTGAGCGCCGATGATGAGCAGAGGGGTCGATGCCATCTTCGAAACCAGGGCTGGTGTGACGGCATTCGTTACTCCAGGGCCAAGCGTCAGAGCTGCAACCCCAGGCACGCCGGTGATGCGGCTGGCGGCCTCCGCCATGAAGCATGCCGCTGCCTCGTGACGGGTGTGGTGAAGCGCCAAGCCATGTACTGCACAGGCATGGTAGATGGAATTGAGAGGTCCGCCGGAGACCGAGAAAACTTGCCGGACGCCGTACCCCAGTAAGCTCTGTACCAGAAGGTCGCCGCCCTCGAACCGGTTTGACACGGCTCTATCGTTGCCGCTTGCAGGCATTTTTCCCTCTCAATAAGCACGCGACTTTCCGCCATCGACTGCAAGCGCGGCTCCGGTGATGAACGAGGCGGCATCTGATACTATCATGGCAACGATCTTGCCGAAATCTTCCGCCCGGCCCATGCGCCCAAGCGGCACCTCGTCCAGCCAAACGGCCGCCGCTTCCTTGAGACTGATTTTGCGTGCCGCGGCGGTTGCGTTTATGAGATCGATCATCCGGCCGGTGTCTATTGGGCCCGGGCACAGCGAATTGACGAGTATATTATCCTGGGCAAGCTCCTCGGATAGCGTCTTTGCGATGCCGGTCATCGCCAATCGCGTTGCATTGGAAAGGACCATGTTCGGCTGCGTGACTTTAACGCCGACCGTGGTGATAAAGAGCACTCGGCCGCCCCCGCCCGCTTTCATGGCGGGAAGCACGGCATGGAGAAGATCTACAGCCGGCATAATCGTGCCAGCGATTGCGGCGGACCATTGCTCGCGGGTGATGGAGAGGAACGGCCCAGCATCGGTGCCGCCGGTATTGATTACCAGGATATCGATCCCTCCCCATCGGTTGACGACTGTCTCAACGCCGCTTTGAATGCTGGCAGGTTCGGACAAATCAAGATCCACTGGGAGCACTTCGGTGTTGCCGGAAGCTGCTAGCTCCGCGGCAATGGATTTTAGGCGGCCCGCATTGCGTGCGCCCAATGCAACTTTCGCACCTTCGGCGGCAAGAGCGCGGCCCGTAGCAAGGCCGAGCCCTCGCGATGCCGCCGTTACCAGCGCCCGTTTCCCCTTCAGTCCCAGATCCATCCATTTGCCCTACAACTCTAAACCGCTTGGTTGCCAGCCCCCCGTTTGCATTCACGGCATCGTCTATCCAATTGGCGGTGCCTTTGTTGCCCCTTGAGCCAGCTGCCAAATGCGATGCTTCGTCAGTGGCGTCTCCCGGACCGGAACACTCAGAGCGTTCGAAACCGCGTTGGCAATAGCAGCTGCCGGCCCTATGGCGCCACCTTCGCCCAAGCCCTTCATGCCGAGCGGCGTGACCGGCGACGGTGTTACGAAATGATGGACCTCAATGCTTGGAATCTCCGGCGCCGATGGCATCAGGTAATCGGCTAGATTCGATGTCAGTGGCTGGCAATCATCCGAATAGATGAAGTGCTCGCAAATCGCCG
>JBAUNL010000712.1:0-1861 GCA_049579205.1 Rhodomicrobium sp. | reverse complement strand
GAGAATATCGTCAATGATCGCTTTAGGATGGATCTTCTCAGCGGTGTAGATCGGCACCGCCTCCACCGCGAGCGGCTTCCGGTCTTCATCATCTTTGCCCTTCCAGGTCAACTGCACGGCGCCGTCTCCACTGCCGTCTTGCGCCCATACCAGCTGCGGGTCCAGATCCATGTTTCGGGCATAAAGTTCGGGGTTTCTGTCGGGGTTGAAACGGCGCTCAAATTTAAGTTCTATCGGCGAGGCCTCCTCGTCGCCGAGGAGGCTCTGCAACTCCCTCGTCGGATTGTTACGCCGAGTTGCGCTTTCGTGGCGCCATGCTGCCACTGAGATTTTGCTGGGGGTCTTGATTCTTTTTGCCATTGTCTCCCCTTCAAGCCGCGGCCGCGTTCGATGGTTCTTTTGCCTCTGCGGCCTCGAATGCCGCTACTATTGTTTCAAGCGCTTTATCCATATCGAAGGGCGCGATTATTTCTACCGGCGGCCCCCATCGGCCAAAGCGCCCATCATTGTTGATCGAGGGCACCCAGAGCGCGGAAAGCGTATCCTTCTTGGCTTCCGCGTCCGGGCCTCGGAATCCCTTGATCTCGACAATAAGTTGGAGTGGATCGAGTCGCCCATCGTCCCAATGGACAATGAAATCTGGGCGGTAAAGCCGCTCCTCGCCCATAAAAACATAAGGCACCTCGAACCCCAGGCCGTGGTTCTTCACGTACCCGCGTACCTTAGCAATGCGCTCCAATCGCTCAGCAAACGCAGCCTCCCAGTCGCTATCGAAAACAACATAGTTTACCTGGCATCTCTCGGTGCCCGTTTGGAGTAGGGTCTGCTTCGTCGTAAAGAAGTCGACATCTTTGCTGGATCCCTCGGGGTCGAAGGCATTCATGACGGGCCGGATTTCCTCACGGCCCGCTGTTGCGAGGCTCTTCGCGCAGGCTCGCACGATTCGCTCGACTGCTTCCTCTCGATAACCAGCAAGCGATAAGTAACCTACCGTGCGGCCATCTCGCAGTTCGAGACACTCGTTCAGCCACCTGCGAGCGATCGTCAAAAATTGCGGGAAGAGAAAAGTTGGCTCGCCGCCATCAGTCTCGGCCATGCGGGCCCATTTCTCCAAGGCTCGCTTAGCCAGCATGTACGCGACAGTCTGCTCTCGGATTTCGTCAAGATCGGAGAGGTCAAGGACATTTGACAGGCCGACGAGCGGGTCGACCTCCGTTTCCTTTGGAATCGGCACGCTAGCGCTCAGACGCAAACGGCTGTCTTGGGTGAAAGTCCCGGTAAGGCGTCCAGATGGAAACGCGACCCGATAACCCTCAACACGAGGAAATCGCAGTTCCGGCGCTAAACGTGTTTCGTCTGCGTAAACATGCGTACGGGGCTTTGGTGGAGCGAAATCCTTCTGTGAGTTAGAGGGCATAAAAGTGAAAGGCACACCAAGGACATCAGCATATTCCGGGCGAAAATGGCCATTCTCGTCCGGTTCATACGACACGCGCCGCAGCGCGCGCCCAATGACCTGCTCGCAGAGAAGCTGTGTCCCAAACGCCCGGCATCCCAGAACATGTGTAACGGTATTCGCGTCCCAGCCTTCGGTCAGCATCGAAACCGAGACGACGCAACGCACTTGCTCGCCTAGCCGTCCCTTCCGTCCAACCGTATTCATGACCTCCCGCAGCAGTTCGGCATCATCGATTTTCTCAACGTCTCGCGAGCGATCACGTTGGCGCAGTTCGCGCTTAAAGGCCTCGATCTCGGCGCCAGCAATTTTCTTGAAATCTGCCGAGATCGCCTCACCGGAATCTAGCTGCTCCGAATCGATCAGAATAGTTCGCGGGCGATCAATCGGCTTACCGTTTTCAAC
>JBAUNL010000711.1:0-4127 GCA_049579205.1 Rhodomicrobium sp. | reverse complement strand
ATTTCGTCCTTTCGACCTCGCCACCGATTACCGCCTTTACGTCGATGGCAAGCCTCGCTTATCGAGGCAGCAGCCGGTTATTTCTGCCCGGCAAACGCCGCTTGCAGCTATGCCGCTGGCCGCGCAGCCATATCGAGCACGATGCGGCCTTCCACTCTGCCGGCCTTAAGATCCGAGAAGATCGTGTTGATGGCATCGAGCGGGGCTTTGCTAACATCGGCCTTCACCTTGCCCTCGGCGGCAAAGCCGATGGCTTCGTCGAGGTCCCGCCTGTTGCCGACAATTGAGCCGCGCAGCGTGATGCGCTTCAGGACCACGTCGTAGATGGGGATTGGGAAATCTCCTGGCGGTAGGCCGACCAGGCTCACGGTGCCCTTGCGCCGCACCATCCGCAGCGCCTGGGCAAAAGCGGGGGGCGAGACGGCCGTCACTAGCACGCCATGCGCGCCGCCGCCAGTCGCCTTGACGATATCGGCCGGTGCAGCGGCTGAGGTAGCATTCACGGCGAGGTCGGCACCGGCTTCTTTGGCGAGCGCAAGCTTGTCAGGTGTAATATCGAGTGCGGCGACATGCAGCCCCATTGCCTTCGCATATTGGATCGCGATATGACCCAGACCGCCGACCCCAGAGATCGCTACCCACTCACCGGGGCGAACCTCGGTCTCGATCAGCCCCTTATAGGTCGTCACGCCTGCGCACAGGATGGGCGCCATCTCAGCGAAATCGGTGCTTGAGGGCAGCCTCGCGGTGAAGGGCGCCGCAGCGATCACGTATTCGGCAAAGCCGCCGTTGACGTTATAGCCGGTGTTGTGTTGCTTCTCGCAAAGCGTCTCCCAGCCGGTTTCGCAATATTCACAGCTCAGGCAGGCATCGTGCAGCCAAGCAACGCCGGCTGGATCACCTTCCTTAAATCCAGTCACCCCGGCGCCGAGCGCCGCGACCACCCCGGCTACCTCATGGCCCGGAATGAAAGGCGGGTTTGGCTTGACCGGCCAGTCGCCGTCCGCAGCGTGCAGGTCTGTGTGGCAGACGCCGCACGCCATGACCTTCAGGAGAACCTCGCCCGGACCGGGAATGGGGACGGGAACCTCCTCCATAGACAGAGGCTCGCCAAGAGCGCGGACTACCGCCGCCCTCATTGTATTTGCCATCACGCAATCTCCTCGATTTTTGACGGCTTAGTTTGCCTGCGTGCGAGACCGCATGCGCTAACCTTTGAGGGGTTCCCTTAATGGACTGCTAAAAGAGCTCCAGATCTTAAGCCGACGGCGGCAGCCAATTTTTGGCAATCGTATCCGGGCGAAGCACGTTGGGGTATCTATACGGGACTCTTTTCCATAATTCTCATCGATGACATAGGAAAAGGTCTGCTGCTGGCCCGACCCTGACGATCCCGGTCCAATTCGAATTAGTCCGCAATGGAATCGGAAAGCAGAAATCGTCACCAAGGGCGCTTTCAAGACCGTGAAGTCTGTAGCGGGTCGAATGTTTTTTTTGGCCGCTAGGTGCCGATAGCCACTGGCAGATCTTAAAGCGGTCTCCTCAGGGCCGAGTGTGGCTTTCTAGGTCTTAACCGCGAGGGAGTTCTATCGTCTCCTTCATACGGATTTTTACAGGCGGCTAGATTGCATCGTCAGCGAAATCGATGCGTTTGCTTACGATAAAGTTGTAGATACCACATTCTCTGGTTGTGCCGTGCCCAGGAGAAGTGCAAACCTACAGTCTCGTTTCATAGGCCTTCAACTTATAGCATCCATGCCCTCTCCTGCACCGGCGATGAGCAACCAGCTTTTTATAAACTAGTGACGCCATCGACAGACTAAATAGCGCAATGGGCGCGCCATTCCCACAGAGCAAAGAAGTGATGGGTTTCTGGCGCCAAATCAAGTCCGTCCGTCCCGCCGAACGGCCGCAATTCCACATCGTGATGATCAAGCCGGCGCACTACGATGATGACGGCTACCCCATAGAGTGGGTGAAGTCGGCCATTCCTTCCAATACCTTGGCCTGTCTGAACGGTTTAGCCCTGGACGCACAGAAGCGGGAAGTGCTCGGACCGGACATAGAGGTTCAGCTGCACACCTACGATGAAACCAATCGGCGCCTGCGGCCGGACAAGATCATCGGAATTGTTCGCAAGGGCGGCGGCAAAGCGCTCATCGCTCTAGCCGGTGTGCAGTCCAATCAATTCCCCCGCGCGGTCGATGTTGCCCGGCCCTTCCTTGCTGCCGGGCTTCCGGTCTGCATCGGCGGTTTTCACATCTCAGGTTGCATCGCGATGCTGCCGGAGATGCCACAGGACATTCGCGACGCACAGGCGCTCGGCATCTCGTTTTTCGCTGGCGAGGCCAAGACAAGCGGTTCGACGAGGTGCTTCGCGATGCCTGGAACGGGAAACTCGCGCCGCTCTACAATCATATGGACAAGCTACCAATTTGCAGGGTGAGCCGCTCCCGATGCTGCCGCAAAAGCACCTGCGCCGCACCTCCGGATCGCTATCGAGCATGGATCTTGGGCGCGGCTGTCCCTACCAATGCTCGTTCTGCACAATCATCAACGTACAAGGCCGTAAAAGCCGGTTCCGTTCGGCGGACGATCTCGAGAAAATCGTCCGTGAAAATTATGCCCAGAATATCAAGCGGTTCTTCATTACCGACGACAATTTCGCCCGTAATCGCGATTGGGAGCCGTTGTTCGACCGTCTCATAACCCTGCGTGGCGATGGTTGCCCGAAAATCGGCTTTACCATTCAAGTCGACACACTGTGTCACAAGATCCCGAATTTTATCGAGAAAGCTGCCCAGGCAGGAGTTCGCCGGGTGTTCATCGGGCTAGAAAATATCAACCCGGACAATCTCATTGCAGCCAAGAAACGCCAGAATAAGATCACCGACTACCGGGAGATGCTGCAGAAATGGCGCCAGCACGGCGCCATCACCTGCGCTGGCTACATCATTGGTTTTCCGGGGGACAGCAAAGAGTCGATCCTCCGCGACATCGAGATTATCAAGCGTGAACTCCCGCTCGACATTCTGGAATTGTTTTTCCTCACGCCGTTGCCTGGTTCTGAGGATCACAAGGTCCTGTGTACCAAAGGGGTCTGGATGGACCCCGATATGAACAAATACGATCTCAACCATCGCGTTACGCATCACCCCAAGATGCCGGATACAGAGTGGGAAGAGGCTTATCGGGCCGCATGGGAAGCTTTCTATACCCCGGCGCACATCCGCACGATACTGCGCCGGACCGCGGCCAGCCGGGTAGGCCGTCCCAGCACGACCCTATCGATGCTTTTGTGGTTCAAGCTCGTAAACAAATTCGAGGGCGTGCATCGGCTTGAAGGCGGTGCATTCCGGCTGAAATTCCGGCGCGACCGGCGGCGCGGCCTATTGAGAGAGCATCCTTTGGTCTTTTATCCCCGCTATTTTCGCGAGACGGTTGTCAAGCTGTGGGGCTACTTTTTGGTCTATAGGCAATGCAAGGTCATTCTCAAGGAAGTTCTCGCGGCGCCGGATCGCTGGACCTACGATGACCTTGCCATCGCGCCGCCACAGGCTGATGAATTCGATGCGCTGGATCTCTATCACGCAACGGATGGCGGCGAGGCTGCGCTCGCTCGCAAATACTGCCACGAAAGCATTCGCGAACGCGCCCGTACGACAGAGGCGGCGGTCGCAGCCGGCGACGTAATCTAGCTACATTAAGGCGAATCCGCTGCTACCGGATGGACGGACCATTCATGAATTGCAGCTGATGGTGCGAGGCGGAAGTGGTCGCCGTGCTAATTTAAGTTTAACGCCTGATACTTAGGCGGCCTCACGCAGCCTGGAAGCAAGTGTGCAAGAAGTGTGCAAGCCGCAACTCAGTCCATTATTGGCAGGCGGCCCGGAAAGAGGTGGTGAGCTGGTCCTGACCGAATGGCTTAAGCTGCGCGATGTTGCAAACCTCAGAAACTTTGTCATGTGGGGCACGAAAGCGCTGCACAGAAAGATTCAGGGCTGGCGGGGAAGGAACAGGTTCAACTGTTGTCAGGCCCCTGTTCCGCCAGCACTCTATCACCGTTTTTGCCATGACATCGATTAAAGCCATCGCGGAAGCGTTCATTTGAAGGGACGGCTCGAACT
>JBAUNL010000710.1:0-14972 GCA_049579205.1 Rhodomicrobium sp. | reverse complement strand
CGCCAGTAATCTGCAGCAATACCTTGTCCCCGATTGCAATTATCCTCCCTTGGTCTTTGGCCGAAAATGAGTAATCCCTTACGCAAAGATTGGCCCTGCGGAAAAACCAAGGAGGCGAAATATGAAGTTCGCCGCAGGCATTTTCCCATTGGTGGCCTGAAAGGATCGTAACTTGGCGCGAGCCTGTTTTGCCGCGTCTTCCACAGCAATCGCCCTCAAGGCCGTTTTCTTCGGAGATCGAAATCACTTGGCCGTCGCCGAGCACTTCCATCTCGCCTCGGCGTCTTCTCTTGATTGCTATGCCGTCTATAAACATGAAAGCTTCTCTTTCATTGTTCTCCTTCCAAGCGAAGAGATGATGAAGCAGGTGCACACCTCAAATACAGCCCTTAGCGCGAGCGATCATGAATGCTGTCACGAATTCTGCCCCGGCGTCCAGGCGTGCCAATTTCGTTGGCTCGTCGAGTGCGTGAGGAACTCCAGCAAGGTCACTGAGAACGCGGACGATCAAGTACTCCCGGCCGAACCTTTCCGCCACCTGAGCTATTGCGGCACCCTCCATGTCGACTGCAAGAGCGCGGTGCGGCTGCAACAATCTTTCGCGAGTAGCTGCGCAAAGAACAAAGATATCACCGCTGATGATCCGCCCAAAATGGATTTTGAACGATCCGTTTGGCCACCGGCTCTCTAATCCAAGTGCTGCCTCACGTGCTATCTGCTCAATGGCAGGGGACAGTAGGAAGCCGTTGCCAGCTTTCGGCAGCCCGGGCGGCGGACTGGGTTGGGTCAATTGAAACTTGCCGTCAATCCAGTTCCCATGATCGTGCTGCACCAGCTCAGTAGCCACGACCAGGTCGCCAGCCTCCAGTCCCGGCGCTAAGCCTCCCGCAAGTCCAGGAAAGACGATCAAATCACACTCAAAGCGGTCACAGAGTAGAGTTGCCGCGATGCTTGCATTGACCTTCCCGATACCTGCATGAGCGAGCACGACTCGCTTTCCGGCGAGCTCGCCCTCGATGAGCTCAAGCCCACCGAATTTGTGGGTAGCGAGGCCAGCGAGCCGGTCCAGATACGGTCGCCGCTCTTTGTTGAGCCCGAAGATGATGCCGGTTGGTGTATTGGTCATGGAGAACCCGAATGGAAAAGCTTGCGCATGAAATTACATTACCAAACCTTCCCGAGGATGGGGAAGAGTGACCGGATTTGGCCCCAGGCGCCCTATCAGAAAATTCGATTTGGAACGGCAGAAGAAGCATTTCGAGTGGTGAACTGGCACCAGGCAGGAACGGCAGCTCATCCCTCAATAGCGGGCACTCTTCGAAAACGGCTCGAAGTCCGGTCCCGGCCTTCATGAGACGAAAGCGAGGTTCGTCGCGAGTGCACGGTGAAGCAGTTACTTATTTAGGTACGCCAATCTCTGCTCGGGGTCGCTTTCGGACATCGGCTTTATTTCAGGGCGCATCAGGTTACCCCCCAACTCCGGAACTCTAGGAACTTGGTCTTTCAACGTAGAGCCAAGCCAGACCCCTACCGTGAAAACAACTGAGTCAAGCGACGCTTGGCCTTTCTATCGATTTGATTTATGCTGATGCACTGATGTCATTCAGCGTGCGTCCAGCCGGTGCAGGCAATAGCGCTACCACATTTTTGATCGATGCCTAATGTCCATGGCGCCAAGCGCGAGGTCCCGGCTCTATCCCGTTTTGCTGCTGTTAGCCGGATGCTGCGCGAGCCAGGCACTGGCTGATCCCTGCCAGATCGATAAGCAAGCCAGCCTCCTTCTTGACCGCCGCAGCAACTACCGGACTGTACCGGCGCGGATCAACGGGGTCGATGTTACCATTGGGGGCCGACACCGGTTCCCCTACCTTCGTTACTCCTGAGACTGCATCGCGGCTGCATCTGGACCAGGATCTCCGGAGCACGCGGGTTCAAGGAACGACGAATGCTTTCACAGCAAACAATGTTCTCATCCGAGACCTGGAGTTCGCAGGAGATCATTATCGCAGAAAGAGCGTTCCAACGATCAAGATTCTGCACGTCAATACATTTGGCAAGGAGCCTCTCGCGGGGCTTCTGGGTGCCGACATATTCTCGGCCTACGATCTTGAGTTTGACTTCGCAAAGTCAGCGCTAACGCTCTTTAAGGTGCGCGGCTGTACGGAAATGACGCCGCCTTGGACGGGAACCTATTCAACCGTGCCCCTCAAGATTACGCAGCAGCACCGCATTACCATGCCCGTGGAGCTCAACGGCACCAAACTCAGAGGCGTTTTCGATACCGGCGCCGCGGCAACGACCGTGTTCGAAGGCGCGGCGCTTAAAGCCGGCGTCACCAGCGCCGCCCTCAAAAATGACCCTCTCGGGGACGTAGTGGGTGCTGGCAACTATTCCATAAAAGCCCCGTTTCATGAGTTCGAAATGCTTGAGGCCGCGGGCCTGCGGCTGACCAAAATACGGCTTAGCGTGCTTAAATCGCCGAACGACGCCGATCTTTTGTTAGGCCGCGACTTCATGGCATCGAACCGCTTTTGGATTTCTCATGCCACCGGCACCCTGTTTGTTCAGCAGCCGGAAAGACCAAATTTCCCAGGAGAGACGGGGGCGGTTTGGTACAGCGGCCCTCTTATCGAACGAATGCTGGAAAATCATGTAATCTCCCTACCTGCGCCGGCTATGCTGCCTGCAGGACACTCGCAGCCGGCGCCTCGCCAAACTTGCGATTTGGGCTTAGGAGCCAGCGCCCGCCTGTCCGGGCAGATCATAAGCTTCCACGGCGTGAACGAGGTGCTGGACACCATCCAGCGTACCCAGCGAAAAACCAACGGGGCTGCGAGCCCAGCGTATACAGCGCGCCGCGCTGTGCGGCTCGAAACGATGCCGGCCACCGGCCGGCCGCCCATCGTTCTCATCCCTAATACTATGACGGCGCAGGCGGGTGACATTGTAGAATATGAGACAGAACATGTGGTCCCAGACCAGCCCTGCTCTTATGTTCCGGATTTGATTGAGCGCGTGATCGCGCATGCTGAGGAAGCTGAGCGGAAAATCCCAAAGGGGGAAGCGGAAGGAACGGCGGAGACCACTGTTAGGCAGGAAGGCACCGCGCCGGCTGTCCAGATTTTGTGGCCTCATGACGGTGCCAAACTCGACGAACATTGGCTTTCCGTTGGAACAAGGATCATCGATAGAGGCGGCGGCATCGGAAAAATGGTTTGGAAACGCAATGGCCGCGTTATCAGCAGTGGCTATGGCTCGACAACACTGAGCGCTGACGGACGATGGACTGTGAGCTTCGACCTCATCGATGCCGATACAGAGATAGAATTCTTCGCAGAGGACAAGTTTGGGAACCAGTCGGCCCCCGCGATGATCACAGTGCATGTTGAGTAGCGCATTCGATGCCGTCACCATCATCCAAGCCGCTTTGCGAAGAGCGGAGCAAATCCGCTGCAGCGGTTGGAAAGCAGACAACTCCGCTTTTTTGCCTGACTCTAACTAAACCTCTGACACATGCTGCAAGTCTGCTCCTAACTCGATTGCGGACCAGGGAATTTCGGGCTGAAACGTCTGTTGTCGGCCTGTTGCAGAGATCGCATCGGATTTTATCGCAAGCATCTGCCTCGGATTCCGTAAGCGTTCGGCCTGACCCGCCTACGAATCGGGCTTGGAACTAGCGATAGTGTCGACGGGTGGACGAATGGAGCGTGAGGTCACGCTTCACACAGTGTCCACGCTGAATCACCGTGGACACTGTGTCACCTATGCAATCGAGACTGTCGAGCGAGCCGGAAAGCGATAGCGATGTTCCTTACATAAGGAACGGCGGTCGCCGGGAGTATAAGGAGTGGTTTAAGGCGCAGGTGGTCGAGGAATGCCGCGAGCCGGGTTCGTCAGTCTCGATTGTGGCGCGCCGTCATAACATAAATAGCAATGTACTGTTTCGCTGGCGGCGCGAGTACCGGCTCGGGATTATCAGACAATCGCTGCGCCCGAATGGGAGCGAGCCTTTCATATCCGCCGGTATGATCGGTACTGACGGCAAACTTGTGCCGCAAGCCTCGCCAAGGCGCGTGATCGCCGGACCGGCTAAAGCCAAGAAGCCGCCCGCTGTCAAAAATCTGCCCGCTCCTGTTCCTGCGCTGGCTGGGGCCAAGCCACGGCCGGGTGTAGTGGAGCTGCATCTGTCAGGCCACGTCAAGATGATCCGGATTCAGGGCGATGTTACCAACGACGCATTGCAGAACGTCCTTGCCGTGGCGCGGGAGTTGTCATGATCGATCTGAAGCCGGGAACGCGCATCTTCGTGGCCTGCCGGCCGGTCGACATGCGCAAGGGGTTTAACGGCCTTGCCGCGCTGATCGCCAATGAACTGCGTCGCGATCCTTACAGCGGCCAGCTGTTCGTGTTCAGGGGAAAGCGCGGCGATTATCTCAAAATGCTGTATTGGGACGGCACAGGTCTGTGCCTGTTCGCCAAACGTCTCGAACAAGGCCTTTTCGCCTGGCCGCCGGTGACGGATGACTGCATGTCGCTGTCGCAGGGACAACTCACCATGCTGATCGAAGGCATCGACTGGCCGCGCACGTTCGTGGCGCAAGCGCCGCAGCGTCCGGTGATCGCATAAAAGCAAGGTTCTGTCGCGCTTTATCATTGCAACCGCCTCGGCGGTTTGATTCAAATAATCATGACTCGTCCGTTGCGTTCCCTGCCTGATAATCCCGATGAACTGCGCGCTTTCGCCGAAGCGCTGCAGAGCCGGAACCGGGTTCTCGAAGACGAGGTCTACGCAAAAACCCTGCATATCGAACATCTGAAGGCGCAACTGGCCGCGCTGCGCCGGGCACGGTTCGGGCGGTCATCGGAGAAGCTGGATCGGGATATCGAACAGCTTGAACTCGCGATCGGCGAACTGGAGGAAGCCAAGGCCGAAAACGATGCCAGCCGCACGGTCGCGCCGGAAGGCGCAACGGTCGCTGCGAAAGCCATTTCACTGATCCAGAAAGAGAAGGGCGTTCCGGTGCGCAAAGCCCTGCCGGAGCATCTGCCGCGGGAGCGCATCGATCATCCCGCCGTCTGCACCTGTCCTGCCTGCGGCGGTAGTCGCCTTAGCTGCATCGGCACCGATGAGCGCGAAGTGCTGGAATATGTGCCGTCGCACTTCAAGATCATTGTGCATGCGCGACCGAAGATGAGCTGCCGCGATTGCGAGACGATCACGCAGCCGTGCTTGCCGAGCTTGCCGATCGACCGCGGTATTCCGGGGCCAGGCCTTCTCGCCCGGGTCATCACAGCGAAGTATTGCGATCATTTGCCTTTGTATCGTCAGTCGGTGATCTATGCCAGGCAGGGCGTCGATATCGAACGCTCGACTATGGCCGATTGGGTCGGCCGCATGACTTATCTGCTCAAGCCGCTCGCCGAAGCTATCGGTGACCATGTGCGATCCGGGCAAGCGATCCATGCCGACGATACGCCCATGCCGGTGCTCGATCCGGGGCGCAAGCAAACGAAGACCGGCCGATTATGGGTGGCCGTGCGCGACGAGCGAACCTGGGGTTCGACCGTGCCTCCGGCCGTCTATTACCAATATGCTCCGGATCGAAGACGCGAGCGCGCCGCGGCGCTGCTGCAAGGCTGCCGCGGCTATCTCCACGCCGACGCCTATTCCGGCTTCAAACACCTGTACGAACCCGGCAGACCCATCGGTACGCCGGGCCTCAAGGAAGTCGGCTGTTGGGCCCATGCGCGCAGGTATCTTTACGATGTGCACGAGAAAACAAAATCGCCGCGGGCCAAGGAGTTATTGGTGACAATCGCCGGGCTGTTCGCGATTGAAGAACAGATCAGGGGCCGCCGCCCCGAGGAACGGCTTGCCGTCCGGCTACGGCAATCGGTGCCGATCCTTACCGCCCTTAAGGTGCGGTTCGACGAAACGCTGGGCCAGGTCAGTGCGAAACTCACGCTCGCCGAAGCCATCCGCTACAGCACCTCGCGCTGGACGGCGATGACACGTTTCGTCGAGGACGGACGGCTCGAGATGACCAACAATGCCGCCGAGCGCGCGATCCGACCAATCGCCATAGGCCGCAACAACTGGACCTTCGCCGGTTCCGACGCGGGTGGTGAGCGCGCCGCGCTCATGTACACGCTGATCGAAACCGCCAAGCTGAACGGCCTCGATCCGGAGGCCTATCTGCGCCAGGTAATCGGGTGCATCGCCGACCATCCCGCCAAGCGGATCGCCGAGCTACTGCCGTGGAATATTGGGCAAAACTGCTCGCCGGGGGGTACTTGAATAAAACAAAGTATTTAAGTAATTATGTTGTGCTGACAACGCCGACGAATTAGCGGCCTCGACCTACTATGAAAATTTATGTACCCCGCCGCTTCGACAGATCGGCCATTTTTGAACTGTTAGCGCATCTCAAAGACAGATATCCCCATGGTCTTGAGAACCTTGACCGGCTGCTTGATGATGTCGAAGCTGGTCGCGCCACCTTGTGGCAAGTCTATGATGGCGGTCGCCTTGCCGCGTTAGCTATAGAAAAACCAAAGGAACCGCGCGCCGTAAAACTTTCCACATTCGTGGTGGCACCAACGCACAGAAATCATCTTATCGGCCAAAAGTTAATTCGTCAGATTCAACAACATTGGCGTCAAAGCGGTATTGAGCATGCGCGCGGAACGGTAGCCGACTTCGACACTCAAACGCTGAATTTTGCTTTAAATAACGGCTTCTCCGAAATTCCAGACGTTCGGGTCAATTACGGCCCCGAGCGTCAAGATAGGGTCGTCGTCTGGACACCTGAAACACGTTCGCCTCCCTAGCTGTTCGCTACTCATTCAGCGTTGCTGACCGAACGCTTACCGGATTCCGGCATTCGGTCAAGAAGGGTCAATTCCGGAAAGTCTCAAGTTGAGCATATATCAAAGGCTCTGCCTTAGAGAGCAGATAGGAGAGCATTCGCTTCAAAGCCCAGCGTTCTAGCGATTCGGAAGCCCGTTTTTCTGCCGGACCGCTCGAATTTCATCTGCGGTTCTTTCGATCTTTGCCTTGGACTTTGTCAGCCCCTCCCGCGTCTGCTGCCAAGCCTCTGGGAAGGAGGAAGGGGGCGTGAAGCGATCCGGATGCGTGCGATCATACTCCAATACCGCGTCGATAGTGCTGAGGAGGCGCGGAATATCGCCAAACGCGTATTCATTTATCGGCCGGCCAACCACTTCCGAGAGAGACGCAAAGAGTGCAGGCTCGCCGCTGGGATCAAGATCGCGATGCGCCAACAGGCGGGCACGGTAGCGCAGCTGACCAAGATAGAAAATGAAAACGGCCTCGTCCTTTTTTCCGTGTCGAAAAAGTTTAGCGGCAAGCTTGTAAAATTCCGCGGGGTGCTCGCCGTCGAGTTGCTCAATGGCCGAGGAGGGTGGGCCTGGTAGCTTTATGTCCGCGTGCGCTCCGCCTTGTGCAGCGGCAAACACAGCAATACCGGTAGTCCCCGCTCTGAGTACTCTTAGAAAAGTCGGGATCAAGCTCATTTTCGGGCGGTCGCTTGCTCAATTTGCCCAGAAACAGGGTGACCGGGCGCCAACGTCGCAACTTTCATCGTACAGCCTTAAAGCACCGGCGCAAGGTGGCTAGGGGTCGAAACCGGTAAGTTTCAAGTTGAGCATATATAGGCTGCTTCACCTCCGGCACCGGACTTCGCATCGAAGGTGCAGAATGTCGCCGAGAAAGGCGTTGTCGTTTAGAGGTCGAAGAGCACTAGCGGCCCAAGAGCATCGCCAATTTCGCACCGATCAGTTTTGCGAGGAACGGGAGCGCATAGCCAGCGTAACCCGGCACATCGGCGGGGACGCTTCCGCCTATCGGCGCGAATTTCGTGCAGACGCGCATTTCTAGCGGCGGCGCACTCGCGCCGGCCCGCTCCCGGTAGATATCGACCCAATGCTTGCCGTCGTCGAAGTTCAGGAACATCGCAGCGTTGCAGCAGGATGCGATCACGCGATTGGTTGGAGAAGCAGGACGGAGCTTCAGGGCCTTCAGAAGATTAGCCCCTTTGATGTTCTGCACACGGTCCTTGCGATAGACTACATAGGCCGTTCCGCCGTCCGGGGTCTGCACGAGCGGGGCGCCAGGGAGCGCTTCAATCTGGTGCGCACCCGCCTGACAGTCATTGCAATAGCAGACGAGGCTCGCAATCGGACTCCCCTTCAATTCGAACACGACGCCGCCGCAGGTGCAGACGGCTTTTAGAGGCGTGTGGGCGAGCATGCGGGGACTCCAATTCCATAAATTGCGGGTGAGGCTACAAGGGCAGAAGCTGCCGTCTCGATGTATATCCGATAGGCAGTGATCTCACGCCGCCTCCCGGAAATCCCCGAGCTGCGCGTCCAGCGCGCGCTGGAATGCTGGCCGTGCTGTGCAGCGCTCGACGTAAGCTGAGAGCCGCGGGTCGCCGCTCACGAAATCGGTATGTTTCAGGATGCGCAGCACCGTCGTCATCATCAGATCGCCTGCCGTGAAACGGTCCCCACCGAGAAAGGCCTTATCGCCGAGTACCTTCGAAAGTGAGCCGAGGCGATGATGCAGGAACGCTTCCGCGCTTGGACGGCGCAGCTTGGCCCATTCCTGATCCGCGTAAAACAGATCGAGGACCACGACGTTCATGACGTGGGGCTCGATGGAGTTCAGGGCCGCGATCAGCCATTGCGTGGCGCGGGCGCGCGCTTTCGGGTCCTTCGGCAGAAGCGCTTCGCTGCGTTCGCCGATATGGAGGACAATGGCCCCCGATTCAAACAAGACGAAGCCTTCCTCCTCGAAGATTGGAACCTGCCCGAAAGGTTGCAGCGCGCGATATTCGGGCGTGTCTCCCTCTCCAGCCACAAGGAGGCGAGACTTATAGGGAATGCCGGCCTCTTCAAGCGCCCATCGCACCCGCAGATCGCGAACCTGTCCCCGGGCGAATGGCGGAACCCATTGGAAGGCGGAAACGGTAATCATGCTGCATGATCCTCCTTTGCGAGTTGTTGGATGTAGATTGCTTCTTTGTCGAAGGTCCCGTTCCAGCCATGGACGTGGCGGTCGCGCGCCGCGGCATCGCGGAATGGCGCCTGGTGGAATGTCTGGATGGTCTCGCCGCCCCGTTCTTCGAAGGTGATCGTGACCAGCGTTTCAATGCCGGCAGACGGTCCTTCGTTGTCCCAGGCAAATGTGAACACCAGGCGCTTGTCCTGCTCAATTTCGCGGTAGACGCCGCCGAACCAGTTCTTGTCATGCTCCGGGGATTCGATCATCGCCCGATAGGTGCCTCCCACGCGGAAATCCATCGTTGCTTCCTGACAGGTGAAGCCCTTCGGCCCCATCCATCGCTTGAGGTGAGCCGGGTCCGACCAGAGTGCGAAAACGAGGGACGGCGGTGCGTCGAAGCTGCGGACGATCAAAAGCTCGTTGTCAGCCGCTTTTCTTGGGCCCGTCATCCTTGTCTCCTTTGAGCTCGTCGATATAGGCGGCCATCCGGTCGAAGCTCTCCTCCCAGAAACGGCGGTAGGACGAGAGCCAGTCATCGATGGCCTTAAGGTTCTGCGATTCCAGCTTGCACGGCCGCCATTGCGCCTCGCGCCCGCGGGAAATCAGGCCGGCTCGCTCCAGCACCTTCAAATGCCGGGATATCGCCGGCAGGCTGATCTCAAAAGGCCCGGCGATCTCATTCACCGTCGCCTCGCCCTGCGCGAGGCGCGCGAGGATCGCGCGCCTCGTGGGGTCTGAAAGCGCAAAGAAGGTCTCGGAAAGCCGGTCTTGCATATTTAACCGATGATGCAACTAACGGTTATGTTAAATACCCAGCCGGACTGTTCCTGTCAAGCGGCGCAGACGTTCGCCGTCAGAATCGTTGCTGAGCGAAGGTGGGTCAATGCACCCGCTGGCCATACCTGCAATACGGCAACTCATGGTCCCCGGGCTTTTAGCGGTAGGGAGGCGCTCCCGGCGATTTGAAGGGCGCCGCTAAAGCCTCGCGGGCCGCTTGATCCTCACCTGCGGAAATCAGTGGAATGCCGCACAGGAACGCGCTCTCTCTCAAGGTAACTCGCAACGGAATGGCGGCGAGTGCCGGTCTCCGGTGGGCGAGACGCTGCCCCGCTTCAAGGCAGGTTACGTCTGCGATTAGCCCTTTTGCTGGTTAGAAATGCATCGGGACTTTGCTTAGGATTAGCCTTCGATGCGCTTCTCGCTGACCGCACGGATCAGAAAAAGTCCTCCATTTTGACCTCCAGCGGATTCCATCGCTGCTCCGGCCGCGCCTAACATGCCGATGCCAGTCCCCCCGAGGTTGGGCGTTACCTCGAAGATGTAGATCGTTGCTGGTTTGGCATCGAGCCTGACCTTTGAAATCTGGGGAGAGTCCCAGACATCTGCTGTGATTTCATGGCTGCCTGCGGGAATGTCGATAATTGTTGAGCCACCATTCGAAAGAGACGCAACTTGCTTCCCATCGAGTTTGATTCGTGCGTCGCGTAGCGCCGCCAGAAGTTCGCTGGTCCGGACGATCTTCAGGCGCGCACTTCCCTTGCCGAGGGATTGGCTGAGAAGAGCAGTATTTTCGGTACCACCACCAGCGCAGGCACAAAGGGCGGATGCCGTGGCAAGGGCTACGCAAAGCCATAAAAGCTTCTTTCGCATAACCCTCTCCTCTTCAAAGCTTAATTGAATTGGAGATCGTAGGAGCCCACCTTCCGCATGGCTATGCCTTGGCGGTAACATTATGCGGCAATCCGCACCAATCCCAGGCATCGACTTCATTTTCGGCGCCAGATCGAGATGGGTCGATAGAGGTCCTGCTGGTTTTCAGCGTCTGCTTAACGGCCTCGACAGTGGCTAGCCCCATCCGCGACGAACTATGGGCCGACGGCACCGTTGCCGACACACACGCCTTTCTACTCGACCTGCGGCCGCAGGCGTCGAAACACGCCGCAAAACCCGTGCTCGATCGCTTCAAGGAAGCGCTTCCATTCCTCAGCAGCGGAATGCATGCGCCCCCGCGTCAAGACGACGATTCTCTTGCACACTTGCCAATCCAGGCCTCTGCCTGACCCGTCGAGTGCCAAGTGCCGCCATAGATCAGCGCCACGCCGGGACAAACACACAGCCGTGAGAACTTTTGGTGGGACATTTCTAAAAAAGACATAGCAATCCTATGGCGCCCAATTGTCCCACTTTTTCTCTAGGTCTTTGTTTTTTTGGATTTAAGCAAGTCCTGTCGGGTGCGCCAATAAAATCAATGACTTAGCAAGCTTTCCACAAGTAACCGGTACCAATTTATAGGAGCTGTGTAGGAAGCGGCGGCGAAAAGACACAGTGGATAAACGGCCATTGAGGATTGCTTGCTTACCGCGGGACGATGGTAGGTTGCAGCCCGTGATTTGCTACAACAGGGCCTTTGCATGTCATCCCGCTTCCGACGTGAACATCTCCTCGATTTGCCAGAAGATCCAGAAATGGCATTTGTGCAATTTGAAGGTTTAGCACGCGACAGGCTAGAGGAAGGTCTGGAGCATAACGAATATATCGGCGCATTGGAGGTCAACTACATGACGACCGTTACCGCTGCCGCCAATGCCTACGGGATTGAACAATTGCAGGGCTGGGAGTTGCCTGACGACGATGATCAAAACAGTAGCCTAGCCTATCGTCGCAAGTTCCGGCAAAAAGCTACACAGGTTGCCCTCGAACTGGAATTGAGGGGAGCGGCTCGGGAAAGGAAATATTCAGTCGTTTTCGATGGGGCCACCAAAGAAAAGCTCCGGTTCCATCTCAACCAAATTCGTCAGACCGTAGACAAGTTGGACATCGCCATTGGGAAAAAAGAGCGCATCTTCAACCGCATCTCAGACCTGGAACTAGAGATCGACAAAAAGCGGACAAGGGTGGAAGCGCTCACGGCTGTCGCAATGGAGTTCACCGACGGGATGCGCAAAGCGGCCCGGCCGGTCCTGGATGTTCTGGAAGAGGTAAACGAGATTTTCGGTAAGGCAAAAGCTGCCGAAGAGGAGCAAGCCCGGCTGCCTCCTCCCAAAAAGCCGAAGCAAATCGAGCCACCGAAGGCCAAACCCAAACAATTGCCGAAGAAGAGCTTCGACCTCGACGATGAGGTCCCGTTTTAACCAGTGACGGCCTTGCGTCCCTGCCATCCTGGCCGGCTCTCGAATTCCGTAGCCAAAGTTTCAGCTACTGTGCGATTGTTCACGTGGCAGCATGGCAGCCGGAGCAAGGCCATGCTGCGGCGATGCCCAAGGGCAGCCTCTGCTCGCCTTTGGGCATCCCAACCAGGCATTCGCCCTACCTAACCCCCTAAATCCTTCACCAGCCCCAGAATTTGCCACGCTACAGCCGTCTCTCCATTTTTCCGCCCCCACACCGGCCGAAGCTTCCGGCCGCCAGCGGGCTCCTGTGAGGCTCTAGCGGCTATGCCCGTGAAACACACAAAAAGCTGTGAAACATCATGGCGTTGCCGCCGATCGGCCGCTGGAAGCCGCGGCGGGGGTAATCATTTCTGGCTGACTTGCCGCAAATGAACGGCACCATTGGCGCAATCAGCGTGTTGCAAAGCGAACTATGGAAATGAGGCCCAAAATGAGAACGCTGAGAACCATAGCGCTGCTGGCCGCACTTGTTGCTGCACCAGCCGCCAATGCTTACGACACGGGCAGCCTGTCGTGCGCTGAAATCGGCAACTTCGCCAAGGCCATCGTTGAAAGCAAACACCAGGGCAAAAGCCTCACTGACGCAGTACCCGTCATAGCGGCTAAGGAATTGCCCATACCATCCCGGCGAGCACTCGAATTCCGTAGCCAAGGTTCAGCCACTGTGCGATTTTGCGCATGGCAGGATGGCATGGAGCAAGGCCGTACTGCAGCGGTGCCCAGTGGCAGCCTCCGCTCGCCTTTGGGCATCCCTACCAGGCATTCGCCCCATCTAACCCACCTAAATCCTTCACCTGCCCCACGCCTTGCCAGGCTGCAGCCGCCTTTCCGGTTTTCCGCTCCCCCCCCAATAGACCGGCCCAAGCTTCCGCCCGCCAGCGGGCTCCTACGAGGCTCTGAGGGCTATGTCCGTGAAACAGTGAAATTGATGTGAAACATCACCCCAAGGAAGCTTCGATGTCCCCAGCAGTTCCAAGCCAATGCTGGAGGCCTGCTTCGTCCACAATGCGAAGCCCAAGGGGACTTCCGCCGGGGAAAGAGGGAGGGTTCTGCCGCATTTGCTTTGCCTTGGAAATCACCTCGTTCAAATCAGAAGAGGTGCTCGGGATGCGGTCTAGAACGGCGTTCTGGCCATCCGCTTCAGGTGGCCCCAACCACTCAATAACGAACATAGTGCCGTACCCAATGCAGGCTTGAGCTGAAGCACCATAATCTAGATTTTGACATTAAACAAAACACCGAGAACTCTTTCGCCACAAGCTGTGTTGTATATTTGTAGCAGCGGCGGAATTCCCACAATGCCTCCACCCCATTATACCAGCGACTATTGGAAAAGCCGGGCGTCGATCAGCGCGACGTCATCGTTGCTGGCCGCCCAATGGAGCGGCGTCTCGCGGTGCCACATTCTGGCGGCCGGAGCGTCGAGATCAGCTCCGGCCGTAACAAGCGTCCGCACGATCGCAGCAGCGTTCGGATTGTGCCCGGGCCAATCGCGAAGAGATGCATCAGCGAGCGCCCGCCGCCCTTAGGATTCTCGACCATGCAACGGGCAAGCTCAGGATCGGCCGCGAGTAGCCAGTTCACGCGCTCGACCTCGCCTTGCTTGAGCGCTGCCGTGAGTTCAACAGCAAGGGGATCATCGCTTCGCAGCCTGCGCGAGTTCGTCGTCATTAGCGCCTCGCTTGCAGGCTGATCAAGATATGCTCTCCCGCACCCTCCACAGGGCGCCGATGGCGGATTTCAATGTCGAGATTAGGCAAGCTTGCCACGGCTTTAACCATCCTCCTCACTCCAGATATTGGAAGCGTCAACCGCTAACGCATCGGTGAGCTTTCCCGCTCAGTGACAAGACCAGCCGAAAGCCACGATATCTTTGTGTTTAGGACATTGTGTGATGTGGCCGCAGCCTGCATCTCCAAACATGAAGGGGACGCCATCTTCTGAGTCTACCTGGAAAACGTGGACCATCCGTTGTCCGCAACAGGGGCAACTTGGATATTCGACGTTTTGTATCCACGCGGGCCAGCCAGCAAGCTTGTCGCCGAGTTCACTATTGGCAATCGTCTCGGCCAAATAGTCGTCCCGGATCTCTTCGAACACCAAGTCCAACTCTATGCACTCGAGTTTCACGGTCCCGGCTTTGAAGTTGTAAGTGTACCTCAGGCCCAGTTCCTCGTGTTCGGCAGGCTTCGGCAGGTCGGTGAACCGGGTCCAGCCGGTGATCCGCTTTGCAGGAAAGTAACCGTCTTGATCTGGAATGTCGCTTTTCAAGGCCCTCCCCTTTGGATGCACCACCCGGACGCGGCTGAGATCATCCGCGAACGGTTCCCAGCCACCGAATCCCTGGCATTCGCCACGGCAACAATAGAACAATTGCAATAGCCCTGTCCCATATCGCTGGCCGAGTTCATTTGGCAAGTCATCCAGGTTGAGCTGGAGAAAGAGTTGAAGGGGTTGCCCGCAGTGCCCGCAATTTGGCCAGGGATGGTCCGCGCTGGTCCAAGGCATTCCTGAAAACTTCGAGACCGTTGGCGTTCCATCGCCATTTTCCACGACAGATTTCCATGCCGGACGCCGATGTTTCGCCAGCCACGGTTCCAACTGCTTGAAAATCTGATCGGTCGCCATCGCGTTTACTCTTTCTATGTCATCCGGCCATTTCGACCAGCTCAGTATCAACGAAGAGTGGAAGTATGGCGAGAGCCCGGTAAGCTGCCCCCGGCTAAGATCGGGCGCCTACGCGCGCGATCGAGCGAGCAGCGGTAAGCTGCGCT
>JBAUNL010000709.1:0-3653 GCA_049579205.1 Rhodomicrobium sp. | reverse complement strand
GCCAACGAGGCTGCCGCTTGGCGCGTCCACGCGCGCCAGCCCGCGCTGGCCGCCGCGTGCATAGCCGAATGGATTGTCGCGGCAAGCATCCAGCACCACGATGGCGAGCCGCGTCTGCGTGTTCTCCAGCATGCTCATGATCGAAGAGAGGCTCACTGCGTCGATATCGACATCGGCCTCGCTCTTGATGTTCTCATCGATGGGGATGAGATAGTTCTCGCCTTTCACCTGCACGCCGTGACCTGCATAGAAGATGAAGGCGATCACGTCCTTGCCGCGCTCGTGCAGCGTGGCGGCGAAGTTCTGCACCGCGCGTTTCATGTCGCGCTGTCCTGCATCGTAGGAGGCGAAGACCTCGAAGCCCTGCGCTTTCAGCTTAGCAGCCATGAGCCGCGCGTCGTTGACGGGGTTCGCAAGAGCAGATCGCTTATAGGCGGCATTACCGATGACGAGCGCGACGCGGTTCTTAATGTCCTGCGCGAAGGCCGCGCCGCTAAATATCAAAATGAGAAAGAGAATCGCTGCGCGCAGCAACATTATAAAATCCACCCAACAGCCTGCCTCTAATCTCTTTACCGAGAAAAATAAGCGCCGCCAAGGGCGCGATACCCCCTGCGGGCCGGCGTGGCTTGACGCTCCGCCGGAGCGGCTCGGAACCAGCAAAGACGGAGTCTTCTCTTTATTCCTTCGGCAAGCGTACGAAGATCGAATCCAGCTCCTGTGGGAGCGGCAGTTGGAAATCATTTGATAGCGCCTGCCCAAGTTCCGCGGGGCTACCGAGAATGACGCTTTCAACATTCCCGGCGGCCTTTCGCCGAGTGAGCTTCCTGTTCAGCAAGCTGACGCGGCCAAATTCTGTGACTCTTTGGATCATCAGATTCTTGCGGAAACGCGATTCCGGGTGCGTCGAGGTGAACCAATTCGCGACAACATGGTCGATGGGGAACTGAGGCTCCGATGTGAAGCGATAGACAGCGCGCCAGCCCCCATCAAGGAAGGCCCGCATTGTGAAGGCCCCGTCCGAGGCCGCGATGTTCAGAAGACCTCCCGGCGTCTTCTGTTCGAGACCGGGAACAAATTTAAGCGGAGCAGAAAACAGATATCCACCAAATCCAACATCTGCCAAATGGGGCCCCTCATCGGTGTCGACCTTGAGCAGCAAGTGGGCGCGGGGGTTTGGCGGCGCATCAGGGGCCATCATCCAGACAACCCGGGCAGCCAAAGTAGTCAGCGTGAAGCCAAGCTCCTCAAGGACGGCCTTGAAAAGCAGGTTCTGTTCGAAGCAATACCCGCCCCGCCCTCCGGCCACGAGCTTGCCTTGCAGATGCTCCAAATCGAGCGACACCGGCCGCCCGAGAAAGGGGTCCAGATTCTCGAAGGGAATCGCTACGGGGTGCAAACCATGTAGCTGGCGCAGCACCGTGAGCGATGCCTCTCTGGGTCCTGAATAGCCTATGCGATCAAAATATGCCGAAAGATCAATCATGTTTGCGTCGACACAAAGTTACGGAGGCTGCAATGCCTACAGCAATACCGCTAAGCTCATACTCCTTGCTTGGCAGACCCGGCAAGCGGTAGGCAATATCGGTATGAACGCTGGGCGATTATCAAGGCCGGCGTGACCTTTCGCACGACTATTTTACTCACTCGTTTCTGTGCCGGTTCGGGCAACTTGTGTATGATCCGAAACGGGAATGGAAACGTCAGGCTTAAGGATCCAAGGGATGCCGAATATCGCGAACGAACCGGACAATGCATTGCAAACACCGTTCGAAATGAACAAGCTCGACGCTTTGATGGACGATGCAGGCATAGACATCCTCATCGTGAACTCAAAGCACAACATCCAATATCTCTTAGGCCACCGCTCCCAATTCTTCCAGTTCATGGACGCGATAGGGACAAGCCGCTATCTCCCGCTATTCGTCTATCCGAAAGGGTTGCCCGATAAGGCGGCGTATCTCGGCCATCGCCTGGAAAGTTATCAGCGCCAAGTGCGGCCCTTCTGGGCGCCTACTGCCTTTACGGATTGCGGGGGCACCCTCGATGCGATGCAAAAGGCCATTGAGCATGTGCAGAGGACCGGGGTTAAAGCTGCCCGCTTCGGCATCGAATCCGCGTTTCTGCCGGCCGATGCCGCCAATGCTTTGAAGAACGCATTTCCGGACAGCGCGATCAATAACGCGCTATTCGTGCTTGAGCGCCTGCGCGCGATAAAGCGCCCCGAGGAGTTGGAAATGCTGCGGCATGCGTCGGATTGCGATGTCGAATCCATGAAAGCCGTCTTCGCCAGCCACGGCGCGGGAGTCACCAAGCGCCAGCTTGTCGAAGCCTTGCGGCGCGAACAGACCAACAGCGGACTCGTCTTCGACTATTGCTTGATCACGATGGGGACCAGCCTCAACCGCGCAGTAACGGACCAGGCCTGGGAGCCGGGCGATATTGTTTCGCTCGATTCCGGCGCGAATTACGAAGGCTATATCGGCGATGTCTGCCGTATGGGGATTCTCGGCGAGCCGGACTCTGAGCTCGAAGATCTCCTTTCCGAGATCGAGGCCATCCAAAGAGCCGGGATGAAGCCCGTCAAGCCCGGCGCCAAGGGCAAGGCGATCTACGAAGCGGCAGAGCCTCTGGTCCGGAATTCGAAAAACCATAACAACTACGAATTCGTGGCGCACGGAATGGGCCTCGTTTCGCATGAGGCGCCCCGCATGAGCACCACGGGCCCGATCCCCTATGACGACCATGATGCCGATCTTCCTTTGGAATCAGGGATGGTCATATCGATCGAGACGACGCTACTGCACCCCCGCCGCGGCTTCATCAAGCTCGAAGACACTGTTGCCGTGACGGACAGCGGATATGAGATTTATGGCGAGGGCGGACGCGGATGGAACCGGGCCAGCACAGCCTAGCACTCAATGTCTCGAAACAATACAAGAGGTTGCGGCGTTTGAGCTGTTGACTTCTTGCTGGCGCCGCATTTCGTAGTCCCCGCAGGCGGACTCATGCGCGCCTACCCTCCTCCCTTCCCATTCACTCTCCAAAGCATACAATCCTTCCAGGAAGCCCATGGAAATCAGAACTGGTCGCCCGGCGACGCTTGCCACTCAAGGCATGGTCACCTCCCCTCATTCCTTGGCCTCCGCCGCAGGCGTCGAGGTCCTCAGCGCGGGAGGTTCTGCTGTCGACGCGGCCATTGCCGCAAGCGCCGTTCTTGCGGTTGTCTATCCGCACATGACCTCAATCGGAGGAGATGCCTTTTGGCTGATCCACGATGGCAAAAACGGCCAAATCCGCTATCTAAGCGGTGGCGGGAAAGCCGCTGCAAGCGCTTCGATCGCTGTCTTCTCCGAACTCGGGCTGAACGAAATCCCCTTTCGCGGCATTCTGCCAGCAACCGTGACCGTTCCCGGCGCTCCCGCAAGCTGGGCCGAAGCGCACACTGTTTACGGCCGACTTCCATTAATCCGGGTTTTCGACTCCGCAATCGGTTACGCCCGCGAAGGCTTTCCCGTCACCGAACGGCTGGCCTATTGGATTGCAGCGACACGCGAAGAGCTCTCGCAGTCGCCGGAAGCGGCGCAGGTTTTCCTTCCGCAAGGCGAGCTGCCCGCGCCAGGCTCCGTGATCGCAAATCCAAACCTTGCCCG
>JBAUNL010000708.1:0-1560 GCA_049579205.1 Rhodomicrobium sp. | reverse complement strand
GAAAGGGTTGTCAGCCAGCGCTGCGTCGCCCTGATCGAGCAGCGCGATGCGATCCGGGCTAGCACGCTCTTCCATTGGTGGCCAAAGCCAAACGAGGCGAACTAATCAACCGGATACGGTATTACTTCCGCCCCCGCCTAGGGTGGCACTATGTTCCTGGAACGGGGTCTTTATGCGAAATCTCTGTCTGCAAAGCGCGTCATCTCTTTGCCGCGTCGCGCAGGAGGTGACATCCTCAATCTTGGATATTGGCCGGTATCTCTCGGCGCGCCTTCCCCATTCACCCGTGCAGGAACAGTTCCGCATGCATCGTATCTTCAGGCCGTGTCTTCAGTACACGGCGCAAACAAGGAGTTCTTCCAATGAAAACAACTCTTGCGGCTGTGGCCGCATTGATGATCGCGGTGAGCCCCGCCGTCGCGCAGAAGCCCACCTTCATGAACGTTCAGAATGATACCGAGGTTCTCGGCACCGATTTCATCGGCACTCCTGTCAATGACAAGAGCGGCCAGCAAATCGGCAAAATCGCCAATCTCGTTTTCGACCAGACCGGACGAATCGAGCTTGCGGTCATTGGTGTTGGTGGGTTCCTCGGCATCGGCGAGAAAGATCTCGCGGTGCCTTTCGATGCCGTTAAATCCGAAGTGATCAGCGGTCAGCACGTCTTCGTTATCGATGCCACCAAAGCCGACCTCATGGCCGCACCGGTGTACAAGACGATAAACGCCCAGGCTCATGCTGAACGCGTCAAGGAATGGCGCGAGAAGGCGCAAGCAAGCTGGACTGATATCAAGGCTCGCACCTCGAAGGCTTATGAAGAGGCTAAGGAGAAGGTCGAAGCGCAAACGGGGCCGAAGCAGTAGCGGAGTTGCAGCATAGGGCCGGAGCAATCCAGCCCTTTCTGGGCGCCAGTGTCTGAGTACAAGTTGGAGAGTAGCTATACATATTTACGTAAAATACGGTGCGACTGTGGTCGCCCTTTTGGCCACAATGTCACTCGCCCAAGCGCAAAGCGAGCACCAGGGCGGAGGCGAGAAAGGCGGGGAAGCTGTTGAACACGCTCAACCTGAGCGCGGTAAGGAAGGCGGTGCCGAGAAGCAAGCACCAGCCGCTCAGGAGCGCAGCAAGGGTGAAATCCGCGCAAGCCCCACCAAAGAGAAACAACCGGCGGAGCACCGCGAAGGCGAACGCAAGACCCAAGACAAGCAAGAAAATCAGCGACAGTCGAACGCCGCCCGCAGGCCCAATATTCACATCAGTGGCGTTCAAAAAACCAAGCTCCATGACGCCATCGGTGGCAGCACGGCGATCCACCATTATCGCGCTTCCGAAATTCACTTTACCGTTGAGGTCGGAACGAGGGTCCCGGACGACATCATATTTTACGACACGCCCGTGCAATTCATCGACATCGACCCGGAGTTCAGCGGGTACAAGATTGTGGTGCTCGACGACGAAATATTAGTTATCGATCCCGAAACACGCGAAATTGTAGATGTCATCCCAACGTGAGATTCAGCATACCGTCGCTGTTTGAGATTGAATTGCGAGACCCGCGCT
>JBAUNL010000707.1:0-9899 GCA_049579205.1 Rhodomicrobium sp. | reverse complement strand
ACTCGCTCATAACATGGCCGCGGCGCATTCCAAGGACGCAGGCGAAACTACCGACCGTCATGGCAAGATAGATTGTAAGATAGATAAGCACGCTCGATATCCCTTCCGCACCCGCGCCGTCCGGGGTTGCTGCGGCCAAACCAATAAGGGCATATCCGACGTGGCCAATCGAAGAATAAGCGAGCAGCCGCTTGATATTTTGCTGCCCGATTGCGGCAAAGGCGCCAAGGGCCATGGAAGCCACCGCGATGGCCATGATGATTTGCTGCCACTGTACCGTCGCCCCGGGGAAAGCCCCTAGGACCACCCGGATTACCATCGCCATGGCCGATATCTTTGCGGCGGCGGCGAAATAGGCTGTCACCGGGGTGGGAGCTCCCTCATAAACATCCGGCGTCCACATGTGGAAGGGCACGGCGGCGATCTTGAAGGCAAGCCCGGCAAGCACGAAGACCAAACCAAAGATGAAGCCGATCGAGGCGCTCTGTGCCTGGACAGCTTCGGCGATTGCGGGAAAGCCCGTCGCTCCGGTGTAGCCGTAGACAAGCGACGAGCCATAAAGCAGAAGACCCGACGAAAGAACGCCCAGAACAAAATATTTGAGGCCGGCTTCCGTCGAGCGCAGATTATCGCGGTGGAAGGCGGCAACCACATACAGAGCGAGGCTCTGGAACTCGAGGGCGAGATAGAGCGCAATCAGATCATTCGCCGAGATCGTCAGCATCATGCCTGCGGTCGAGAGCAGGATCAGCACCGGGTATTCGAACCGCAAGATGCGTTCGCGCCGCATATAGTCGAATGAAAGCAGGATGGCAAAGGCGGAGCCAACAAGCGTCAGCATCTTCATGAATCGGGCAAAGCCGTCATTGATGTATGCGCCGTTAAAAAGCTCCTCGGTTGCCTGCGGCTGTCCTGCAATCAGGACAGCAGCGCCGATAAGGACGAAAATCGAAACGATGCTGATGCTGAAGCCGGCCTCATGTCTGTGATAAACGCCCCAGAGAAGGAGCACCATCGCAGCCAGGAGAATGAATAACTCAGGAAATATGGGCGCGTAGTCACTAAGCATTTGCGCGGCCTATCGTTGCAGTTGGGCAAGCTTGGGGGCCTCACTTGCCGCTTGGCGGGCCGCCACTGCTTGCTGGTAGGGTGCGATCATCGCAGTCACCGCCCCCGAAGTGGTGTCCAAGACAGGCTTCGGATAGAAGCCCAGAAGAAGGGTCAGAATGACAAGCGGCGCCATGATGCCGATCTCACGGGGGCTCATATCGCGTATCGAGGCCAGAGATGGCCTTTCAAGCTTCCCGAAGATGATGCTGCGGTAAAGTGTGAGGGCATATACGGCCGAGAGAATGATGCCGAAGGTGGCAAAGAATGCCACCACGGTATTTGCCTGGAATGTGCCGAGAAGCGAAAGAAACTCGCCAATGAAACCGCTCGTCCCCGGCAGGCCCACATTCGCCATGGTGAAAACCATGAAGACGAAAGCGTAGATGGGCATGCGATCGGCAAGCCCCCCATAGGCCGCAATCTCGCGTGTGTGCATGCGGTCATAGACCACGCCCACGCTTAGGAATAGCGCGCCCGAGACGATACCATGGCTGATCATTTGGAACACGGCGCCCTGCGCCCCCGGTAGCGTGCCCGAAAAAACGCCGATTGTGACGAACCCCATATGCGCGACGGATGAATAAGCGATGAGCTTTTTCATGTCTTTCTGCGCAAACGCCACGAGCGATGTATAAATGATCGCCGTTACGCCAAGCACATACATCAAGGGTGCGTAAGAGACGGAGGCGGCCGGGAACATGGGCAAAAGAAAGCGTAGGAATCCGTAACCGCCCATTTTCAGCAAGATCGCCGCCAGGATCACCGAACCGGCCGTCGGAGCTTCGACATGCGCGTCAGGCTGCCAGGTGTGAACTGGCCACATTGGAAGCTTCACCGCGAACGACGCCAGGAACGCAAACCATAGCCAGGTCTGAAGGCCCTCCGGGAAATGGTATTTCAAGAGCGCTGGAATCTCGGTCGTGCCCGCCTGCCCGTACATTGCGAGGATCGCCAGCAGCATAAGAAGCGATCCGAGCAGCGTATAGAGAAAGAACTTGAAACTCGCATAGACACGGCGCGGTCCGCCCCACACGCCGATGATGAGGAACATCGGGATCAGGCCGCCTTCAAAAAACAGGTAGAAGAGCACGAGGTCCAGCGAGCAGAACACGCCAATCATCAGCGTTTCGAGCAGCAGGAACGCGATCATGTATTCTTTCACGCGCACGGTGATGGCCTGCCAGCTCGCCAGGATACAGATCGGCATGAGGAATGTGGTTAGAATGACGAAGGGCAGTGAGAGGCCGTCGACGCCTACGTAATAGGTGATCGCATTACTGAGCCAAGGCCGATGCTCGATGAACTGGAACCCGCTGTTCGCGGGGTCGAATTGAGCCGCGAGAACGAGCGAGACCCCCAGCGTTATCAGCGTTGTCCAGAGTGCGATCCAGCGTGCGTTTTTTCGCGCGGCATCATCGTTCCCCCTCAGAATGGCAAGCAAAAGCGCGCCAAGGAGCGGCAGAAAGATGATTGTCGAGAGAATTGGCCAATCCTTCATATCTTGAACAGCGCCCCGCGGAACATAAAGGCGAAATAGGTCACGATAATCGCTACGCCGATGAGCATGACGAAGGCGTAGTGATAGACATATCCGGTTTGTAGCCTGACGGCGCGCTTTGCCATCGCCGACGCCCAGGCCGCGACGCCATCCGGTCCAAGCCCGTCGATGATCACGCCGTCGCCATAGATCCAGAGCACGCGCGCGAGCCAGCGCGTTGGCCGCACGAAGAGGAAGTCATAAAGCTCGTCGAAATACCACTTGTGATAAAGGAAGGCGTGGATGGGCCAGAGATAGCGGACCGTCAAGGCCGGAATGCGCGGCAGCGCACTATAGGATATGTAGGCGAGAACGAAGCCGCCGATCATCATAAAGGTCGGTATCGACTTGATGAGGAACGGCTCTACGGCATGGCTGTCAGTTAAGACCGAATTGCCCGGCAGCGTGAAAAGCGAGCCGCGCCAGAACTTGGCGTATAGGTCTTCGACGAAATAAGGCGCAAAGAAGTAGCCCGCGACCAGGGCACCGATGGCAAGCAGAAGTAGCGGCCCAGTCATCACGGGCGGGGACTCATGAGCATGTTCGAAGGCATGTTCGTCGCGCGGCTTCCCGAAGAAGGTCATGAAAATCAGCCGCCATGAGTAGAACGAGGTGAGGAAAGCCGAAACGATCAAAGACCAGAAAGCCCATGTTGCCGCCGGCGCGTGCGAGGCGTGGGCGACCTCAATGATCGCGTCCTTGGAGAAATAGCCGGCAGTGTAAGGAAAGCCGGTTAGCGACAGCGTTCCCACAACCATCATGATGAAGGTAAACGGGATCGCCCTTCGCAAGCCGCCCATTCGCCGCATATCCTGTTCTCCGTGCAGGGCATGGATCACGGATCCCGATCCCAGGAAGAGCAATGCCTTGAAGAACGCATGCGTGAAAAGATGGAAGATACCAGCGCTGTAGGCTCCAAGACCCAGGGCCGTAAACATGTAACCGAGCTGCGAGCAGGTCGAATAGGCGATGACACGCTTGATGTCGTTCTGCGCAACGCCGACCGTGGCAGCGAAAAAGGCGGTAGTGGCACCTACCACCGTCACGACGAAGAGCGCAAAGGGGGAAAGCTCGAACAGTGGCGAGAGGCGCGCGACCATGAAGACGCCGGCCGTCACCATGGTTGCGGCGTGGATCAGCGCCGAGACCGGCGTCGGCCCTTCCATCGCGTCCGGCAACCACGTATGCAGCAGGAACTGCGCCGACTTGCCCATGGCTCCCATGAAAAGTAGCACGCAGATCAGCGTGAGAGCGTCAACCTGGTAGCCAAAGAAAGGAATGGTGAGCGGCTGCTTTTCGCGGGCGGCAGCAAAAACGGCGTCGAAGCTCACATCGCGGAAGATGTAAAAGACGGCGAATATGCCAAGCGCGAAGCCAAAATCCCCGACGCGGTTTACCACGAACGCTTTGATCGCCGCCGCATTGGCGGCCGGGCGATGGTACCAGAAACCGATCAGAAGGTAGGATGCGAGACCGACACCTTCCCAGCCAAAGAAGAGCTGAAGGAAGTTGTCGGCCGTTACCAGCGCCAGCATGGCAAAGGTGAACAGCGAGAGCTCGGCAAAGAAGAGCGGCTGACGGTCATCATCGGCCATGTAGCCGATTGAATATACGTGCACGAGCGCAGAGACGGTATTCACGACGACCAGCATGACGGCGGTCAGCGTATCGATGCGCAACGCCCAGGAAGTCTGCAAATCGCCGACGCCGATCCAGGGCAGTAAAGTGATGCGGGTTTCTTCTCCAAGTATTCCGACTTGATAGAAGGCGAGCCAGGAGAGCACTGCTCCAGCGACGAGAAACAGGCTCGTCAAAACACCCGAAGCGCGGTTGCCAAGGAGCCGTCCGAAGAACCCCGCAATGATCGCTCCGCCCAAGGGCAGCAATACGATGGCCGGATACATCGCGCCTCAGCCTCTCATTGAATTGATGTCGTCGACGGCGATGGAGCCGCGATTGCGGAAATAGATCACGACGATCGCCAATCCGATGGCGGCCTCGGCGGCCGCGACGTTCAGCACGATTAGCGCGTAAATCTGGCCGGTGATGTCATTCAAATAGGCGGAGAAGGCTACGAGGTTGATGTTTACGGCCAGCATCATCAGCTCAATTGACATCAAAATGATAATAACGTTCTTCCGGTTAAGAAATATTCCAAAGACACCGAGCGTGAACAGGATCGCTGCGACGGTCAGATAGTGCTGCAGCCCAATGCCAGTTGCGATCTCGATGGGAGAAATGGGAGTTGCCATGACGATCAGGAAATCCCCTTCCCCGGTTCAACATGCACCACTTCCATAGAGTCTTCGCGCCTTCTGGAGACTTGCTTTGCCACATCCTGCCGCTTGACGCCGCGGCGATGACGAAGGGTGAGCACAATGGTGCCGATCATGGCGACGAAAAGCACCGCGCCTGAAAGCTCGAAGAAGTAGACATACTTGGTGTAGAGCACGCGCCCTATGGCAGCCGTGTTCGTCACCTGGTCGGGTGAGACAGGCTGAATGGCGCCCGGGCTAACGGTAAAGCTGCCTGCAACAAGAATAAGCTCAGCGAGAAAGACAATGCCCACCGCAAATGCAATCGGCAGATAGCGGCCCGCGCCGGCGCGGAGTTCAGAAAAATCGATGTCGAGGGTCATCACGACGAAAAGAAAAAGAACCGCGACGGCGCCCACATACACGATCACCAGGATCATCGCCAGGAATTCGGCGCCGAGCAGCACGAATAGGCCAGCCGCGTTGAAGAAGGCCAGGATGAGAAAGAGGACGGAGTGCACGGGATTGCGCGCAGTGATGACCATCAAGCCTGATCCCACCACCACGATAGAAAATAGGTAGAAGAAAAATCCTGCGATTGTCATACGCAGCCGATCCCGAATGTTGCGGCTTTAGAGCGGGCGGACCCTGATTTGGAATCAGTGCCCCGTTCTAAGTCTTTGTTAATCGCGTCACCTCATCCGAAAACCGCTCACACTTTTCGGCGCGGTGCTCTAGCTGAAGGACGAACGAATTGACCTCTCATCCTGCTGCCATTGGCGGGAGAAGAACGGCCCGCTCGCTGAAGCAACCGGGACTGCGGCGGCTTTGAGGCAAACGGTTAGACCTAGGGACTGATCAATTCAAGGCTTTTGTGGTAATCCATTCCATCCGCGTCAATAGGTTTCCCCAACCAAGTCCGGCGCTTAACGATAGGGAGCGTCCAGCTCGAGGTTCTTCGCGAGGATACGCTCCCAGCGGTCGCCATTCGCCAGAAGCTTCTCCTTGTCGTAAAGCAGCTCTTCGCGTGTCTCCGTCGCGAATTCAAAGTTCGGGCCCTCGACGATGGCATCGACCGGACAGGCTTCCTGGCAATAGCCGCAATAGATGCACTTCACCATGTCGATGTCGTAGCGCGTCGTGCGCCTTGTGCCGTCATTCCGGCGCGGACCCGCTTCGATGGTAATTGCCTGCGCCGGGCATATCGCCTCGCAGAGCTTGCACGCGATGCACCGCTCCATGCCGTTGGGGTAGCGGCGGAGAGCATGTTCGCCACGGAACCTCGGGCTGATGGGATTTTTCTCGTATGGATAGTTGATGGTCGCTTTCGGCTTGAAGAAATACTTCATGGCAAGCCAAAGGGCGGAGGCGAATTCCGCCAGGACCGCGTATCTGAGTGAGCGCGCGAAGCCCATAGTGAAGCTCCTTCGACGAAAAGGCCGGCGCTAGCGCAAGCCTCCGAATTGCAGAACGGCAGCCACCGCCACGACCATAAAGAGCGAAGTGGGAAGAAGAACCTTCCAGCCAAGTCGCATCAGCTGATCGTATCGATAACGGGGAACAATCGCCTTTACCATGGCAAACATGAAGAAGACGATGCAGACTTTCAGAATGAACCAAATAACCCCAGGCACCCAGATGAAGGGTACGACGTTCCAGGGAGGAAGCCAGCCGCCAAGGAAGAGAATGGTCGTAAGCGCGCACATTACAACGATCGCGACATACTCACCGAGCATGAAGAGCAGGTAAGGCGTCGACGAATATTCGACCATGAACCCGGCGACCAGCTCCGATTCCGCTTCCGGCAAGTCAAAGGGCGGCCTGTTTGTCTCTGCCAGCGCAGAAATGAAGAAGATGATGAACATTGGAAACAGCGGCAGCCAATACCAGCTGAACATGCCGTAATGCCCGCGCTGAGCGTTCACGATATCGCTCAAATTGAGCGAGCCCGCGCACAAAAGTACCGTGACGAAAACGAAGCCGATAGAGACTTCATAGGAGACCATCTGGGCTGCCGACCGCAGCGAGCCCAGGAATGGATATTTCGAATTGGATGCCCATCCGCCCATGATGACGCCATAAACGCCGAGCGACGAAATGGCGAAAAGATAAAGGATGCCGACGTTCAAATTGGAGACGACCCATCCTTTCGCCACGGGGATCACTGCCCAAGCGGATAGCGCGAGCACGGTCGAAAGAAGCGGAGCGAGCAGAAATACCGCTTTGTCCGAGCCTGAAGGGATAATGGGTTCCTTGAGCACGAATTTGAGAAAATCGGCGAAGGACTGCAGAAGCCCGAAAGCGCCCACCACATTCGGGCCCCGGCGTAGCTGCACCGCTGCCCAAATCTTTCTATCGGCAAGCAGCAGAAAGGCGATGCTGAGAAGCAACGCCACAAGCAGGAGAACACTTTTCCCAACGATGATGAGCGTAGGGAAACCGTAACCTGTCCAAAATGCACTCCAATCAACCATGAGTGCCTGTCGCTCCAAATTGAGTTTCCTGGCTTAGAGCCGACAGCTCGGCCATCACAGACGATGCCCGCGAAATTGGGTTCGTTTCGTAATAATCGTCCACAAGTACGGGCGGCGGCTCGTCCGGCAGTGCAGGAAGCTTCTCACTCGGAAGGTGAGGCTTCCTGAATGTTTCGCTCTTCACGGTGTCAACTGCCGCAAGATGCGGATAGGCCTTATACATTGCCGCGCGCAAATCCCTGAGGCTGTCGAAAGGCAATTTCGCGCCGAGATGCTCGGACAGGGCCCGGATAATTGTCCAATCTTCGCGCGCATCGCCTGGCGGAAATACCGCACGCTCCGCGAGTTGAACACGGCCTTCGGTATTCACATAGGTGCCGTTCTTTTCTGTGTAAGCCGCACCCGGAAGGATGATATCGGCAATGCGGGCGCCACGGTCACCGTGCGAGCCCTGGTAGATGACAAGAGCGTCTCCAGTTCGGCTCACATCGAATTCATCGGCACCGAGCAGGTAGAGAATGCCGATGTCGCCGCTCGCGGCGCCGTCAAGCATTCCGTTCACATCCAAGCCGCCTTTGCCAGGCACGAAGTCGATATCAAGCCCCCCAACCTGGGCGGCGCTTGCGTGGAGGACGTTGAAGGGGTTCCATTTCGCTGGGTCCTTGCCATCCTCGGCCTGCGCGGCAAGAAGGGCAGCTTTGAACAGCACCGTTTCCCCCGCCGCATGATTAAGGGCGGCTTGGCCTACGACGACAAGTGGGTGGGAAGCCTTACGCAACCCTTCGAGCACCCCATCACGCCCTTCGAGAACGTCATCCAAAGCCTTAAGCGAGTTGCCCAGCCAGGTGTAAGGATAGGTCAAATCCGCTTTTGGGCCGATGAGCGCGATCTTAGCACGATTCTGCAGCCATGCTTTGCGGATGCGCGCATTCAGGACCGCTGCCTCAAGGCGAGGATTGGTCCCGATCAAGAGGATGGCATCGGCAGCGTCCACGCCGGCAATTGTTGAATTGAAAAGGTAGCTGGGACGGCCGTGTTTTGGATGCAGCTTGGCGCCAAGCTGGCGGCAATCGAGATTTGGAGAGTCCAGATTGTCGAGCAGGGTCTTCAGGGCGAACATTTCCTCGACGGCGCAAAGATCGCCTGCGATGGCGCCGATCTTTTTACCGCCCACCTTGCGGGCACGCGCTGCGATTTCATTGAAAGCGTCGTGCCACGAAACTTCCTCAAGCCTGCCTCCGCGGCGCATGTAGGGGCGATCGAGCCTTTTGCGCTTGAAACCATCGACAACGGCGCGCGTCTTGTCCGATATCCACTCCTCGTTCACGCCATCGTGGTTGCGCGGGAGGATACGCATAACCTCCCGGCCTCTGCTGTCCACGCGAATGTTCGAGCCAACCCCATCCATTACGTCGATCGACTCGGTCTTGCGAAGCTCCCAGGGACGGGCAATGAAGGAATAAGGCTTGGATGTAAGCGCGCCAACAGGGCAAAGATCGACGACATTACCGGAAAGCTCGGACTGCATGCCCCGTTCGAGATAGGTCGTAATCTCCATATCCTCGCCGCGGCCTATCGCGCCGAGTTCCTCGACCCCCGCGACTTCAGTCATGAAGCGGACGCAGCGCGTGCATTGAATGCATCGCGTCATGAATGTCTTGATGAGCGGACCGAGATATTTTTCGTCCACCGCACGCTTGCTCTCACGGTAGCGGCTTCCATCGAAGCCGTAATACATCGCCTGGTCCTGGAGATCGCACTCGCCGCCCTGATCGCAAATCGGGCAGTCCAGCGGATGATTGAGGAGCAAAAACTCCATCACACCTTCCCGCGCCTTTTTCACGAGCGCAGAATCGGTCCGGATCGTAGGGGGAGTGCCATCCCTGTTTGGGCGCAGATCGTTCACGCCTGTGGCACAAGACGCCATCGGCTTGGGCAAACCAACGACCTCGACAAGGCACATGCGGCAATTGCCAGCTATAGAGAGGCGCTCATGGTAGCAGAAGCGGGGAATCTCGGCTCCCGCCACCTCGCAGGCCTGAAGAAGCGTGATGCCGTCCTCGACCTCAATATCCCGTCCATTGATGTTAAGCTTTGCCATGTTGGACCCGCATTAAGCATCCGCTCGCAGATGCTCTTATGTCACTAAGGCGCGTTGCCGGGCAATGATTAAGTGCTGGCGCTCAGGAGTGGAAATCTTGGTTCGCGCCTCCTTCGAAGTGATCCGGAAGGCGGCGCATGCCCCGATGTCACATGATATGGCTCCGCCTCACGGTTTTCGCTAGGGATTTCAAGAGGGCCGCGGGCAAGGCTGGCCCCCGTTAGGAGACTTCGCAAGGTAGCTGGCAAAGTAAGTAAGTAGAAAAATCCAGCGATGCCGGATTCGCTACCCGGGAATTACAAAATCGAAAATGCGGATTGCCTCTGGCCTGCCCCATCAAAGTGATCCGAGTTGAATGTTAGACTCGGCGGGTTTCTGGTGGCGCTCATGCCGCCAGGCCCTGACCGTAAGGCGGCATGAGC
>JBAUNL010000706.1:0-11223 GCA_049579205.1 Rhodomicrobium sp. | reverse complement strand
AGCTGCTCTCTTTGCGGAAAGGGACAACTCTGACAAAGGAAGTGTTCTTAAATCATCTATATGGTGGGGCCGACGAACCGGAACTCAAGATCATAGACGTCTTCATTTGCAAGCTACGCAAGAAGCTCGCGGCGGCCAATACCGGCCAACACCATATCGAGACGGTATGGGGTCGGGGATATGTGCTGCGCGAACCTAAGGAAGAACTGGCCGCAGCCTGACAACAACCCTTTGTCGATTTCAGCGGCTTTGTGTTTCCCGGCGCGTCTCCGGCTTCGAATGCGCCACCTTCTCTCACAGCGTCTCCTTGACCGTGCCACAAACCACTCGATCCAAGTGACCGTTGATCCGTTCATCGCTGCGGCATAGGAGGCGGCCATGGAATATCGCTCGCGCCTCTACGGCATCCTTCAGAGCCAGAAGATAGGAACCGGCAGTGCTGCCGGTAGCGTCGTGCCCAACAAGTCTGCACTTTCTGCTGCATGCCTCGTGTTCAATGTATGACGATGCTTGCCAAGATGTTTTTGGCGGCCGAAGTGATGGGGCAGTTTCTTGGATCGAAAGAACTTTTTCTAGGTGCCGCGGACTGTAGAAATACGATCACAGAGCGCGGCCCCAGCGGTTAAAAGGCGAGGAAAGTTTGATGGCAGACTGGCTACCATCTAGGAGCACACCCCTTTCGCTATTTGCCAGTCCTTTCGTAGCGACGCACTGAGGTTTTACGGCAGGTCAGAACGCTGACATCAAAGGACCGGCAGGCATACCTGCTTCTTAGCGTTGAGGAATTTGAACCGGGGGAAATTAAGCAAATCTTCAATGCTCCACGCGCCTAGCCCAACCTAGGGTTTGCAGCTCGCCGAGTGAAATCGCGGGGCTGGAGGGACTTTTTTTTCATCTATCAACGTTTCACCGCCAACATTACAATTGATATCATTCACCTCAAGCAGGCCGTCCGACGGCCGCGCAGGCGCAGCCGGGTCGCCCGTTCCCGTTTGAGGCGCAAAAATGAAAACAAACGGAGGATGCGCAAATGACAAAGTGGATCAGGTTCGAACATGCGGGCCGCTTCGGTTTTGGCACGCTCGACTGAAATCGCCGTCAGCCTTCTCGCCGTAGCCAAAGCTAAGACGCAGAAAAGCAAAAACCCAAGCGTTTTGAGAGCTTCATCGGCGACCATAATGATCTCTGGTGTTGCCGCATTGACGACCTCCCGAACGGCTTGTCCGCGTTCGGGGCCTGGTCTGGCCTTCGGCGCTGTCGTACAAAATGCCTTCATGATCGGGGTTGCCCCAATCCGAAATTCAAACCCGCAACAGTGACTTTCATGAGATTCTCGAAAGAGACCGCGATTGGTCTTCTCGATTTTCGGCCGCAATAGTCACAGGACTTTTCCGCGGCGTTGCCGCGAATATATTCCGGTCAGAAAGGCCGCGTTTTCCACATCTGGTGGAAGCGCGGCGAGCGTCCGCCGGGGCTTTGCGACAAGCGCTTCACCTTCGCCTACATCTTCGCTGCCGTTGAACCGGGCTCGGACAACGCCTTCGCACTGGTAATGCCCTATGCCGATACGGCGGCGATGCAAGCTTTGCTCGACCGCTTTGCAGAAACCATCGCCGATGACGAACATGCGCCGATGGTGCTCGATCAGGCGTGCATACCACCGAGAATACCGGGCATGGCTGTAGATCGGCGTCCAATCCGGACCCACATCCGCACGGCGCAGCGCCAAACCTTCCGTCGCTACGCGCCTCCAGCCTTGGCACTCCACCGCCGCAACTGAAAGGGTGGTCAACTCTTCGATGCCGATTCAAGAGTTCGGAGCCGATTGACACGAAAGAACGTCACCTATAAGCAGCTCGCCGACAGGCTTGCCGCCTATGAGATTGCTAAGACTGAAGCGAATATAAAGAACAAGATCAGCCGGGGCGGCTTTAGCGCCGTCTTCCTTGTTCAATGCCTAGCAGCAATCGGAACACATGTTTTGCGACTAGACGATCTCCCATAGCCAACACAGTAGCGGCTACAGGAGCTAGACGGTAGCCTTCGCCGTTAGGAAGGCATCAATACATCAACATCAAAATTGAGCCGCTGCGCCGATGCCAGGCGCGCGCCTGAGAGGCTGGAATGAGCAAGATTGCTATAAGCAATTTTAGCGATCTGGGCTTTGCCGCGATTGGCTGGCATTGCGGGCGCGCCGGGCTTCCCGGCGCAACTCCTCTGTCGAGAACTCTGATCGAGTGATTTTGATGGTCATAAGTCCCCTAAAGCGAATCAATTGCTTAAGAGAATCACAGGGGGGAGTGTACCCAACGTCGCAGCTCCGGGAAGGGGTTGGCTTTTTATCGGCCATCGCCCTGAGCTAGGCGTCAATGTAACCTCGCTCCAACCTATGGTGCCATCACGGTACTTGATTTTCGGCGGAAAGCGGCCCTTGCGAACCAGCTTGTCGACATACTGGCAGCTCACGCTGATGCCTTTAAGGCATGAAGGCTCACGGAAACGAATAACGCGCATTGACGTTGTGGGGAGGCTTTTTTGGTACCTGAGGTGATACCTGAAGGTGTATTTTTGTCAACTTGAAAGCATTAAGTCTTTGATTTAATTGGCGCACCCGACAGGACTTGAACCTGTGACCCCAAGATTCGGAATCTTGTACTCTATCCAGCTGAGCTACGGGTGCCTGCCAAGAAGATAGCGGAAGCCGTTGGCGCCCGCAACCGCGGTCAGCCGGAGAAGCTCGGATGCCGGCTTGGCGGAGGCAAAATCTCACATGATTCTCGTCCTATGCTCTAACACACGCAGCAAAGGCCCGCCGAGCGCCCGGTCCAAAAACTTTACGGAGTGGCGATCGGAATCTCCGTACCGCCCCGGATTTACAATCACGCCACGTCTCCGCACAGAAGAGGGATCGCAGATACCGATCATCCGCCTTTGTGATGTTGCCGAACCTGTTTCAGGCTGCCACTTGAGTTTTGCTTAGGAAACCGATTCAGGCTGCAAAGCGCTTGGAGGCGCAGGAGGGAGCCGTCCGCGCCACCACAAGGAGGCGTCGAAAAGACCAAATATCCTTGATGCGGAGACCGAAGCCGCCTGCTTCACATTCTACCCTCTAATAAATTCCAGCAGGTCTGCGTTGACGACGCCGGCTTGAGTTGTGATCATGCCGTGTGGAAAATCCTTGTAGGACTTGAAAGTGGAGTGCTTTAGCAGCTTCGCAGACAGCGGGCCGGAGGCGGCATATGGCACGATCTGATCATCTTCGCTATGCATGACCAGCACGGGCACGGTGATCTTCTTCAGGTCCTCGGTGAAGTCGGTCTGAGAGAACGCAACAATGCCGTCATAATGCGGCTTTGCGCCGCCCATCATACCTTGCCGCCACCAGTTCAAAACCACTGGCTGCGACGTCTTCACGCCCGGCCTGTTGAAGCCGTAGAAAGGACCTGCGGCGAGGTCATAATAGAATACGGACCGATTGGCGGCGAGCTGCGCCTGCAAATCGTCAAAGACTTCCTTGGGCAGCCCTAACGGATTGGCCGCGGTTTTCAGCATCAGCGGCGGCACGGCGCTGATGATTGCCGCCTTCGCCACCCGGCTTTCGCCATGCCTTGCGAGGTAGTGGACCACTTCGCCGCCGCCGGTGGAATGGCCAACGTGGATGGCGTCTTTCAGATCCAGATGCGCAGTTAACGCCGCGAGGTCATCGGCATAGTGATCCATGTCGTGGCCGTCCGCGACCTGTGCGGATCGGCCGTGCCCGCGCCGGTCATGCGCTATAACCCGATAGCCATGGTTGAGGAAGAAAAGCATCTGCGGATCCCAGTCGTCCGCCGAAAGCGGCCAGCCATGGCTGAACACGATGGGCTGACCTTTGCCCCAGTCCTTGTAGAAGATCTGTGTGCCATCCTTGGTGGTGATCGTGCTCATGGTCGGGTCCTTTCCTCAGGCGGGAGGCTAAAAGGGTGCAGTTTCTGTGATAATGGCGCGCAGATCGTCATGCTGGTACGACGTATGGGAACTTGTCAGCCCGTTGATTCTCTGCGACGGACGGCTTCAGCCCGGAAGGCACAGCCATGCCAGAGGCGAGCGACAGCATTGCTTCTGGTGCGTTATCGGCTATCGGCCGGCCGTTTCGCGTAGCGAAGCCGTATATCGCGGGCGTCCCTACTACATAGGGCAGGACGTCGGGGAACAATTCGCGGGCCACCGTTTGACCGTAGCCCTGAGGGTCTCCCGAGGTCCCGCTGGCCTTTACCACGGCGGAGATTTTGCCGGCGAGCCAAGAGCCGGCGGCGCTGAAATCTTCGGAAGGATGCCGCGTGTTAGCGGGGTTGTTGAAGTAGATGTCGTCCGGCCAAAAGATCGGCCACATCATCGGGTGCCCGCCACGGTTGATCGGCCGCCAGCCGCCGGCGTCAGTGGCGAGTTTCGTGGCACACCACACGCCGATGCGGCCACCGGGCCTCAGCTGGTGGTGCTGGTGGGAGACCTCCAGCACGATCGACTCGACGGTGGTGCCGGCGAAGCTGTTCCTCGCGTTTTCCGGGAGCCATGCAGAGAGATCCACCGCAGTCCCGCTTTTTACTGCGCCGTTGACCTTCGCCAGTAGGGACAGGTCAACGTAAAACGGGTCGGCAATCCGTCCTGCCCATAACCGGATGCCCCCCGCGCTGGCGGCTTCCCGCGTCCGGCCTTCCAGCACGAGTTCGCCGGCTGCCGAGTCTTCGCGCGCTTCATTGCCGGTAAGGGCATGCAGTCTCATGGCCTGCCGTCCGTCTGAGTCCGCTTCGCCGAAGGACACGCGGTAGGTCAAGGCCTCGAAATCGGCTCCGTCGAAATGCACCTTGAACTCATAGCGTGCCTCCGGGTGGAAGCCCGGTTTTGCATAGACGCCGGTAATGTTCGAGTTGACGTCCATGATAAATACAGTGCTGCCGTCGCCCGGGAAGACGTAGAGGTCGTCGATATAAAGCTGCCCGTTCTGCGCTGCGAGAGGGGTATCGAGATGATGAGACATGGAAACGCTTCCTTCCTTCTGGCGATACCGCAGGTCATCGGCGCGCAACGGAGACGGGCTTAGTGCTGACAGGGCAGTTCCGAGTCAGGCTTTTAGAGCGGCAAGGCGTGCCACGTTCATCAGAGCTTGCTTCGAGTGTGGTGTTGTCATGCACCACTCCTTGATTTCGATCCTTGTCTTCTGAGTTCCGCGCGAACTGCGTTACGTTAGTTAGTTCCCATCACCCCAAATCTGAGCTGGCGTTCTTGGCCTCAGGGCGCCACGGAAGCCCTGCTTGCTAAGTTGCCGCTCGCAAGGCGATCACGCCCCGCTGACAATCCGGCTGTACCTACCAGGGTTCCCAATTACGGCTACAAAGGGCAACCTGCGCGCAGGCGCTCTGCACGAACTCGGGGTCAAGCCCGAAGGCATGCTTTTGCGGACCAAGCATTACCGGTACTTTAGCGCTTATCGCGGTTGATTTTCCAAGGGCGACAGCGCGCTACCGCTGCAACGCACGCTTACCCCTGTAGTAGGCTGCTTCTCTTTCTCGCAAAACCTGATCAATGACCTGCCGCCATTGGTGCAAATCAATGCAGGCTGCGACGAAGCCAATCTTTCTTAGCATGTTTTCGAAGCACTCGTCGCTGATTTCTGGCTGAGTACCGTGAAAGGACGAGCGTCTACTATCAACTGCTGCAGTAGATTGTGCAAACGCCATGGCTTTACTCAATACACTTACAAAGCTTGCTTGCAGGCGGGGGCTGTTTGATAACACATCCGGCGTGCACAGCAAAAGCATTTCTACTGAAAGTTGTGTGAGATTGGGAACCTTGTTCCCTCGCCAAAGGGCCGTGCTCTAGCGCTTCAAAGCCACCGAGAGGGGTCCAATCCTGCACTAATTCGCAGAATGGAAACGATTTTAGGAAAGGTTTTCGCTCTTAGGACGCAATTCGTGAAAGGCTGCGCCCATATTTTAGGCGGTCTAAAAAGCTGCGCTAGGATTGCAATATTCCGTGATGCAGAGGCCGGGAAGGGATGTCAGCCAGGGTAAATCGCGGCTCGCATGGCGGATCGCGGCGGCCACCGCGTTGATTGTCCTTTCCATTGTGGCACTTCTAATTACTTCTATCATTAAGATAAGGCGGGACTTCCTGGCGCAGGCCCATCTTCGGGCTTCCTACTTGTCGGCTGCACTTGCCCAAGATGCGGAAGGAGCTCTCGATACAGCCGCAGTCGCTTCGGAGTTTGTCAGGCGCCGTGTGGAAGCTGAGGGTGACGGCGCTCCTTTGGCCGAACTGAAGCAGGAGATCGGGAGATATCTCCCGCACCTCATTAACATCTCTGTAATTGGGCCAGAGGGGCGCCTGCGAGCAACGGCGGGGGATGTGGCCTCCAGTGCTGCCGATTTTTCGCGATTTGAGTTCTTTATCGCCAACCGGGATAGCACCAGCAGCGGTTTCCGCGTTGGGAAGCCGGTGAACGGAGTAATCGCTGATCGGATAGTTAGCCCGGCGACGCAACGCCTTGAGAAGAACGACGGTGCGTTTGCTGGTGTGGTGCTGTTTTCGATGGATCCAGCGCAGGGAACATTGATGTACCACCGGGTGGATATTGGCAATACCGGCTCGATTTTGGTCACCGGTACTGACGGTACGATCTATGCCGGCTACACTTTGCCTCGCGGCTTCGATCTATCGCTGATCGGAACCATTGCCGCAGACCCACAGACAATCGACCGATTTCAGGAGGCTCCTGTGGGTAGCTACCTCGCAACGAGTGCAATCGATGGCATCGAACGCATTTACTCCTGGCGAAAGCTCAAGGACTTCCCGCTCATCGCCTTCGTGGGATTGGGAAAGGCAGAGGCCTTAGCGGATGCAAACCAGCAGGCAATCCTTTTGTCAGCCCTTGGCATTTTCGCGGTGGGTTTGACTGCTCGCGTTGACTGCCATGCTGGTCCAGGAGAGTTCCCGCCGCCTCAAACAGGCGCTCGCACTTGAAGCGCAGGGGCGCAAATTAAAGGAAATAAATGCCGAGTGCGTGGCCGCCAAACAGCAGGCGGAGCAAGCCAATCAGAGCAAGTCCCTGTTCCTTGCCAATATCGGTCACGAGTTGTGCACGCCTCTGACAGCCATCATCGGCTTCGCGGAAGTCATACGCGACAAAGTCTTTGGGAATGACATCGACCGTTACGCGGGGTATGCCTCAGACATTCACGGGGCGGGCACCCATCTGCTTGAGTTAATCAGAAATCTTCTAGATTGGTCAAAGATCGAGGCGGGAAAATTCGAGTTGCATCAACGGGTCCTGGATCTGAACCAGATTGAGCATGAGTGCCTGCATCTCGTTCAAGGACAAGCTGAGAATCGGGGCGTAAAGCTCACGGCATGTCTAGAAGGAGTCCCCATAGCGCTTTGCGCGGACGAGACAGCCCTTAAGCAAGTCCTCCTCAATCTTCTTTCCAACGCGATCAAATTTACGACGAGAGGCGGCTCGGTCCGGCTCGGCCGCACGCTTGAGGCTGACGGAGCTCTCAGGCTTTCCGTAAAGGACAGCGGCATTGGTATGACGGAGGATGAGATTCGCCAGGCTCTTGAGCCTTTCCGGCAAGTGCAGAACGCAGATTTGCCGCGGCGGGACGGCACAGGGCTAGGTCTACCGCTCGCCGCCCAGTTAATGGAGCTGCATGGTGGATCGCTCACCATCGAAAGCCACAAAAGCCAGGGCACAATTGTCTCCGTCCATTTTCCCGCTTGGCGAGTAAACCCGGATAAGGATCTCAAGGGGTGTGGACCCAAAGGCATGACGATGGACACGTAACCGCCATCTATTCGAAGGCGATCAATTCCAGGCGGTTGCCTGCTCGTCGACGAATACTAGGTCACAAACGCGATCCAGGCCGCGATCCTGCTCGCCCTGAAGCCGGACGGCAAGGGACTACCGTGGCCGGCGGCGATGCGCAATCAATCTGCAGTTTCCGCGCTGCGAGTGTCCGCAACATTCTTGATTTCCCGAAGCTGTTCGTTCGCGGATTCAAATGTACGCTGCATCGTTCTTGCCTGCCTCGCCTTTCTGTGGCCAGGGCAAATCGCGGTGGTCGGGGGGAAAACAAAAAGGGAGCGCGTAGTTCGCCTGAGAATTGCGAATTTGAAATTAAGGGATAGGGAACCCTGGTCACTGGCAGACGTGTCTCAGCCTTCTTGGATGATGCAGACTATTGCTGCGGCAAAGCGACTGTCATTGCGGAAGCCCATCTAGGCGGGGGCCGCGGTATGTTTTGCCGGATGAAGCTATGGCTGGTGACGAAACACAAGATGCGAGGGGAACAACGCCGGGTTCGGCGGGCTGCGACTCTCGTGATGAAGCTGGAGCCATCTTAGCTGAGCGCGGTGGCGCTGCGCAATCAAACACTCCCACCGGCTCAAGCCAGGCAAACGGCAACCGAGCGCCAGGGCAGCGTTTGCGCAGGCGTTTGCTGATGGGGGCGCTGGCCGCCCTGCTTTTAGTAATAGCCTTGGTGATTGGGGTTCCCTGGGTCCAGGAAGCTCTCAATACCGTCTCGACAGACGATGCCTATGTGAATGGCCACGTGACCTTCGTTGCCCCTCGCGTTCCGGGGCAGGTGTCCAGAGTTCTCGTCGACGACAATAACCGCGTGCGCAAAGGCGATCTGCTCCTGGAACTCGACAGGGAGCCCTATCAAGTCATCGTTGCTATCAAAAAGGCGGCAGTCGATACCGCAAGCGCGGACCTGGCGTCAACAGAAGCGGCAGTGCGCGGCGTCGAAGCGAGGACAAGAGGCCAACGCTGGAAGCTCCAGCTCGCGATAGAGGATGTCGAAAACAGGATCAAACTTCTTCGCGCCAAGCTTGCCGCACTCGACAAAAGCAAGGCCACGCTAAAACTCGCGGAGGTGGAGTTTGAGAGGGTAAAAAAGCTGGTTGCGACAGGGTTAGCGGCGAGCCGCGAACAATTCGATCAGCGCGAGGCGGCGTTATCGGTTGCGCGCGCAGATGTGACCCAATCCCTGGCTGATATTTACCAAATCCGCGTTTCTTTGGGACTGCCAGCCACGCCAGAGAATGGAGATTTAGGCCAAGTGCCGTCCGATTTGGACCAGACCTATTCAGCGGTTCGCCAAGCGCAAGCAGAACTCATCCAAAGCGCGGCGGAGCTTGGCGTCATCCATTCATACATTCCATCGCCAAGACAAATGGTGGAAGAATTCGAAAAGCGTGAGGGCACTATTGACAAGACCTTTGCCAAGCTCGCCTCTGAAGCTCCGGCAGTTAAACAAGCACAGGCGAAGCTTGCGTCTGCCGAACGAGATCTTGACCAGGCTGCATTAAACCTTCGGTACTGCCGCGTCATTGCAGAAATCGACGGTGTCGTCACTCGCCGCAATGTCAATCCGGGAAATGATGTTCTGGCCGGCCAAGGACTGATGGCAATCCGGTCGCTTAACGAAATCTGGGTCGATGCCAATTTCAAGGAGACACAGCTTAGGGACTTGCGCATCGGACAGGCGGTAGACCTGTATACCGACATATATGGCAGCCGGCACGTATTTGCCGGGCGGATTTCCGGCTTTACCATAGGCACCGGATCAACGTTAGCCTTGCTGCCGCCTCAGAATGCCACGGGCAACTTCGTCAAAGTCGTCCAACGGCTGCCAGTCCGCATCGAGCTGCAAAACTACGATCCAGATAAGGAACCGCTATTCATAGGCCTTTCGGTTGTTCCTTACGTCTACCTTAACAAGCCGCCGGCAGGTCCCGATGCTGGGAAGGTTCTGCAAGTCTCTGTGCCACAATCGTCGGAACGCTTTGTGGCCAGCAGGCCGGCGGTTCAAAACAAATGACCGAGGCCGCACTTTCGCTTCCAAGACCCCGGGCCGCACTGAACCCTTGGCCCGTTGCCGTGGCTGTGGTGGTGCCGACATTTATGGAAGTGCTCGACACCACAATCGCTGTCGTCGCGCTACGCTATATCGCGGGCGGATTATCGGCGACGGTTACCGACGGCGAATGGGTTATCACGAGCTACCTGGCCGCCAATGCTATTATCTTGCCAATTAGCGGCTGGCTGGCCGCCCGCTTCGGCCGCCGCAACTATTTCCTGGCCTCGATTCTTGTCTTTACCATCAGCTCCGCGCTATGCGGGATGGCAACGAGCCTTTCTCAGCTGATTCTATTCCGTGCGATTCAAGGTTTGGCAGGCGGCGGATTGCAGCCTTCTAGCCAGGCAGTTCTGCTCGACGCCTTCCCAGTGGAAAAACAAGGCGCCGCAATGACACTGTTTTCCTTGGCGGCCCTTGTAGCGCCGGTTGTCGGGCCAACCCTTGGGGGCTGGCTTACGGATAACTATTCCTGGCGCTGGGTCTTTTATATCAATGTCCCCGTTGGACTTCTTGCCTTCGCTGCTAGCTACTTCCTTGTCCACGATCCGGACTATCTCACCGCTGAACGCGAGAAACAGAGCAGGCAACCCTCGCGCTTCGACACGATCGGCTTGTCCTTGCTCGTCATTACCATAGTCTCCTGGGAAGTTATGCTCAGTAAGGGAGAGGAATGGAATTGGCTAGGCGATGCATTCTGGCGTGTGCAGACGTTGGCGATCCTTTTCGCTCTCGCGGCGACCAGCCTTATCACCTGGGAAATGCGTCACCCGAACCCGGTGGTTAACTTCCGTCCGCTCCTGGAACGCAATTTAAGTGCCTGCTGCCTCGTGATTTTCTGCGCTTTTGCGGTTCTTTATGGTTCCAGCACTCTACTGCCGGCCCTACTTCAGTCGCTGTTTGGTTACAATGCGCTACAAGCGGGGCTTGTTCTGTCTCCGGCGGGCATTTTTTCAGTAATTACGCTTCCCATCGTGGGTTTTGTGCTTGCCCAGAGGACAGATGCACGCTGGGTTATACTCGCGGGTGTGTTGACCATGGCGGCCGGAAGTTATTGGCTCTCACTGCTAAACCTGGAAATCGGTCCCGGGCAGGTTGTATGGCCGAGAGTCGTTCTCGTTGTCGGATTGTCGATATGTTTTGCCCCCGCAAATGTCGCCGCTTATCTTTACACGCCTCTGGCATTGCGCGGCGCGGCGGTCGGTTTGCTAAGTCTAGTGCGGAACGAAGGAGGAAGCGTTGGCACCTCGCTAGGCCAAGCCTTGCAGAACCATCGCGAGCAATTTCATACCCTTCGGCTCGGTGAGTATCTCGATCCGTTTAACCC
>JBAUNL010000705.1:0-6475 GCA_049579205.1 Rhodomicrobium sp. | reverse complement strand
CCCCTACAATCCACATCAGCCGCAGCCCTTCATCCCACAAAATGCGTTTCCTCAGGCCCAGCCGCCGTTGCAGCCGGCTACGCCAGTGGCAAATGGCACGGCGCCGCATTCCGGCGAGAATTTCGGGAACCAGGCCGAAGGAGGCCGCCGGCGCCGGCGTCGGCCGATGGGCGATATGCAAGGCAAAGGCTTCAATGGGCGGAATAGCGGGCAAGTAACACAACCTGCCAACGGCGGTGCCGCACCAACAGGTGGGCCTGCGAGCGAGCCGCCAGCAGACGAGGCTGGGTCATAAAGCTCGACGGCGCCCACATAAGTTTCGAATAGACGCCAAAGAGCTTGTGCCCCCAGTTGCGTTCAGCAGAGCTGGGAGCGAAACCACCCGCGCCAGCGAGACTTGGATTGCGCTCGCGGTTTCGCATCGGGATGTTTCGTGGAAAACAGCCGGCGCCGGCAACTATAACCCCTGCCAACGCCCTCGCAGGATGATGAACGAGCGAAGGAGTTGTGGGCTGCATAGTGCTGCCGGGCTTACAAGCCTCTTCTTATTCAAAAGTGTTGCCATATATCAAATAACCGGCGCCATTTCTTTTCTATAGTTCGCTGCCGGCACCGATCTCGAGGCGACAATGAATCTCGAAAAGCTTACAGACCGTTCCAAAGGTTTTTTTCAATCCGCCCAATCCCTCGCGCTTCGCGAAGGTCACCAGCGGCTTATGCCCGAGCACCTTCTGAAGGTTTTACTCGAGGATAGCGAGGGATTAGCCGCCGGACTGATCGCCCGCGCTGGCGGGAGGCCCGAAGATGCTCTTTCGCGCGTCGAGCAGGCGCTCGCAAGGATGCCAAAAATATCGGGCGACGGGGCCGGGCAGCTCTACATCGCGCCGCAATTGGCGAAGGTGATCGATCAAGCGGAAAAGATCGCCGAGAAAGCGGGAGACAGTTACATCACGGTAGAGCGGCTGCTTCTAGCTCTCGCGATGGAGAAAGACGCTGAGACTGCGAAAATCCTCGCCGACTCAGGTGTCACACCTGTTGGCCTCAACGCAGCAATTAATGATCTGCGCAAGGGCCGTACCGCCGACAGCCCTTCCGCCGAACAGGCCTACGATGCCCTTAAGCGCTACGCCCGTGATTTGACGGAGGCCGCTGCCAAGGGTCAGCTCGACCCTGTGATAGGGCGCGACGAAGAAATTCGCAGGACAATTCAAGTTCTGTCCCGCCGCACGAAAAACAATCCCGTGCTGATTGGCGAGCCAGGCGTTGGCAAGACCGCCATCGCGGAAGGCCTCGCTCTGCGCATTATCAATGGGGACGTACCGGAAAGCCTGCGCGATAAGAAGCTGCTTGCTCTCGATATGGGTTCGTTGATAGCCGGGGCGAAGTATCGCGGCGAATTCGAGGAAAGGTTGAAGGCTGTTCTGCAGGAAGTTACCGCTGCGGAAGGTGGCATTATCCTCTTCATCGACGAACTTCATACACTTGTCGGGGCCGGAAAAGCCGAAGGTGCGATGGATGCCTCCAATCTCCTTAAGCCAGCGCTTTCGCGTGGCGAACTGCACTGCGTCGGAGCGACGACGCTTGATGAATACCGGAAGTACATCGAAAAGGACGCAGCCTTAGCACGGCGCTTTCAGCCTGTCTTCATATCGGAGCCCACTGTCGAAGATACGATCTCCATTTTGCGTGGCCTTAAGGAAAAATATGAGCTGCATCATGGGGTTCGAATCACTGATTCGGCCCTGGTCGCGGCTGCCACACTTTCAAACCGATACATAACCGACCGATTTCTGCCGGATAAGGCGATCGACCTCATGGACGAGGCGGCAAGCCGGCTAAGGATGCAGGTCGACTCCAAGCCGGAGGAGCTGGATGAGCTGGATCGGCGTCTCATTCAGCTCAAGATTGAGCGCGAAGCGCTAAAGAAGGAAAGCGATGAGGCCTCCAAAGACCGCCTTGCCCGGCTTCAGAAAGACATCGCGGACTTAGAAGAACGTGCGAGCGCGCTTGCGCGGCGCTGGAGGGAAGAGAAAGAAAAGCTTGCCTCTGCGCAGAAGGTCAAGGAGGAGCTCGACCAAGCTAGAATCGAACTTGAGCAGGTGCAGCGCAAAGGCGATCTCGCCCGGGCAGGCGAGCTTTCATACGGGGTCATTCCTGACCTCGAAAGAAGGCTCAAAGCCATCGAAAGCGCAGCAGACGCCCATAGGGGCATGGTCGAAGAGGCCGTGACCCCCGACCATATTGCCGGAGTGGTATCCCGCTGGACGGGCATTCCTGTGGAGAAAATGCTCGAGGGTGAAAAGGACAAGCTTCTTCGGATGGAAGATGAGCTTGGCAAACGCGTTATTGGCCAGGCCGAAGCGGTGCGAGCTGTGTCCACCGCAGTAAGGCGGGCACGAGCTGGATTGCAGGATCCCAACCGGCCAATAGGGTCATTCATGTTTTTGGGGCCAACCGGCGTGGGCAAAACGGAATTGTCGCGCGCTTTGGCTGGCTTCCTCTTCGATGACGACCAGGCCATGGTTCGGATAGATATGTCCGAATTTATGGAGAAACATTCCGTGGCACGGCTGATCGGCGCTCCTCCCGGCTATGTTGGCTACGAGGAGGGCGGTGCCTTAACCGAGGCGGTTCGCCGTAGGCCGTATCAGGTTGTTCTATTCGATGAAATCGAGAAGGCTCATCCGGACGTTTTCAACGTGCTGTTGCAAGTACTCGACGATGGGCGCCTCACAGACGGCCAAGGTAGGACGGTAGACTTCCGCAATACCATCATAATCATGACTTCAAATCTTGGTGCGGAATATCTCGCCAACCAGCCGCCGGGCGAGGATGTCGGCGCAGTGCGCGAACAGGTGATGTCGGTGGTGCGGGCGCATTTCCGCCCTGAATTCCTGAACCGGGTCGATGACATTCTCCTCTTTCACCGGCTGCGGCGTGAGGAGATGGGGGCTATCGTCGATATCCAGCTTCAGCGCCTGCAGAAGCTGCTCGATGAGCGCAAGATCAGACTTGAAATCGATGACAAGGCGCGAAGCTGGCTCGCCGCGCGCGGCTACGATCCAACCTATGGAGCACGCCCGTTGAAGCGAGTTATCCAGCGAGCGCTGCAAGACCCTCTTTCGGAACTGATCTTGTCCGGAGAAGTCAAGGATGGCGATACGGTGCGTGTTTCGGCCGGCTCTGATGGGCTAATCATCAATGAGCGCGCCTTCAGCTTGGCGGCTTAGACGCCGGCCATAGGGCGCCGGGCAGCTGACTGCGAGTTACTTCTCGACCGCGGCAACGCGCGTCTTAACCGGCGCGCGGTGCATGATATCGTCAATCCTGGCTTTTTCTTTCCGGAATTCAGTGAGGAGCCGTCCTTGAAGTTGGCGGCTGCGCGGAATCTTGATCGAAAGCGGGTTGGTGAATCGGTTATTGACCAGCACCTCGTAATGAACGTGTGGTCCCGTCGACATACCTGAATTTCCCAAATACCCAATGATCTGCCCTTGCCGGACTTTCACGCCTTTGGCGACGCCTTCGGCGAAGCGAAGCATATGGCCATAGGCCGTCTTGTACCCGTTCGCATGGCGGATTCGGACATAATTGCCGTAGCCACCTTCACGGCCCGCAACCTCGATAACACCGTTTCCTGAAGCCATAATCGGGGTACCCACCGGTGCGGCCCAGTCAACGCCGGAGTGTAAGCGCAAAGTCTTGAGGAGCGGATGGCGGCGGTATCCGAAGCCCGAGGTAAGGCGAGCCCCCCTGACTGGCGTTCTCATCAAAAATTTTTTCGCGTTTGAGCCCTTCTCGTCATAGTAGTCGACGACCCCGTCCGGGGTTCGGAACCTATAATAGCCGTGCGTTTCACCGCCGATCGTTACCGCCGCAAAAAGAAGTTCTCCCGGCCTTTCTGGAGCTCCCTCCTCTTGAACAATATCATAAAATAGCTCGAAGCCATCGCCCGGCCTTACGCGCTGCTTGAAGTCAACATCGTAGGCATGGACCTTCAAAAATTTAGTGATGAAGTCATTCGGCAGCCCCTGGGATTTGGCGGCGCGATATGTGCTTAGATACACGCTTGCGCGCTCGCCCTGATTCTCATCCGACCCGGACTCCGGTGGGACTGGCTTATCGCTGGCAAGATATGCCCCTTCGCTGCGAGCGATTGTGGCTTCTGCCCTTCCTTGGTAGAAGAGGCTAACCTTAGCGACGTCTAGTGCACCTTCTTCGACCGCCGACGGCGTTAGTGCAAGCCTAAGCTCCTCCGCTACTTTCAACTTTTTCGTTCGCGTTATCTTGGCCAAAGCCTCCGCCACGAGGCCGGACTGTACGACATCCACGCCAGTCCCCTTGATAAGGGTCTCCAGCGACTCGCCTCCCCGCGCTACGATCGTATGGCGATCATAGGCATCCTCATTATCCTCATCATCCCCGGTTTTATAGAGAACGGTGGTATTGGGTTCGCTCTTCAACGCCGCGCCCTCCACCTTTGAGTCGGGCCCCGAATCTCCCATGTCGGCCTCAGATAGGCTTGCGTCACTTTCCGCGTAAATAGCGTCAGTTTCAGCTACCAGCTTCTCCGCCTCTTCGTCGGAGAGTTCCTGATTGTCTTCTCGGGGCAAAAAACCGCCGGGGACCTCGATATAGCGTACTGTCACCCGGGGATCGGAGGTCAGCTCGACACCCGTCTGGTCTTTCCGCGCAATCGGGGTTTCGTTACCGAAAAGGCTCATTGGGTTGAAAGCAGGGATGGAGACCTCGTTGTCCGGCCGCTCGGTGGCGAGGGTAGCGATCAATCTGGCGTAAGGCTTTGAGGAAATGTAATCGCGCGCGCCGCGCCGCTGAACGACTTGCTCATATATGAGATTGCGCGTGGTCAGCCCCTTGGACGAGATTACGAGCTTGTCGGTCTTCATACCGACCGACACAGCCTTGCCAGGAGCATGAGAATTCATGCTTTTTGGCTGCAGTGCCCTCAAGCTCGCCCGCTTCATGGCGCCAAACATGCTCCCGCCGTCTTCAACGTGCATAGAGGCATAAATGACGATTCCAATCACGAGCAGCCCAGAAACGGCGACAATGATCGTCGAGAGGAACCACTTGAGCTGCATGATGGCGCGGCGGGGGCCGAGCTCGCTAAGGTAGATCGCTGGCTGTTTTCGCCGGCCCGCATCGCGGCCGAATTTCGATACCACGCGCGGTTCGCGCGGCTGCTGAACGCGTACGAGATCGGTCCCGCGTTTGCGCGGGTCCCCCCAGTCCCTACGGTTAAGCAAGCTTCGTCTCCATCAGCCCCAGTCCCACTTTACACTTGCGCCCAGGTTTGGGCGAAGATTGGGCAGATGATGACACTCCCGCCCCCAATCATAAAGAAGCCTTAGAAGGCGATTCGGATTTAATAAGTTGGATGGGCGGCGAAGGCAATTTTTCCCCAATTTAAAAAAACCTCTGTTTAAGTTCATTTTTTAACGTTGCGTTCACCGTTATGGGGCTTATATGAAGCCATCGCAGCGGGGTATTGAGCCCCGCAAAAGTAAACCGAGTGACCGAGTCGAGATAACCCTTGACGAAGGTGGCCCGGGGGCCTATATAGGGAGTTCTGCGGCGCCGAAAGACATTTTGGGGCCGAAAAAATGATCTCCATAATCTTGAGGTTAGCTAATTGATCGATTCGATCAGTTGTCCTCAGTTGCTGAATAAAATGTGGGGCAAGTCCCCCACCGTCGCTAGAAGATTTTCTGGTGCCGGGCTCTTTGACAAGTTGAACATAGAGAAAGAGAAACGTGGACGGCGGAGCTCTGGCTTTCTTGCGGAAACGCAAGAAGTAAAAGACTTCGGCGGTCCTGTTTCAAGCCGCTCTATTAAATCTCAGGTCCTCCACCGGATCTGAGTTGAGCGGCTATTAGGACTCTCAAAATTCCTAAGAAACATACAGTGACCACCGGTTATCAGCGATGACCGGTATGCCAGATGATCTTCTTTCAATCTGAGAGTTTGATCCTGGCTCAGAACGAACGCTGGCGGCAGGCCTAACACATGCAAGTCGAACGCACCGCAAGGTGAGTGGCAGACGGGTGAGTAACGCGTGGGAACCTTCCCTGTGGTACGGAATAACTTCGGGAAACCGAAGCTAATACCGTATATCTCCTCCGGGAGAAAGATTTATCGCCATAGGATGGGCCCGCGTTGGATTAGCTAGTTGGTAGGGTAATGGCTTACCAAGGCAACGATCCATAGCTGGTCTGAGAGGATGATCAGCCACACTGGGACTGAGACACGGCCCAGACTCCTACGGGAGGCAGCAGTGGGGAATATTGGACAATGGGCGCAAGCCTGATCCAGCCATGCCGCGTGAGTGAAGAAGGCCTTAGGGTTGTAAAGCTCTTTTGGCGGGGACGATAATGACGGTACCCGCAGAATAAGCCCCGGCTAACTTCGTGCCAGCAGCCGCGGTAATACGAAGGGGGCTAGCGTTGTTCGGAAT
>JBAUNL010000704.1:0-14443 GCA_049579205.1 Rhodomicrobium sp. | reverse complement strand
AGGGCAAGGCTTAGGCTGTCTAGAATAATGGATTTTCCGGCACCTGTTTCGCCGGTGAAGACGGTAAACCCTGCACCAAAGCTCAGATCGAGCTTATCGATCAAGACGATGTCACGGATCGACAGAGTGGCAAGCATGGTGTTCTCTTTACGCGATTCTTTCCTCGCGGCGAGAGCGGGCCATGCCTAATTGCTCCCGGCTATCCTGCCACGGATGACACGGTTTTCCTCCAGGCTTGACTTATCCAGGAGCCCTTATCTTCCCTGGGCGCTGCGCCACCGGATTGGAGGAGAGCATAAGCGTCCTTGTACCATTGGCTCTCAGGGAAATTGTGCCCCAGAACGGCTGCTGCTGTCTGAGCCTCGCTCACAACGCCAAGGGCCATGTAGCACTCGGTCAGGCGCATCAAAGCTTCTTCAACATGCGCGGTCTGCTGATAATCGGTTACAACAGTCTTGAACCTGTTGATGGCCGCAAGGTAATTGCCCTTCTTCTGCCAGTAGCGTCCGACATGCATCTCCGCGGCAGCAAGCGTATCACGTGCGATTTTGAGTCGCTTTTTCGTCTCTTCTACGTACTGACTATTTGGATAGCGCCGTACTAGCGTATCCATTTCTTCGATTGCTTTCTTGGTCTCTCCCTGATCGCGCGAAGGTGTAGAAATGCGGTCGTAGTATGAGGCAGCGATAATATTCTGCGCGTCTGCGGCGTCCGGACTGCCTGGATGCAATGAGAGGAACCGCCGCGCGGCAGCAACGGCCTCGGGAGATTTTCCGGCCTTCACATAGGCATGCGCCGCCATTAGCGTGGATTTCTTAGCTTCATCCGAGTAAGGATAGAGCTGATCGATTTTTTCAAACATCTCGGCGGCCCTGCTGCTGCTGCCGTCCTCGAGCGCCTTGTTCGCCTCTTTGTAAAGCACGTCAGGCGGCCGATGATCGAGCTTCGAATCACTGCCATCGAAGAGAGAACCCATCGAACTGCAGCCTATGAGGGAAGCCGCCACTAGCACTGCTGCGGCAGATCGCCCGATAAATCGCAATCTCATATCAGCTCTGCTCCAAAACCCCAATTCGCATGAGTAGGAGAAATCCGACTCACGCCCCGCTGTCGCTTTCTGTTTGACGATAGAAAGCCGCAAAATAATGGTCAAATATGAAGTTTGTTAGCACCGCTGAATCCAACGCTTTCACGCTAAAACGGCGTGCGTTAGCGAGCGCTTTTGGCAGGATCAATCAGCTTCCGGAGCGAAGCTCGGGCTGGCAAAGGCAAACCCGAAATCGGCACGAGGCGCGATATGCTGTGCATGGGGCCTTTCCGGGGCTTCAATGATCTTCCACGCATCCTTATTCTGGTAAAGAGCATGAAGCATCGCCGAGTTGAGCCGGTGTCCGCCCCGATAGGAGCGATATAGACCAAGGATTGAAGCGCCGGCTAGAGCCAGATCGCCAACGGCGTCGAGCGTCTTGTGCCGCACAAATTCATCCTCGTAGCGAAGGCCTTCCGGGTTCAGGATGCGATCATCCCCGATGGCAACGGTATTTTCGAGGGACGATCCAAGCGCCCGCCCAGCGGCCCAAAGCTTCTTCACATCCTTCATAAAGCCAAATGTCCGGGCACGGCATATCTTCTTGAAGGCGGCTGGCGTCACTTCGATGTCCAGCCGCTGCCGTCCGATAAAGGGCGACTTGAAGTCGATTTCGACATCCAGGCGGAAACCATTATAAGGCATGATTTCGGCCACAGAGTCGCCATCCTGGACCTGAATAGGCCGCAAAACCTTGATGAAGCGGCGGGGCTCTTCCAAGTCCCGGAGACCCACCTCTTCGATTGCGTCGACGAAGGGCTCGGCGCTCCCATCCATGATAGGGACCTCACTGCCGTCGAGCTCGATATTGGCATTGTCTACGCCCAGCCCGCGCAGGGCAGCCAACAGATGCTCAACCGTTGCAACGGTAGTTCCGTCCGCCGAGCTCAAAACAGTGCAGAGGGTTAAATTGCTGACCGCCCGGAAATCGCCGGGAACATGCCCGGCGTGGCCCCCGCCTTGTACGTAGAAGTTGTATCCCGTGTTCGCTTCGGCCGGATGAATGACTAGCGAAACTTCGGCGCCATTATGGACGCCAATTCCCTTCAACACAACCTCGCGGTCAATCGTCGACTGTCTGCTCGAATAGCTGCGAAAGCTCATAGTTGCGCGCCGTTTTTTGTGCCACTACGCCCTCCTTTGCCGAAGGAGGACTTCCCCACGTGAGCGAATGCTGCTGGCCTTCAAGCGAGCACCGGTAGCTCACGCTACTCTTCGAAGCCCGGCTTTCTGCCGGTTAACGCACGCCTAAGCTCAACAACATTGCATGGGTGGACGTTAGCCGGGCCGGAAGCTCGGCTACAAATCACGCTTTCTAACAATGTGTTACGTAAAGGACGACCCTTTTGCTAAATTCCGGCCGGGAGCCGCGCGGCAACTTATACACGCACGCAAGGCGTGCTTTATCATCGCGACTTCAGGAGACGCTACTGAGATGCGGGTTTCTTGAAAAAGCCAGGAATATCAGAGACTTCATCTGCAAAATGCGGATCGGATAAGCTCGGATCCTCTGTTCTCTCATCCACAGGAGTGCGCGACGGATGCCGCGGAATGTTGTTTCGCGTCCCATTAGGCAGGGGCTCTAGGGTTAGTTTTTCGTGTGGATTGCGTGGCTGAAGTGCAACATTCTTAGCTGATTGGTTGTGCGATTCGGATTTTGCCGGCCGCCCTCTGCCTGCCATCCAATCGAAAAAACCGCGCGGTCTTCCGGAATTTCGATTCGCTGAACTACCATTTGCAGAGCCGGCTTGATTCAGCTCTGGAAAGTCCTGGAAAGTGAGGGGGCGCTTCGGGGGGCGCGCCGCGTTGGAAGGCGGCAACGGCTCAAACCGCGTGCCGGTTCCATTCGAGTATGCGGAACTTTCCTGATCATGGCTCCTTGCAGTCTTAGGCTCAAGGACGACCCGTGGCTCAAAGCTTTGCCGTGCCTGGGAAGCGAGACCTGCCTGCGGCTCACGTGAGCGGCCTCTGCCGCGATTCCGCCCCGGTTCCGCTTCGTGGGAGCGCAGCCGCTCAATCAAGCGAGGGTCCCGTTCCTCAGAGCCTGGAACTGGCCCGAAGTGAGGCATATGAGGTCCTGGCCTGATCCCTGTTGCCACTAGCGACACTCGAATGCGATTTTCCAAAGACGGGTCGAAGGTTGCGCCCACGATAATATTTACGTCCGGGTTCTCATCGGCATCGACTTCACGGCGTATGCGGGTTGCAGCCTCTTCGACCTCATAAAGCGTCATGTCGAAGCTACCCGTGATACTTACGAGCAGGCCCCTGGCGCCGCGCATGGATACCTCGCCCAGTAGCGGGTTCAAGATAGCAGCCTCTGCCGCCTGCAGCGCACGCTTCTCTCCCTCAGCCTCCCCGGTACCCATCAGCGCCGTACCCATATTCTGCATAACAGTGCGGACATCGGCGAAATCGAGATTGATCAAACCTTCCTTGATCATAAGGTCGGTAATGCAGCTTACCCCGGATTTCAGCACGTCATCGGCACGCATGAAAGCATCCGCGAAAGTCGTCTTCTCACTCGCGATCAGGAACAGGTTCTGATTCGGAATGACGATCAGCGTGTCCACATGCTTAGCCAATTCCGCGATGCCAGCGTCGGCCGTCCTCATCCGGCGCTGTCCCTCGAACTCGAAAGGTTTTGTAACGACCGCAACCGTCAGCACGCCGAGCTCTTTAGCGGTGCGGGCGATGACTGGCGCCGCGCCCGTGCCGGTGCCGCCGCCCATGCCGGCTGTGATGAACAAGAGGTGCACGCCTTCGAGATTGGAGCGGATTTCCTCAATGGCCTCCTCCGCGGCTGCGGCACCTATTTCGGGCTTGGAACCCGCGCCCAGGCCTTCGGTAATACCGACGCCCATCTGAATAAGGCAGCCCGCACTGGACGCGGAAAGGGCTTGTGCATCTGTGTTGGCAACGATGAATTCCACGCCTTCCAGACCGCTCTCGATCATGTTGTTGACGGCGTTACCACCCGCGCCGCCAACACCGATCACCGTTATGCGCGGCCGCAACTCCGTCAGGCCTGGAAGTTGCAGGTTAATTCCCATGTCGGGCCTCGTCAGCTCCCTTCGCGAGCGCCGTTTGGGCCTGCCCGCTTTTGCTTGCCGCCAAAGTCATCGCGCAGAGCCTTTCAAAAGCTTGCACGCAGCCATTGGCTGATTCGAGACGCGTAGCTACTATCCTGAGACGCTATTCCGGGCACATGGCGCATTTCGCCGGGGGACTGATGCCTGCTTGCATAAAGACATGCTCCTACAAGCGCGCTCATTGCGGGGGCGCCGTTTAGCCCATTAAGCGCAGCAGGCTTCGCCACCTTCACTTCCGACGCAAGAAGATAAGAAGCAAGCTCACGTACACCTGGGAGCACGCTTCCGCCGCCAACAAGCACAGCACCCCCTATCGGCATAGAATATCCCGCACCCTTTAACCGCTCATTAATCGCAGTAAAGATTCGCGATGCATTCGATCGAATGAGATGATTAAGCGAAAATTTGGAAATAGGTTCGCGAGTTTCGCCATTGGCGACAGGCAGATCTATGTCGGCTTGGAGGCCGTCATAGACGCTGCCATAGCGGATTTTGAGCCGTTCGGCTTCGAACTTCCTTAACTTGAACGTGCGCGCAAGATCCTCGGATATGTGATGGCCGCCAATGGGGATGCACTCTACGGCAGAAGGGATGCCGCGGGAAAACAAGGCATAGCCGGTGGAACTCGCGCCCATATCAATTATGAGAATACCCGCTGATCTCTCGAGCGGGGTTGTGACAGAAAGAGCAGCTGCCACCGGGCCCGCTATATAGCCGTGCGCCGTGAGCAAGCTCTTTGCCAGACAGGCTGCAATTTGCCGGACACCCCTAAGCGGCATAGAGACTGCAACAACCTCAATCTCTCCGCGAGGGACGAAATTCCCGTCCTCGTTTTCGATCTCCCCCGGCGCGGTATACAGATGCAAAAGTTTGCGATGGGCTGAGTAGCACTGTTCTTCCGCCGCGCTTGCGATAGCGCTCATATCTTCTCTGGAAGCAAGCGTATTTCCGCCGCCAAGCTTGGCCTCGAATGTCTGGGCGTTCAGCCCCAAAAACTGGCCGGTCACGAGGACGTCTTCTACCGTGATGCCTGCCTGCGCCTCGGCCTGAGCGACCGCGCGCCTAATGCTCGATTCCATGGCAACGAGGTTTATGATCTGTCCGCCGGAAAATCCTGACGACCTGACGGCAGCGCTGCCAAGGATCCGGATGCTTTTAGCGCCCACGTCCAGCCCAAACCGTGGCGAGGCGAGGGAGACTATCGCACAGGCGACTTTTTGGGCTCCCAAATCCAGAACCGTGATGATGTCGTCTCGCGCTCCGAATGGCCATAGCCGCGAGGGAGCCTGCAAGTGCCGCTGGGCGGCTCTCATAAGGCCTTTCCCTTTCGCGGCATAGGCAGAACCTGTGGCTGCAATGATGTGAGCAAGCCAATGGCTTTGTCGCGGTTCGCGATCGTGGGGTCCCGCAATTGTAAGATCGTTCTGTTCGATAGGCGTAAATCAATCGTTTCCAGGCCCATCACGGCAATCTTTGTGCTCGCGAGAAGCGAATCAAGGCGGCCTAAGACTAGGGAATTCACCTTACGCGGAAGTTTCAGCATAAGGCCGTTGTCAAGCCTGACCAGCCAGAAGCGGCTGGCGACGAGTTCCGCGCGCGAAATCCGGCGCTTTAAGGAATCGTCGCCGGAAATGGAATCCTCGAACCCTGCAGCTTCCTCTGGCGCGCCCTGGCCACTGAATAAAGGCAGAGCAGAAAATTGGCCTTCCTGATCGGGCCCAAGAATGTGCCCTTTACGATCAATGACCTGGACGGTGTTTGCCTGATCTTCCCACCGCGCGAAGGGGGCGCGTTCAGAAATGACGACTTCTAGCCGGGACGGTAAAATGCGGCGTACCTCCGCGGCCTCGATCCAACCCATAGCTAGCAGACGGTCATGCGCCTGCGCGGCATCGTAGAGCAGGGACGACTTCTTGTAGGGTAAATCGAGCGCGGCAAGCAAAGCCGCCCGGGGCGTGTTCTTGGCGCCGGAAAGGGCGAGGTCTTCGAGCCTGAAGCCGGCATCGAAGACTGCCCGGTCTGCGAGATTCAACAAATCGCTAAAAACGAGCCGGGCCGGACCCGATAGAGAAAGCGCATAAATGGCCGCTGCGGCCAAGAAAGCCATACTGAGAACAAATCCTGCCTTTGCCGCCTGATCAGCATGGGCAACAGCCCAGGAGAACCAGGATGCGGCAGGCTTGCCAGGCATCGGATCCACGCTTTGCTCGAATGTATAGGCTGGGGACAGCTTACCTTGGCCTAACGATCGCAAGAAGCATCCTCCACAATCCACCGCACCAGTTCACCGAACGTCAATCCAGCATGGGCCGCCAGTTCTGGGACGAGGGAGGTTGCCGTCATGCCTGGCTGGGTATTAACCTCCAGGCAAACAAGCTCACCCGTCCCATGGACCCGATCGTCGAACCGGAAGTCGGCCCGGCTTACACCCCGGCACCCCAATGCATTATGCGCATCAAGGGCTAGTTTCTGGATATTCTCGTAAATTTCCGGTGAAATTCGTGCTGGCAGAATGTGGCGTGAGCCTCCTTTTGCATACTTGGCTTCGTAATCGTAAAAACTTAAGCCTTCGGCCGGCAGAATTTCAATAATGCCAAGCACTCTGTCTCCCTTGACGGCGCAGGTGAGTTCGCGGCCTCCGATGTAGCGTTCGACAAGAACGTCGCCGAAAGCCCAGTCGGGCCTCGTTAATTCCTGCGGCGGATGTTCATGGTCTTCCCTGACGATAAAGACGCCGACGCTTGATCCTTCGCTCACCGGTTTGATGACGTAAGGCGGCGTTAGAAGATGCGCTCGTGCAGCTTCAGCGGGCTTGGCCACCAGGCTCTCGGCCACCGGGACACCGGCTGCTCTGAAGGCGGCCTTGGCGCGCCCCTTGTCCATTGCAAGCGCAGAAGCCAATACTCCGGAATGGGTATACGGAATTTGCAGGATTTCGAGGATTCCCTGAATGCAGCCATCCTCGCCGCCCTTACCATGCAATGCATTGAAGCAGACGTCGGGCTTTAGCGCTGAAAGCGTCCCGGCAATCCGGCGATCAACATCAATGCGGGTTACGCGATAGCCGGCGCTTTCGAGTGCAGCGGCACAAGCGGCGCCTGAATTAAGCGACACTTCCCGCTCTGCCGACCACCCTCCCATGAGGATGGCCACGTGCTCATAACTGCGTTTCATTCGGCGGCGGCGAGCTGATTGTCTTCGCGCGCCGGGACGCCGATGCGCTTGATTTCCCATTCGAGCATGACGCCGCTGTCCTCGAATACCCGTTCGCGCACAAGCTCGCCCAGGCGCTCGATCTCGGCTGCGGTCGCGTCTCCGCCATTGATGAGGAAATTGCAGTGCATTTCCGACATATGCGCTCCGCCCAGCCGAAGGCCCCTGCATCCGGCGGCGTCGATGAGCTTCCACGCGCTTTGCCCCGGCGGGTTCTTGAAGGTTGAGCCTCCGGTGCGGCTTTTTATGGGCTGATTGGCTTCCCGGTACTCGGCAACCTCCTGCATCGCCTTTTCAATTTCGGCCGGATCCCCAGGTGTCCCCTCAAACACGGCCCCGGTGAAAATATAATCCTCCGGCACGGAGCAATGCCTGTAGGTGAACCCCATGCCGCTGTTGTCGAACACATGGAGCGCGCCGGCGCGGTCAAGCGCGCGGGCTTCTGAAAGAACATTCTTAGTTTCTGAGCCATGAGCGCCAGCGTTCATGCGCAATGCACCGCCAACCGTTCCAGGAATCCCGCGGTAGAAAGCAAGTCCGTCAATGCCGGCCGACGCTGCTGCCTGAGCGAGGCGTACATCGGGGACAGCCGCGCCAGCCTTGATCCTGGCGCCAGTCAAGGGAGTCGTGACATTGAAGCCGCGGGCCAGTCTTATGGTGACGCCTGGAACACCGCCGTCGCGCACGAGAAGGTTCGAACCCACGCCAATAACTGTGACCGGAATTCTGGACGGACAGCGCGAAAGAAAATAGGCGAGATCATCCTCGTCTGCGGGCGTGAATAGTGCCTGAGCAGGACCGCCAGCCCGAAGCCAGGTCAACTCGTTGAGCAGGACGTTCGGCAGCAGTCTTCCCCGAAGGTCAGACACTTCGGCAAGAAGGCTTGGTATCAGATCAGGGAACATTGCTCATTCCGCCGCGCCCGCGAAGGCGGAATACTGTCCGAGGCTGCCCGGCAAGGCACGTGTCCACTCGCTGATTGTACCTGCCCCAAGGCCGATTAGAAGATCTCCGGGTTTCGCCAGCGCTGCCACCGTGCGGGTGAGCATTTCCTCATTTTCGATCGGGTAGACGCGCGCGTGCCCTGCCTTGCGAATGCCCTCGACAAGCATATCCCGATCGAAGCCATTTGGAGCTTCGCCCGCCGCGTACACCGGCGCTATCAGCACCATGTCGGCATCGTAGAAGCAGCGGCAGAAACCTTCGAACAGCGCTTTCAACCTTGAGAAGCGATGCGGCTGCATCACCGCTATGACCCGCCCGTGCGCCGCTCCGCGCGCAGCGCCAAGTGCTGCTTCAATTTCGGCCGGATGATGAGCGTAATCATCGTAAATCGCGACGCCATTCCATTCGCCTGCTGGCGTGAACCGGCGATCGACGCCTTCAAATGAGGACAGCGCTTCGAATATGACCTCCGCAGAAAGCCCGAGATGAAGACCGACGGCCGCCGCTGCCGCGGCATTCAAAGCGTTATAGGCGCCTGGCACCCCGAGCTTAATGCCGGGCACGCGGACGGGTGAGCTGCCATTAGGGTCTGCGATCCTAGCGCTGAAGGTAACGGAACCTCCATTACTGACCACGTTGTCGATTTTCACTGTTGCGTCCAGTGCGCTCCCGAAAGAGGAAACTGGCGGAAGACTCCTCTCGGCGGAAAGCCGGGTCAGCAACTCGCGGACGACTGGATGATCGATGCCCGCAACCGCGAGACCATTTCCCGGAATACGGCGAAAGAAGGTGAGGAACGCCTCATGTAGAGCGGCCTCGGTGCCGTAATGGTCGAGATGTTCCGGATCGATATTGGTGACGACACCGATTTCCGCCGGTATCTGAATGAAGGTGCCATCCGATTCGTCGGCTTCGACGACCATCCAGCGGCTGCCGCCGGTCCTTGCATTCGATGCCCACGCGCGAAGTACCCCTCCCACAAGCGCCGTGGGATCAAGGCCCGCTTTCTCCATCATCCACCCTATCATCGCGGTAGTGGTGGTTTTCCCGTGTGAACCAGTGACCGAGATGGTCCGGTAGCCCAACATTAGAGCGGCGAGGAGCTCAGCGCGGCTGTAGATGGGCAGGCCTGCTTCCTTAGCAGCCTTCAGCTCAGGGTTTGTCTCTTTAACCGCAGTAGAAATGACAACCTTAGCAGCACCCGAAAGGTTTGCCGCGTCGTGGCTCGCAAAAACCTTAATCCCTTTCCCGCTAAGCCGGCGCAAATTGGCGCCATCCTTGATGTCGCTCCCCTGAACCGCGATCCCCCGCGCCATCATGATTTCGGCCATGGCGCTCATGCCAATGCCGCCTATGCCGATAATATGGATCAGGCCGCCGGTCAGCGGTTCTATCATTGCTTTTGCCTCTCGTCCCCCAGGCGAGCCCCCCCGCAGCGGCCCGCCCCCCGATGATAGTATGACCAGATTCTTAAGCAGTTACTGCCGCCCCCGCGCCAATCACCTGCTTCTCTGCCAATTCTTCAAGCATTTCCGCCAAATTTTGGACGGCATGGTAGTTTGCAAGTGCATGAGCACTCGTAGCTGCCTTAACGAGCGCTGCCGGATCTTCTAGGAGCCTTTGCACCGTACTTGCCAGATTCTCTTGGGTCAGCGACTCTTGCGGCAAGCACCACCCTCCGGCGGCGGCTTGTAGTCGCGTTGCATTTTCGAGCTGGTCATTGTCCTTGGCGTGAGGCAGCGGAACCAAAAGAGCTGGGCGGCCAAGGGCGCAAAGTTCTGCCACCGTGGTGGCGCCGCTGCGAGCTATGATCAGATGGGAGTTCGACATTCTGTAGGGCAAATCCTCGAAGAACGTCGCGAGTTCGGCGGCGACGCCAGCGGCTTCATAGGCCTCGAAGACGCGGTCGATGTCCTCTTCACGGCATTGCTGCATAACGAAAAGCCGGTCACGCATCGGCGCAGGCAGAAGCTGCAACGCCCCCGGAACGGTATCGGAAAAATACCTGGCCCCTTGGCTGCCGCCAACGACAAGCAGATTAAGCTGTGACTGGCTCGACGGGGGCCGGTACGGCACATTATGTAGCGCAAGCACGGCCGCGCGGAGGGGCGTGCCGGTGACGCGCGCCTTAACCGCCAGCTTGCCCTCCAGATATTTGGTATGTTCAAAGGAGCAGGCTATCACCTTGACCATCGGAGCCAGGAACCGATTAGCCTGGCCCATGATGGAGTTTTGCTCATGAATGGCGGACGGGATCCCCTTCCCAATGGCCGCTAGCACCGGCGCCAGGGTAGGATAGCCTCCAAAACCGATAATCGCCTTCGGTTCCGCCTCTGCCATGATACGGTAGGAGACTTGAAAGCCATTGCCCAAGGTTCCGAGCGTCTTTGTGGCTTCGATCGGAGAGCGGCCTCTGAATGTGGCGGCCGGAACTTTATATACTTTCCGCGCGGGAAACTCGGCGCCAAAAACATTGCCCCGTGTATCCGTGATCAGATCGACATCCCATCCGCGGCGGATCATCTCTTCCCCGAGCGCCTGAGCGGGAAATAGGTGACCTCCGGTCCCTCCGGCGGCCAGCATGAGCGAGCCGCGGCTCATAGACTGCGCTCCTTACCCGGACTCAACCTCAGATCACGGAAGGATGGGGCTGCACGGCGAATCAATCTTGATCCCGGGCGTCTTGTCAGGGCTGCAATCATGCCGAGCGTGATCGCCGTACCGATCAATGATGAGCGGCCGTAGGAAACAAAGGGCAGAGTAACCCCTTTTGCTGGAAGCAAATTCAAGTTCACTGCCATATTGATCAAAGCTTGCAACCCAAAAATAATGACGAGCCCTGATGCGGCGAGACGCACGAACGCATCCTCTTCGCGAAACGCATTCCTTAATGTTCGCCAGACGATCAAGCCATAAATCAGAATTAAGAAAAGGCAAGCGGCAATCCCGGTCTCTTCGGCAATGGCTGCGAAGACGAAATCGTTGTGAGCATCCGGGAGCGGCGTCCGGGTAAAGCCCTCGCCGAAGCCGCGTCCGAGCCAGCCTGCTTCGCGGAAGGCTCGAACGGCAACCGAGGTTTGGAAAGTGTCGCCTGCTCCCCGCGCAAAGCGATCGACCCGGCTCATGAAGTGCGGCATTGTGAAATATGCAGCGGTGAGCCCGCAAGCCCCAAGCAGGACAAAGATAGGCAAGAGACGCAGCGAATAGCCGGATAGAAAGAAAAGCGCGCACCATGCTGTCGCGACGATTATCGCTTGGCCCATATCGGGCTGCAAAACAAGCACGGTTAAAAAAAGGCCCAGCATCAGCACTGCAAGCTCCAGCGCTGGCATCTCCGGGTGCTTAGTGCTCTCCGCGAAAAGCCAGGCGGCAAGGACGGCAAAACCCGGCTTCGCGAATTCCGATGGCTGAATGACCATGCCGCCAAGAGCGAGCCAGCGTACTGCGCCGTTACGTTCGTCGCCTTGGAGGAGGGCAGCGACGGACAGAAGAATTCCCGCCGCGAATAGAAAAAGAGCGAGCCGCCTGACTTGATAAGGATTGAGAAGGGAAACAAAAAACACGGCCGCAAGCGCGAACATCATGCCAAGAGCATGCAGCTTTACGAAATGAAAAGGCTCCAGCTTGAAATGCAACGCAACCGATGGGCTAGCAATAAGCGACCCTGCCATCCCAGCCAGCGCCAGTATCAAGATAAGCGTGAGCAAAGTCCGGTCCACCGTAAGCCACCAATCGGTGACAGCAGCTCTTTCGGCTCTGGAGAAGCTCATGCGGCGCGGTCCTTTGCCGGAACTTCCGGAAGTGCCTCCACGAGCGAGCGGAAGGCCTGCCCGCGAACTTCGAAATTCTGAAACTGATCATATGAGGCACATGCCGGCGAAAGCAAAACCACTGCTTCTTCTTCCCCGTTTGTGAGAGCGTCGGCCGCCGCCTGGGAAACTGCTTTCTCCAGCGTCTGCGCGAAAACGAACGGAATTTTGTCTCCAATTGTTCCCGCGAACGTCCGGGATGCCTCCCCGATCAAGTAAACTTTCTTGATGCGCGGAAAATATGGTCCAAGGCTCGCAATCCCACCCTCCTTCGGCTTCCCTCCGGCAATCCAGAAGATGTTCGAGAAGCTGGTGAGCGCGCGAGCGGCGGCATCCGCGTTCGTCGCCTTGGAGTCATTAATGAAGAGGACACGGCCAATCCGCCGCACCTCTTCCATCCGATGGGCGAGGCCGGGAAAGGTTTGGAGCGACCGGGCAAGCACCTGCCATGGCAGCCCGATGAAGCGTGCAGCCGCCAGAGCAGCGCATGCATTCTGTGCGTTGTGAGTGCCACGCAGAGAACCAATCCCGCTGAGGCTGGTCCGGTTTTGAGCGACCCCATTCGTCATCTCAAAGAGTTCGGCGCCCTCTGCGTAAACGCCGGCCTCGACGGAATGAATGGCCGAGATGCGCGCGGACTTAATGCCGCGGGCAGTGGCTCTCTCCGCAATGGCATCGCTAAGAGCGTCATCCGCCCCGATCACGGCGGCTGCCGGGCTCCGGATCATCTTCTCCTTCACAGCCGCATAGTTTTCGAGGGTGCCGTGCCGGTCGAGATGATCTGGGGTGATGTTGAGGAGAACTGCAACATCGGGATCGAGGCTAGGAGTGAGGTCGATTTGGAAGCTGGAAAATTCAATGACGTAGTGTCGTCCATCGGTAAAGGGGGGCAGATCGAGCACCGCAGTGCCAATATTTCCTCCAAGAACAGCGTCCAAACCTGCGGACGTTAAAAGGTGGTGTGTGAGTGCGGTTGTGGTCGACTTCCCATTCGTCCCCGTGATGGCGATCACCTTAGAGGAAGCACCCAAGAGCCTCCGTTCGCGCATGAAGATTTCGGTATCGCCAATGATTTCGGTTCCGTGATCGCGCGCCAGCTTCACGGTCCAGTTGGGTTCAGGGTGGGTCAGCGGCACTCCGGGCGCGAGAACGAGTGTGTCCAGCGCGCTCCAATCGGCTTTCCCCAGATCGTAGACTGGAAGCCCTGCCTGCTTCGCGGCTTCCCGTCCCCGTTCGCTGTCGTCCCAGGCGAGAACATCTGTGCCGCCTTTCAGCAAGGAGCGCGCGGCGGCAAGTCCGGACATGCCCATCCCGAACACGGCGACACTCTTGCCTGCGAATGATCGGGCTATGATCATGCTACCTCAGCTTGAGCGTGGATAGGCCGAACAGCGCCAATATCACGGCGATAATCCAAAAGCGCACAACCACGGTCGGCTCGGCCCAGCCTTTCTGCTCGAAATGATGATGCAGCGGCGCCATTCGGAAGACACGCTTGCCCGTCATCTTGTAAGAGAGCACCTGAACGATGACGGAAACCGTCTCGAGAACGAACAAGCCGCCGACGATGGCAAGCACGATCTCATGCTTCACGGCAACCGCGATTGTGCCAAGCGCCCCGCCCAGGGCGAGGGAACCTGTATCCCCCATGAAGATCATGGCCGGCGGCGCGTTGAACCAAAGAAACCCCAGCCCTGCACCAAGCAGCGCTCCGCAAATGACAGCAAGCTCGCCCGCTCCCGGCACGAAGTGGATCTGCAAATAGTCGGCAAAGATGCGATTTCCGACGAGATAAGCGATGACGCCGAACGCGGATGCGGCAATCATCACCGGCACGATCGCAAGTCCGTCGAGGCCGTCCGTCAAATTCACAGCGTTTCCGGCCCCGGCGATCACGAAGACCCCCAAAAAAACGAAGAGAACGGGGCCGAGATTGAGCACGGCATCCTTGAAGAAGGGGAACGTCAGAGAGGTTGCGAAAGGCTTCGCACCAGCGACCGATATCGCGTAAGTCGCAAGGCCAGCTATAAAAAGCTCGGCAAAGAGGCGGACTCTGCCTGAGAAGCCGGACGATGTTCGCCGGGTAACCTTCAGATAATCGTCGTAAAACCCGATCAACCCATAGGAAAGCGTCACGGCAAGCACGATCCACACGTAAGGATTATAGGGGTTCGCCCATAAGACGGTCGCGACGCAAAGGCCTAGCAAAATCATGAGGCCGCCCATGGTCGGCGTCCCCTTTTTGGTCAGCAAATGCGATTGCGGCCCATCCTCGCGGATAGGTTGACCTTTCCCCT
>JBAUNL010000703.1:0-3428 GCA_049579205.1 Rhodomicrobium sp. | reverse complement strand
CGGCTTCGGTGATGCTCCCGCTCCGCTTTTGCCTACCCCCATAGCGTTGTTGGTTCACGGGATTAGGGAGGCGAGTGCGTAAAAGCTCGTGCGATCGGCGGAAACATTCGGTCGAACAAATTGTTCGGTTAGTCTCAACCGCGGTTTAGCCAGACTATGCCGCCGTCCGGTACGCGAATGAATGAGGTAGTGGCTATGACTGCGGCCAATCCCGCCAATCGCCAGGCACCGCCCGCAACTATCGTAATTTTCGGTGCGGCCGGGGACCTCACGAAACGGCTTGTCGTCCCGGCACTTTATAACCTCGTTCGCGCCGGCAGGCTTTCGGACAGGTTCTCCGTCATTGGCGTGGACCATAATCCCCTCAACAGCAGCATCTGGCGCCAGCATTTGAGCGATCAAATGCTGGATGCCGTGCAAGGAGGTGGAGGCGAGTTTGAGGCGGAGCAAATCGATAAGCGGGCTTGGGACTGGCTGATGAGCCGGATGCGCTATCTTCGCGGTGACTTCACGGATCCTGGGACTTACACAGAGATCAAAGAAATACTGGCGGAGGTTGATGGCGAGTCCCGGGCAGACGGCAATGCCTTGTTCTATCTTGCCACGGCCGACCGGTTCTTCTGTGAGATCATCCATCAGCTTGGCCGCGCCGGGCTGACGGCGCAATCGGAGGGAGCATGGCGGCGTGTCATTGTTGAGAAGCCATTTGGCCATGATCTCCCCTCGGCGGAGGCGCTGAACAAGGGTATCCTCGAGGTCCTTTCCGAGGACCAGATCTACCGCATCGATCATTTCCTCGGCAAAGAACCGGTTCAAAACATTATGGTCTTGCGGTTTGCTAACGGCATCTTCGAGCCGATTTGGGGCCGTAACCTCATCGATCATGTGCAGATCACTGTAGCCGAGACTGTCGGCGTTGAAGAGCGGGGCCGGTTTTACGAGCGAACCGGGGCGTTACGGGACATGGTGCCAAACCATTTGTTCCAGCTGCTCGCCATGATTGCGATGGAACCGCCCAACTGTTTCGGCGCAGATGCCGTACGGACAAAGAAGACCGAGCTGTTTGAAGCCATTCATCCGATTGCACCCAGTGATGCGGTACGCGGTCGATATGGGCCAGGCGTAATAGGCGGCCATCCGGTGCCGGGGTACAGGCAAGAACCTGATGTGGCGCCGGACTCTCCAGTCGAGACCTATGTCGCGCTCAAACTTGGGATTGACAACTGGCGCTGGGCAGGCGTGCCTTTCTATCTTCGCACGGGTAAGCACCTGTCAGGCCGGATGACAGAGATCGCTGTTCAGTTCACGCGCGCTCCCCATCTCATGTTCTGCGAGACCCCTGTCGAGAGCCTGCCACCCAACCTGCTGACTCTGCGCATTCAGCCTGACGAAGGATTGTCGATCTCCTTCAACGCCAAGCGGCCTGGGCCAGAAATCAACATCGAAGGTGTCGCGATGAATTTTTCCTATCGCGACTATTTCGATCCATTGGCAGCGGTTGGCTACGAGACGCTGATCTACGATTGCCTGCTTGGCGATGCCACGCTTTTTCAAAGAGCGGACACCGTCGAAGCGGCTTGGCGGGCTGTACAGGGACTGATTGAGGCATGGGACAGTGATCGAGCGCGGGACTTTCCCAATTACGCGAGCGGAAGCGCCGGACCCGAGGAAGCGGATAATCTGCTTGCTCGCGACGGCCGTAAATGGCTGCCCCTTGAACCTCATCATTCGCGCCCGGAGCGCAGCTCATGAACGCATCCGGCAAGATCTCGCTGCTGCTCGCCGACGTAGACGGCACGCTGGTCACACACGATAAAATCTTGACCGAGCGCGCGCGCGATGCGGTGCATCGGCTGCATCGCGCGGGCATTCGTTTCGCCATCACAAGCGGACGCCCGCCAAAAGGCATGGCCATGCTCATTGAACCCCTTGCCCTCGACACCCCGATTGCGGGATTCAACGGCGGCCTTTTCGTGCATCCGGACCTCGCCATTATCGAAGAACGCGAACTTGCTCCTGATGTCGCGAAGCAAGCCGTGGATATCATCCTGAAGCACGGACTCGATGTTTGGGTTTACTCCGGAAATGACTGGCTAATACGCGACGCCAAGGCCCCGCACGTCGATCGCGAGGCTTGGACCGTGAAGTTTCAGCCGAAAGTGGTCAAGGACTTCGGGAGCGCACTTGAGAAGGCGGTCAAGATCGTTGGCATTAGCGACGATCTCGAAAGCGTCAAGCGCTGCGAGGCCGACGCTCAATCCGCATTGGGCAGCCACGCCACGGCCGCGCGCTCGCAGCCCTATTACCTCGACGTCACCCATCCCGACGCAAATAAGGGTTTCGTTGCCGCGTATCTCTCTCGCGAACTCGGAATACCGGAAGAAGAAATCGCAACCATCGGCGATCAGCCAAATGACGCGCTGATGTTCAAACGGTCGGGCTTCAGCATCGCCATGGGTAACGCCAGCGAGGAGGTGAAACGGCAAGCGAGCGCCGTCACGGACTCGTATGACGATGAAGGCTTCGCCAAAGCGGTCGAGCGCTTCTTGCTCGGCGCGGAGGCTGCAAAGGAGGCAGCATCATGAAGGCGACTCAAAAACTCCACGATTTGGGGCAGAGCATCTGGCTCGACAACATCACACGGGCCTTGTTGCAAACAGGGACTCTCAAGCGGTATATCAGTGAGCTTTCCGTCACCGGGCTGACTTCCAACCCGACCATCTTCGACCACGCTATCAAGAACAGCAGGGACTACGACGCTACCATCCAGAAATTGCGTAAGGAGGGCAGATCGGGCGAGGAGCTGTTCTTTGAGTTGGCTCTGGAGGATATCACAGCAGCGGCGGACTTATTCCGTCCAATATATGACCGAACCCTGGGGGTCGATGGCTGGGTCTCGCTCGAAGTCTCGCCCCTGCTGGCTCACGACACCAAAGCCACGATCGCGGTGGCAAAGGAACTGCATAGCCGTGCTGGACGTCCTAACGTCCTGATCAAGATCCCTGGCACGAAGGAAGGTCTCCCGGCAATCGAAGAGTCGATCTTTGCCGGCGTGCCTGTCAACGTCACGCTTCTGTTCTCCCGCGAGCAGTACATGGCTGCAGCTGAAGCGTATATGCGCGGAATCGAACGGCGGATCGATGCGGGCCTTAGTCCTTGCGTCAGCTCCGTTGCTTCGATTTTCATTAGCCGCTGGGACGTGGCTGTGGAGAACGAGGTGCCGGATACGCTAAGGAATCAGCTCGGCATCGCGATCGCTAAGCGTATCTACAAGGCGTACTACGCCGTGCTTGCTTCGCCGCGCTGGATGCGTGCTTACAATGAGGGTGCCCGGCCGCAAAGGCTGCTATGGGCCAGCACAGGCACCAAGGACCCTAAAGCTTCCGACATCCTCTACATCAAAGCTCTCGCCGCGCCCTTCACCGTGA
>JBAUNL010000702.1:0-1678 GCA_049579205.1 Rhodomicrobium sp. | reverse complement strand
GCAGGACGCCCGATCAAGCTTACTACGGAGCGCACAGCTTGCCGCCAGTCCGCTTGGCGGCTTAACCCCGGCAGACGTTCCACTTATCGAAGCGGAAATTCTGTCCGAACAACCGGGGCCACCTCAGTACGCACACTAGTATTCGCGCACTCGGGTGCTGTTCGAATTAGGCGCCTGTGCGGCTGGCGATTGCGCGCCGGTTGGATCGCGCAAGAACTTTTGACCACCTTTGCCGAGGAAGCCGACTCGGTCGTCCTTACCCCTGATGCATCAGGCGGCGTTTTCGAAGTCCGCGTCGGCGACGAGACCGTATGGTCCCGCAAGGACATGGGCCGCTTTCCTGAACTTAAAGAGCTCAAGCAGCTCGTGCGTGATCGAATTGCACACGGGCGCTCTCTCGGTCATTCCGGCAAGCCCTGATTTCCCCGATCACGATCAGCCTTCATGCGCGCCCCCTGAACAATCCCCTCTGTGCGGAGATGCTGATTATCGCAGTACCGTTCCCAATCGAGACAATGCTTATCGGAGATGCGTGGCGCCCTCGACATCGACCACATCGGTGACCATCTGCCGTTGGTATAGGTGCAAATATTCTTGCGAACAAAGGTGCTGGTTGCCTCGGCAATGTAAAATATACCACCCTCTCGGTCTCGATAAAGCCCCAACCCTTGTGAGCATCCTGAGCATTCCACCTCACTGATCACCAGCCGCAAACACCGAATACGCAGGAGATTGCACTGATCGCACCGGCGACCAGCGTGAGATACGCTGCTAGGTGATTGAGCCTCCCACACCTTGCGAAGGCCTCAACCGTGTTCGCTGTCCAGCCCATAGGCGCAAGGTGCGCTCGGCCAGGTTCAAAGAACCAGTTGGGATTGATGCTGATCCTGCTTGCCTTCAACGAGAAGATTGCAGCTGCAAATCCAATAACAGCAGCAAACCCGGCCAGGGCAGTGCTGGCGTTCATCCTCCTCTCCCCTTCTGGATTAGGAACGATCATTACAGGTGATTCCTGTGCGTGGATGACCTTCCGCCAGTTATCGTCGAACAGGGCAGCAGCGTCCAACAACGTTTAATCGGCAGACTATTGTGCACCTAGATTTGTAGCGCGCCGGATCGTAGACCGGCGCGTGCTGCATCTCGCCGGACTGTCATCGCGCTTTGCTGTTGTTTGCCTGTGGGGTGAGCACGTCAGTCCTGATTACTCTTTATGGCCTGACCGCCGTGAAGCAAGGCCGGTCAAGGCTTTGGCGGGCTCACCTGCCCGCGGAGCTCGCCCGCCGGGTGGTCCGCAGTATGGATGTTGATGTACCAGTCGCCAGCTATGAGCTGCTCCGCCTGCGTTAGAATGGAAGACTTCGTCCGCGAGCTGTTCAACTTATGACGAATGGAAAGAAAGGTGACGGCTTCCTTTATGAACATTTGCATTTGATGCACTAACGAAAAGTTAACGGGTTCGGCACCCTCCAAGTTCCAGGTGTGCGAGTATGAACGCCGGTGCTGCTTCGCTTTTGGAAGTACGGGACCTTGCAGTCCGCTTCGGCGGAATTGTTGCCCTCGATGGGGTGTCTTTTAGCGTCAGCAAGGGGCAGATCGTTGGCCTGATCGGGCCAAACGGCGCCGGGAAAACCACTCTTTTCAATTGCCTTTCGCGGCTCTACCACCCCTCGGGCGGCGA
>JBAUNL010000701.1:0-4841 GCA_049579205.1 Rhodomicrobium sp. | reverse complement strand
GCTAGAGGGAATTCCACGGCATGCCACTATCAATAAACAAATAAACGATTGGACCCCACAATGACCCTAAGATCAGACCTTGCGACCGCCAAAAAGGTAACAGGGGGCCTTAACGAAGGAGCGATTTTCGGGAACCTGACCATTCGGGCCGCCGTCCTTTGCGGCCTAGCCGTCTTCGCCTTCGAATTGCCGTACGGGCGGAGCGCTCAAGCGACCGAGTCGGACGCGCAGGATAAATCTTTACTTCCTTCCAAGGAGCAAAGAGCGCGAATTGCCTCGGGGGGCAAGGCAGCCAATAGAAAACGCAATCAAACTAAAGGAAAATTTCCAGGCCATCGGCAAGTCTTCGGCGGAAAATATCCAGCGGACGATGGAAGGGATAAGCGGAATGGCCAAATTGGGCAAAGGCCTCGGTATGGCTGGCGCAGGCTTTGGCGTGTTCTCCGGTACCCTTGAAATGTTCGGTGTGGTGGAGTCGGAGTCTGCAGAGACAAGACGCCGTCTCGGCGAGATTATGACCAAGATCGACGATCTCGATAAGAAAATGGATACGAGATTTGATCAACTCGACGCAAGAATCAATCACTTCGATAAAAAGGTACAACTGGGTTTCGCAAAAAGCCTAATGTTCCCATACTATAATACGCTCCACGCCTTAGCCGTCCAGGTCAATCAATACTACGAGGCGAAGCTGTCACAAGAACCGGATTGGGGAACGTTGGATGTTTTGGAGGCCGACCTTGCGGCTCAAGATCAAAACAAAATAATGGAAGCGATAGAAGGAATAAACAGCATCGCCTTAGGAAAACGTTTTGCAACCACCAATATCTTTGAAGCGGAGTACGCAGCGACCTTCGGCGACATCAGTAGCCTTGTCGAAACTACCGAAATGCTTACAGGTGTTATGAATTCTGCTCAGTTCAATTATGTGTTAGTCAAAACGATACAATTGAGGCGTCCCAAGGAAAAAGAACAAAAATTGAAAGCAAATGTCACCGACGCGAAGGATCGGGTTACTCACAATTATCTTGCCAATCCGTTCTTAAAGCCAATCAATTATGCCGACGTCGAAAATATTGCGAAAGCCGCCAACGACCGTTTTGAAAAGATAGGGGTCTTCACCGCCATATCGGCCCAGGCGCGTAAGTTTACGAAGCTGGCTATTGAGAAACGTGGAGAGAACGCCAAGGACTACATGGAATCGAAATATGGGGGTAAAGGGAACCTAACAAGAAAGAACCCCTGGAATGAAATCGCTTTCGGACGGCAAGGGGATCAGGGCGCAGGTTTTAACAAGTTGTTGAAGACGCAGATGGCCGCACGCGATTATGAAACGAAGTATGGCTCACTGGCACAGGACTTGAAGGACAAGTACCTCTGCGACTGGTTCCGTCATGGTATACACCCCCATCCAAGGTCAAAGTCAAAACGATTGGACGGGAATGGCGAACCAACGTAACTGGAACTGGTATGGCACCAACTCCATTTGGTTTCTTGAAAATGAAAATGGAGCGGACTACCTCAGCACCGACTCCGCCCTGGTATTCCTTCTCGTAAGTTGGTCGGAAATTACGCAGGAAAAGACACCGCGGCCAATGGTTAAACTCAGCGCAGATTATTTTAAACAAACACAACTAACGCTAGAGAAGCGCACCTGCTATATCAACCTTAAGCCTTTTCCATGCAATGACCTGAGAGGGTCCCTTGCGGACGCGAGCAAGCAACTTTATGAACAAACGAAATCATTTTCTGAAGAACTTGGAAAAGGCGGTATGGCTATACAAATTCGACTGCCGAACCGGCTTGAAGTTTTAGACAAAGATTGGCAGCATTTTTATACCTTGGGTTTCCGTAAGATCGAATTTACTCCGGAAACCGCCTATACGGAGAAAAAGGCGACCGTAGCGCCCGATGGGAATGGCTGGGGCAAGCCGGGGGTTTGGAATCATGGGGGCGTCATACGTCGGATGCGATAGGGGGAGAAGGTCATAAAGGGGTGAAGAATCAATATTACGGTTCCTTCTTTGTAAATACGACGGATCCTAAACGAGTGACCGTTCTTAACGGCGATGGGAGACTCGTCTTTCTGTATCGCTAGGTCGGAAATGGCGTGACAACGAGGGCGCTGAATTGGTCCGGTACCCTGACTTACATCGAAAGTGTCAGAGGAGTCGGGTATGGGTCAATTTCACCATTATCGAGGGTGGCTGGTCACCAGGTCCAATACGTCTGCTATTGAAGGTAGGTCTGCCTTAAGTTCGAATTTCTTGTAGGTCGGGGATCGACCCATAGTGACGAGCATCCCACGGAAGCTTACGGATCAATCCGGCTATCGCTTTTGAAAAGTAATTAAATATGCATTTGCGGACGTCGGGCTCGGTTTAATCGAGCGCGACGTTGTCAAAGGCGGGACTTCAGCATTCTGGTGTTGAGCAGACGTGCCACTGGCAGAGTCGCCGGGCTCTGCCACTATCATCAGATGTCGACCTTCACGGCAATTTCGATGGCGTCGCCGATCTCGATCCCGAGATAGCGCACCGTGCTCTCGATTTTGGTGTGGCCCAAGAAAAGCTGCACCGCCCGGAGATTGCCGGTTTGCCGATAGATCAGAACAGCCTTCGTTCGCCTCAAGGAATGCGTGCCAAACTGGAGAGGATCAAGGCCGATGGAGAGAGCAGCGGCCACGATTATACGCCGATATTGAACAACCTGCGGCTAAAACTGCTATAAGACTGACTATGATGCTGAAGCTGAGGGATAGAGACTTTAGTCAGATCATAGGGGCCGCGGCAATCCTTCTCATTTTGCTCGTATCCATCGCTCGTAGTTTTGCGACGGAGTCCACCACTGCCAAGGAGCCCCAGATGCCGTCTCCTGCTTTCCAGAGATTCCGGTTCAGCTTCTTTACGGATCCCGACTCGGCACGCGATGGGCTCGACGTCTTGGCTCTCTCCTTGCTCGAAGGCGAACAGCGCACCCGGGCGGAGCACATGCTTATCGAATTCCTCCCCGACACCCGCGCCGTTATCGGATTGGGGGTGCTACGATCGCTTAAAGCCGAGCCCCGGCTGAGACAGTTGTTCGCGGCTGAGCGCATGGCTTGGCATGGCCACGACGGTGACTGGTCGCCTTATAGGCTGATCGAATTGGCAAAGGCCCTCTGGCTAATACACCCTGCCCCGCTATGGCTTGAGATCGAGATCGAGGTGCTCGGCCACGCCGAAGACCCAGTGCAACGCCAAACCGCGGCCGAAGCACTTTACGTATTCCATGATCCGGCCGCGTCGCCTCCCCTCGTTAAGGCGCTTGACGACCCTTATAGCCTCGTGCGCTACCACGCCGCGCGGGCACTTTTAGCGCTCCATGGCCTTCCGCACGAGAGCAAGGACCCTCAGCACATGATTTACCGGGTAATGTCCGAAGACCCGGCCAGGCATCAAGGCGGTAAGCGCGCTATTCTCGAAGCCATAGCCGGCTGGCCGATCACTCCACCCTGAGCAGCGTTACCTTCAGGAAAGCCTAATCAAAGTCGAAATCGTCGATCCGGGCCCGGCCGTGCATGACCGTGCTTGGTTCATTACGCAAATCTCTTCCCGCGGCGGTCCAATCAATTTCCGCCGTCGTCGGGACCAAAATGCCTTGGCGCCGCACGAGCCGTCCAAGCTTGGCAGACTCGCGCGACCGTCTTCCGGTTATGGCCGACAACGATGACCCCTCTACGGGAGCTTTCGGATCATTGCGGTCGCTGTTTTTGGCAGGGACCGCTTGCACCGGCGTCTTATACAAAAGCCGACATCCCCAACGCCTAGGTGAACGCCTCAACGCTAGCTTTTTTCAAGTCTGCATTCGAGGGGACTGCAGTCATGGCGAATGCGCCGCGCCCTGTTGCTTGTGTTAAACGTCGCCCGGGTGCATTCGAGGGCTTCACGGCGAGGATTTCTTTCAGCTTTTAGGCTGCCGCAGACGTTCAAGAATTTCGCACCGACGCGAAGACCCCAGAACGCCGTTGAGCGCTTTATTGAAGGGCGTCTGAAGTTGGGGTTGAGCGGACACAGTTGCGGGTACTTAAGCCGCGAGATTAACCGCTCCGAACCTCTTTGCTTATAGAGTGCCCAGAGAAGGCCGGCGCAACGCAACATGTCCAGTGGGACCACATGAGTAGTTTCCGAGTCTTCCCTACTCAGGCGCCCGCTGCAATACTCTCGCCTGAACGATCAGAAGGGATCCTAATCATCGCAACAACCACGCAGCACCCCGCCGCTGAACCTCGCCAACCCTTTTTTTGAATCCGTCCGCTGTAAGGCTGGCGGGTCTAAAGCGCCCAGCCAACCGCATGAGGCGATAAATCCCTACAACAAATGGAGAAGAGTAATGTCTAAGGAATCAGCTCACGAGCATCATCCTGCGCAAGGCCATCATACCAAGGCAGCCGAACATCACGAGCACGCGATGAGGCACCACAAGGAAGCCGCTGGGCATTACGCGGCCGGGCACCATGAAAATGCTGCTCAACACGCCCATGCCGCGCACGCGCATACGCTGCACGCTGCTCATCACTCCGGGGAGGCCGCGAAGTCGCATGTCTCGCATGGCCAAAAGAAAAGCTGATCGTTGAGATGAATTAAGGACGGGCATAGCCATCCCCTGACCTAGCGGAGACAACAGAATTCCCACTAACAGTAGATGGTTATGTCCGCCTTCTCAATGTACCCGTGCCGAAAAAGAGTCTACGTTCCTGAGCTACTGCCTGAATGCGGAAAGGGGTAAGGCTTTGGACATATTAACCTCTAAACCACACAGTTACGACGTTGCGGACGAGACCGCGCAGGCTTTGGACAAGC
>JBAUNL010000700.1:0-10425 GCA_049579205.1 Rhodomicrobium sp. | reverse complement strand
GCCGAAAAAGAGTCTACGTTCCTGAGCTACTGCCTGAATGCGGAAAGGGGTAAGGCTTTGGACATATTAACCTCTAAACCACACAGTTACGACGTTGCGGACGAGACCGCGCAGGCTTTGGACAAGCCCGAACCTTTGGTCGAGATTGCACGCAGGCTACTTCACGTCGCTACCGGCGTTCTGGTGTTGCTATCGGTTTATACGTTTTACGTCTCGTCGCCCGTTCTAATCCCACTGATCCTGGCAGTGCTCATCACCATGTTGCTCACGCCTGCCATCGGTTTGCTCGATAGGCTCGGTGTGCCGCGCCCCCTCAGCGCTGCCATCGTGCTGGCAATCCTGCTGGGGGTTCTCGGCGGAGGTGCTTATGGCTTGTCGGCTCCTGCTCAGGAATGGCTTCAGAAGCTACCTCAAAGCGGTGGCAAGATCGATAAAATGCTTCGCTCCATCAAAAAACCCTTCGCTCAAATTGAGCAAGCGACAGAGCAGCTATCTTCAGCCACGGAGCAAAACACAGATACGCCGCCAAGGGTGCAGATGGCGACTCCGAGCCTGACAGAGCGCCTAGTAGGCGGAACGGCGCAAATTGCGGCAGCGATCTCAGTCATCTTCGTTCTCGTCTTTTTTTTGCTGTCGTCCGGTGACACCTTTTTACGAAAACTGGTATCGGTTATTCCGACCCTCGCAGACAAAAAGCGCACCGTTGAGGTGATCAGAAGCATTGAAAGTGATATCTCTTTCTATCTTGTCATGATGCTCCTTATCAACGTGGGGCTTGGTCTCGGTGTCGCGCTCATAACTGCAGTTCTGGGTATTCCCGATCCCTTATTGTGGGGGACACTTACCATCGTCTTGAGTTTCGCGCCCTACATTGGCGAGATGGCCGTCACTGTCACGTTACTAATCGTATCGATGGTTACCTTCGATACGCTCGGGAAGGCTCTTATTGCACCGGTCTGTTATCTCATTTTGATGAGCTCCGTTCACCTCACGGTGCCGGTCATCGTCAGGCGCCGGCTTTTGCTTTGTAAAATCATCTGCGAGCGTATCGATCATCTTAATGCGATCGCTTCTTTCCTCACACCCTGAGGGCGTTGGCTTTCGGACGCCTTTAGGCGCCGGCCGTGTCCGGGACTGCTAGCGGCAGCTGCTTTATGGGAATGGTGGCGTTCTCTATCGCTTTGATAAGATCGGTAGGCGAGGCGATGTTGGGGAGTATCAGGTCGTCCACGCCAGTCCCATGGATTGATATCTTACCGAAATTGAAGATCCGTCCGAGAAAACCCTGATGAAAATTGACCTGCTCGATGGATTTAAGCTGAAGTTCGATGGTCGAGCGAGTCAGCCAGCCGCGCTTCATGACCAGGCGGTGATTCGTGACGGCGATCTCCGTCGTCCAGATCGGTTTCATTTTCGCAGCGACCGCGGCGAGCCCTACGGCACAGGCACCAAGCAAAACCCACATTGTTATTCCGGCCGTATAAATGAGAGTAACAAATGCGAGTGCCGCGAAGAATATAAATGATATCCAGCCCGCCGCATAATACAGAGGATGAAAATGTGCCTGGTAGATGAGTTTCTCATTTTGCCCCAGGGACTGTTCGCTATATTCCATTGATTCCACTCCAGCGGTGAAAGAAGCACTCCGTGTGTGCTCGTTCGAAAATGTTCGCCCAATTCATTTCGTGAGTCATTCTCCTGAATTCTCGGCCTTTAGGTGAAGCGGTCTCCGGCCCTGACCGCATTTTTATTCACCGGCGCGAGTTTTCTCAGAAACGGCCGGGCAATGCGGTCCGGCTTTCGCGGCACTCAGCCAAATTCCGCTTTGGCCAAGGGCGGCATTGCAGCAGCCCCAGCCGTCACGAATTCACAGCATGCGAACAGGGGTCCGTCGCATGATATCGATCGTTGAGAATTATGATCGAATTGCGCTTGGCCGCGCTAGATGCGGAATATGCTCATGAGGCGTTGCCGCAACCACAGGCTTGCCGAGCAAGCCGGCGCTGAGGGCAATTCTGATAAGTGCGGACAGGGATTTGGCTTCGGTTTTCCGCATGATTGCGGCGCGATGATTGTCCACCGTGCGTTGGCTAATCCGCAAATCTGCCGCGATGTTCTTGCTAGGGCTCCCGGCTAAAACGAGCTGAAGGATTTCACGCTGGCGAGCGGTGAGGCTTTCGATTTTCGCTGTCGCGGTTTGCCGGATTGAAGAGTATTCAGGGTGGTCAGGGGAATAATTCAGAGCACGCTCAACACAATCCAATAGCTGCTTCTGGCTCGCCGGTTTCTGCAGAAAATCGATCGCTCCGGCTTTCATCGCGCTGACAGCCATGCCGATGTCGCCATAGGCAGTAATCACGATGACGCGAAGGGACGCCTGCATTTTGTTGAGTTGCCCGATCAGCTCGAGCCCTCCTATGCCGGGCATTCGCGCATCCGTAAGCAAACACCCTCTTCGCCCGGGCGAGTAAGCGTTCAAGAAGGAGGAGCCGCTCGCGAAAATCTCAGTGCGGAAGCGATGCTTTTCCAACATATCCCGCATCGCCTCGCGGACTTCCTGGTTATCGTCAACGACAAAGACTGTTGGCGCATGGGCCTCCCGGCGGTTCGTGGCGAGCATTTCTTTGATATGGCGGATCAAGGTCCGCGCGTCGGCCGGCTTATAGAGGTGGACATGGCCTTTCCTTGCTATCTCAAGCAGCGTGCCCGCGGAGATGTCACCCGTGAGCAGGATAGCAGGTATTTTCCGCGCTGAGCCTTCCTCAATATTGGCAATAACTTGCAACCCGGTTGGGCCGGGCAAATTATAATCGGCGATGATCAGATCCAAACTCACGCCACGTTCCGCGGCGATTGCGAGCGCTTGCTCATAATCGCGCGCGGCGAATGCGCGATAGCCGCGGCTGTACAAAAGCAATTTGAGAGTCTCGCGGAGTTCTGCATCGTCTTCCACGATCAAAATAGTCTGCGCGCGCGCCGGTGGCTCCTCAACGATAACTTCCGCAGGGGGGGAGGAGGCTGGAGGTTCAATGGGCGCAGGCGCACGCACCAGCGGCACCTCCACGGCAAAGACCGAGCCCCGGCCGAGGCGCGACCGGACGCTGATAGGTACTTCGAGCAGATCCGCGATACGCTGAACAATCGAGAGACCAAGGCCAAGACCCTTGGCTCGTTTCCCGGCGGGATTATCGAGCTGATGAAACTCCTTGAAGATCGCGCTCAATTCGGTTTGCGGTATGCCGGTTCCAGTATCCCAGACCTCAACGCTTAAGCTCTCGCCTCGCCGCCGGCAGCCGAGCAGAACTTTGCCTTGGCTCGTATATTTAATCGCGTTGGAGAGCATGTTACGAAGGATTTGTTCCAAGAGCCGCGGATCGGTACGCACCGTGATGTGGTAAGGAACAACGCGCAAGCTCAAGCCAGCGTCGGCGGCATGAATCTCGAATTCAGTTCGCATCTGTTGGAGCACATCGCCGATTGCGAATTCGCAAGGCTTTGGCTGTACAACGCCCGCTTCGAGCTGGTTAATATCGAGAAGCTTGTCAAGCAAGCTCGACATGGTCACGATTGTCTTATCGAGCCGTTCGATCAGCTGCGAGGCGCCGGGATCCCGAATGCTATCGGCCAGCATGCCTTGCAATAAGCTGAGCGTCTGCAGCGGTTGGCGCAAATCGTGGCTGGCAGCCGCAAGAAAGCGGGACTTTCCGAGGTTCGCTCGCTCGGCCTCATCCCTAGCGGCCGCAAACGCCTCGGACCTAGTCTTCGCATCCGTGATGTCATCGATGGAAATGAGTATTTTTGGACGTTCGGACGGTCCGGCAACGATCCGGCGGGCACTGAGGAGGAATGTGCGCGGCCCAAGGTTGGGCAGATCAATACCAACTTCATAATCCTCGATCGGGCTGTCTCCATTAGCGGCGGCTAGGAAATTCGCCAAGGATTCCGGAGGCTGGCTTGCAAGCGAGAAAGGCTTGCCGATGCTGTCTTCCGGCTTCCGATTGAAAACTTTTAAGAAGGACGCGCTTGCGGACACCATACACAAATCTTCATCGAGTACGGCGAGCGGCTGTTTGACGGTCGCGATGATGCTTTCGGCATAGGCCTTTGCCGCCTCGATCTTCCGCTCGGCTGCCTTCATTTCGGATATGCGAGCGAAGGTGATGATGACGCCTTCGACGGCTCCTGCGGCGACGCGATAAGGCAGAATACTGCGGATGTACCAATTGCCGTCAAGGCTTTCGATCTCGCGCCGCATCGGTGCGAGCGTTGAGAGCACCGCTAGCGCGTCTTTCAGGAGGACTTCGTCCTGGAAGCGTTGCGCCAGATCCGCGACCGGGCGTCCAATGTCGATGCTGGAAACGCCGAAGAATGATTTCGCCGCGGGTGTAAAAAAACGGATCTTGAATGCGGTGTCGAGGAAGAGGGTGGCGACGTCCGAGCTATTCAGAATATTCTCTAAGTCAGCCCCCGTGGCGCGCTGCTGCTCCAAGGTTTCTTGAAGCTGGGCGTTAAGAGCCGTCAATTCCTCGTTAAGGGCTTGAAGTTCCTCTTTCGAGGTCTCCAACTCCTCATTGGTCGACTGAAATTCCTGGTTGATGGAGAGAGCTTCTTCATTAGCGGCCCGAAGATCCTCGTTGGAAACTTCGAGATCGCGGATAACCGCATTTAGCTCTTGGCGCGTCGCATTGAGTTCCTGGTCCAATTGAACGACGCGCGAATTGTCCTCCAGAGGCCCATTTTCTCTAGGAGGAGGTGCGGCGGACTCGGATTCCTCAACGAAACTGACAAGGAACATATCGTTTGTGGAATTCGGCTGTACGGCAATTTTCACGCCAAAGATCTTTCCGCCGCGCCGTACATTGCCACCTGTTTTCCAGCAAGCTTCGCCGGCTTCTCGCGCGCTTTCGAGCGCTGCCCGAAGTTTCGGCCGAAGCCCCTCCCGCGCCATCGCAAGGATGTTCCGGTTAACTTCGCCTGGAGTGATCTGTAAATACTGATCGATTGCGCCACAATAAAACAGGGCTTCATATTTTTTATCGGCCAGGACCGAAGGAGGCGCGAAGCCTTGCAGCAGCAGTTTGGACGCAAGATCCTCTAAATTGACTTGGGAGTCCTTTCTTTTCAGCGCTTGGCTAATTGCCGGCGTTAGCAGCCCCATCCCCTCTCCGCTTGTCCGAAACCCTATCTCGCCGGCCCGTCCGGCAGCGAGATGGCGATATATCCGTTGCTTTTTATTGATGGGTTCGAAGCGTTCAAGGAACTTACCAATTGTCTCGGATCGCCCGAGAAAGAGGATGCCTCCGGCGCGGAGTGCGAAATGAAACAGTGAAAGGATTTGCTCTTGGGCACTTGGCCGCAAATAGATCAGAACATTGCGGCAGGAAATGAGATCGACCCGCGAGAACGGCGGGTCGGCAAGCAGGTCCTGAACGGTAAACACGACCGCCTGTCGTAATTCGCTCGCTACGCGATATCCATCGCCATTCCTCGAAAAATACTGGGCCAAGTATTTTTCGCGCACTTGCACCGCGGTCTCAGGTCCATAAAGGCCTGCGCGGGCGAATGCGACGGCATGGCCGTCAACATCGGATGCAAAGACCTGAAGCTTGATATTGCGCGCCGAAGCGCGGATCGCTTCCAGGAAGAGGATCGTGAGGGAATAGACTTCCTCCCCAGTGCTGCAACCAGGAACCCAAATGCGCAGAGGCCGGTCAGGAGGCTGCTCAGCGACCATTTCCGGGATCACGCCGGCCGCAAGCGCCTCGAAAGCGGCGGGGTCGCGAAAGAACTCCGTTACATTAATAAGCAGGTCGCGGCCGAGGCTATCAAGCTCGGCGGGTTCGGATTGGAGCTTTGTAACGTAGCGGGCGAGATTCTCTATGCCCGCTATACCCATGCGCCGTTCAATCCGCCGCCCCAACGTCCCGGTCTTGTATTGGGAAAAATTCTGGCCTGTCTTCCGCCTTACAAGATCAAGTTTCTCTAAGAATCCTCTTTCGATTTGCCCATTCGTAGACGATTTTGCGCTGGAGGAACGAACGCCAATGCCGCTCGCGTGATTGATAAGCGCAGCGGGAATGCCTGCGACAGGCAAGATAAGATCCGCCTCTCCGGTCTGGATTGCACTCTTGGGCATTCCATCGAACTTGGCATCCGAAGGGTCTTGGACGATAACGAACCCACCCCTATCCTTGATGGCTTTAAGACCTTCGCTTCCATCCGTTCCTGTGCCAGACAGCACAACGCAAATAGCGTGGTCGCCGCAATCTTCCGCCAGAGACAGCAGAAAAAAATCGAATGGCATCCGTGTGCCATGGCGCTTAGCGGGTTCGGAAAGATGCAGCTTTCCCCGGGCGCAAGCGAGCGAAACGCCCGGCGGAATGAGATAGATGTGGTTCGGCTCGATCGCGACGCCCTCGGCTGCCGGCGTCACAGGCATCGTTGTGTGGCTCGACAGAAGCCCGGCCATTAAGCTGTCATGGAGGGGATCGAGATGCTGAATGAGGACGAAGGCCATGCCCGAATCAGGCGGCAACGCGGCCAGCAAAGCCCTGAGAGCTTCAAGGCCGCCAGCCGAAGCGCCAATGCCGGCAACCGGAAAACGACGCCCCTCCGCCCAGTCTGCATGATCGTTTGCCGCTAAGGGGGGCTCTCTTCCATGGAGGCGTGCGTCGTGTCGCGACTGCATTTGAAGATCCTTCCGCCTTGGAGCACGATCAGAAAACGTCCGCTCCGCAATGAAGGGGGACATTAGCCGGTTTTTCAGACCGATCGTGCTCTTACGCCAGAGGCTGCTTCCCGCTTCAGTAGGTTCAACCTGAAAATCCGGCTCCAGAAGGACCGGCCCCCAACAAAACCCCTCATATCATAATTACAATCGAGAGCGTGCTGAATCTTATTACCTTAAGTCCGGATGAGTAGTTTCCGAGTCTACAGGCCATCCTCCCAATCGCTTAAGCTGTATTAGCAAGGCATTTACCACGCAATGTGGTGCCGGCCTTCTTCCAAAGATTTAGCGAGGGTTACCTATGATTAAAGCTATAGCGGCTGCGGCGCTTATGTCGCTAACGATGTGGCAGGCTGCGGGCGCGGCTACATTGTCCTCCGCCAGCGGACTAAAGGCATCCGCTGCCTCGGAGATTGTGCAAGTAAAAGGGGGGGTGGTAAGGGACATGCTCGTGCCGGTGGACGGCGAAGCTTTGCCCGCAGGGGTGGAGGTTACCGCCGGGGGCACGGTGGCGGAGGCTACGGATATGGCGGGGGCTATGGTCCTTGCATGTGGGTTGGCCCCCTTTGGGTCTGCCCATAGTGGAGTAAAGAAATATCTTTGAGGTCCAGAGCGATTATTCTCCGCCAAGAGCTGCCGCCGGCGTCTCTGAGAGACCAACCGCGTCACGCACTATAATTCGGGCGGCTGGAGCAGCGTCCTGGACCTCATCATGAAACAAGCTCCGGGGGCCTTCGGGCAGGATGGCGTCCGGAGAAATTTCAATTTTACCAAAGGAGATCGCACCATGTCTTTAGGGACAATCCTTGTCATCATCTTAGTTATATTCTTGCTTGGTGGTTTCAGTGGGCGCTTCGGCGGCTATGGCTATGGCTTCGGTCACGGCGGCGTCAGTCTCATTGGCGTCATATTGATCGTCGTTGTCGCTTTATTGGTATTCGGCCAAATCTGATCTGATGGGCGGATGGCCAATGAACCGTTTCGCAGGCATTTGAACAATGTCTCGCGAGCCGCATCGGCCAGACTAGAGGCCCGAGCCAACGACGGCCTCGGCACAATGCCGATCGATGCCCAAACCGAAAAGCCACTGCAGAGTTATCCTTAAAGCAATGAATGAGGTCGCCATGAAACCAACCCGCACCTGGATCGTGATTGGCGATGGCTCCCGCGCTCATATTCTCCTGAATGAGGTGCCCGATGAACCGCTTAGCTTCGTCCCAGGTTCTGATTTTAGCCACGCGACGCGAGATTTACGCCGAACGGCCCGGTAGAACCCACGAATCGGCTGGCGTCTCGCGATCGGCTGAACATCGGAACGGCGCCCATGCTCGGCAAAAAGACGAGTTTGTTCAGGCGCTCGTCGCATTCCTAAAAGAGAAGCTTTCGCAAAAAGATTTCGACCGCTGGGTTCTGGTCGCGCCTCAGGAAATTCTTAGCGACTTTCGCCAGCATCTCGACCATGCGCTCAAGGACGCTTTGTCCGGGGAATTGGCGAAGGACTTAACTAAAGTCCCGACCGATGAGATTTTGGATCACTTGCACGGCGTTTTACCAATCTAATCATCTCCCAGCATAATGGGTATTTTCCGAGTCTATGGGCCTTCAGCAGCACCTCATAAGATGAGGTTAAGGTAGAGATGATGAGGTGGTAATATGAGTAACATTTCAAATGAGCGTCTTATTGCGACGAGGGTTCTGGTCAAGTTCGAGGATGGCCCCGTGTCTTTCCGCGTCCCGAGCGGCGCTACCCTGGCAGATGTTTCAGAGAAGTTCGACAAAATTAGCAGATGGCATAAAGGCCAGGCACTCGCCATCGAGTTGCGCCTCGCACTGCATTTGATCGCTCACGCGCCTCTGCAGGCCTCCCGCTCTCGCCCTTGATTTCGCAATTGGCGGCAGCCGGTTGTGGGCCATACCGGCCCGGGTCCCGCTTCGGCTATTGATGCTCAACATCAGCGCCCTCCTCGGCCTAAAAGCCGAGTGGCAATCCCCTCGAGAAAGTGAAGCAAATGTCCGTCCAAGCCCACCGCGATCTTCCTAGCGCTCTACTCGCCGAAATTCCGCAGCTGCGGGCCTATGCCCGGCTTATGACAAACGACCGGTCCAAAGCCGACCAGGCAGTCGAAAAAACACTAAAAGACTTATCGGCCACCGATATCCAGTGGTGCGATAAACCTAAACTACGCATCCTGCTCTTTGAAATCCTTCGCGGCTTTCTTCCAGGCGATCAACGCCCTGCGCTGGATCAAGCTGGTTCTGGCAGCTACATTTCCCTTTCCAGTTCGCTGCTGTCTTCGGCCGGCCGAGCGAAGAATGAGCGCCAGACTTTGGCAGATACCGGTTCTGCTCTCATGGAGCTGAGGTTCGAAGTCCGCGAAGCGCTTGTTCTATCCGCCGCCGCAGGTTTCCTAGACCTCGATATCGCCGAAATCTGCGGATGCAAACAGGAGATAGTTAGAGCGCGCATCCTACGCGGTCGCACACGGCTTGCGGAGCTCTTGAAGATTGAATTTGACGATGACCTCGACCCAATAACCATTCGAGCTGTGCCCCTGGTGGCGGTCGAGATGCAAGAAAGGGCGGCCGCTTAATCCGGCGCTATCGAGGCGTTCTGTCGAAGGGATTTTATTTTTACTGGCCTAGAGTGTCGCCCCGGACGCCGGCTATGCTTCTGATTAGGCTCATTGCTTTTTGAATTGCGCGGAAGCCTTGATCGTTCCTCGCTCTTGAGGGCGCGCTACCGCGCCTGCGGGCGGTTCTTGGGAAGCTCGAGCACGTTCAGCTCCAGCTTCTCGCAAACATCGCGAACCGTATCCTCATCGAGGTGATGATGCGAGCCCATGAGCGGAAGCTCTGTGACACGGCCCTCGCGATAGATCGTCAGATGACCGTGTCCCTCTCCCGATGCTGGGCCTTCATATCGAAACGGCACCCGCGCTCCGAAAGCCAATGCGTGAATGTGTCGATCTGCATTGGGACGACTTCGATCTTAAGCGAAAGTGTTAGGAAACGCCGCTTGTGTCGAGCACTTCGCCGCTCTGCGTGATGCCGGCCAGCAGCACGTCAACGAATGGGTCTGTCGATTGAATGCCAGGCCTGGCGCGTGATTGCCGGTTAGGATCCGCTGTATTGCAAGCAGGTTACGCCAGCCAAGAGCATTGACGATAGAGGCTTTTCCTGCTGCCGAGTGACCGTCTGGGATCGGCCCAATCATACGTGCTGGCGATAAATGCCGTCACGGGCTTTGCTCCATCCGAGCACTAAAGGAGAAGGCCGTCGCTGTTATGAGGGCCTTCGTCGATAGCGTAAAGCATAAGTTGCGGCTTACCGGGATCTGCCCTCATTTGCCAGAATCGTTCGCTTCTGCGCGAAGAACGATTTCATTTTCGGGGTTGTCTGTCACACCCATATTGGGCACCATCAAGATAAATAACGAGGTCCGGCAGGCGTCTCCGAAGTCTATTTCCCATTTCAATTGCGATTAATTATTAAAACGGCCAGCGTGCTCACGAGGTGCATCGCCTTGGCTGACTAATTCGAATCCCCGTCTGAGTACATTCCGAGTCTATGAGTTATACCGAATCCGACTGATTGAGTCGCCGCGCGCATGGGATTCCGCTCGGGATTCGAAGCAGTTATATGGAAGGGTCATGATTCGTTTGCGGGGGCAAGATCATGACGGCGATAGCATCGCATTT
>JBAUNL010000699.1:0-5619 GCA_049579205.1 Rhodomicrobium sp. | reverse complement strand
AGCGCAGTGCCACTGCCGCGAATGCCAATATTTCGCCGGCGGCGCTCCAAACATGTTTCTTCTCATGCCGCCCGATGGTTTCAGTTACACCAAGGGGACGCCAAAACAATTTGCGCGCAGCGATCTTGAAGGCGCCGTGACCCGTGAATTCTGCGCCGAATGCGGCACGCACATAGCTACGCGGCGGTCGGGCTTACGTGCCGTGATTTTGAAAGCCGGTACGCTCGACGATCCGACCCTTTTTGGCGGTCCGCGGATGGCGATCTACACCATCGACAAGCAGCCTTTCCACTACATCCCTGAAGGCTTGCCGGCATTTGAGCGGTTGCCGCCGCGATAACGCACAGAAGCTTTAGAGCACGATCAGGAAAAGCGGACACCGCCTTTCCGTCCGATCGTGCTCCTGCAATTTGTGTCAGAGACGGATTCACGTTTCAGGTTCATGCAGCCTGAAACGATCCGGTTTTGATTATCTTAAGGCAAGCGGTGGAATGCCAGGGCTTGGCGCGCTAAAGATGCGCACATCCGACTTTTCGATTGGGCAGCAAGGATCGTCTGCGTGACCCAGACTTGGCTTCCTGGCCTGGATTGTCTACGTCCCCGTCGCAAGCAAATCCCTCCAGACAGTCTCACTCGCAGTTCTTTCGCGGGCGGCTATTTCAAACAGTGCAGGCGCGAATCACAGCGCCTGCTCATCGTGACGCTGGCTTTTCGCTACGCTGCAGCCTGCTCTTCCTTCGGATCACGCAATACGTATCCGCGGCCCCACACCGTCTCGATGTAGTGCTGCCCGGTGTTGGCCATCGCTAACTTCTTGCGAAGTTTGCAAATGAAGACATCGATAATCTTGAGCTCAGGCTCGTCTATACCGCCATAGAGGTGGTTGAGGAACATCTCTTTCGTGAGCGTCGTACCCTTCCGCAGGGAGAGTAGCTCAAGCATCTGATATTCTTTGCTGGTGAGATGGACGCGGGCCTCGTCTACTTCGACTGTCTTCGTGTCGAGATTGACGCGCAGGCTGCCGGTTTGGATGACCGATTGGGCATGGCCCTTGGAGCGCCTGACGATTGCATGGATACGCGCAACGAGCTCGTCCTTATGGAACGGCTTCGTCAAGTAATCGTCCGCCCCAAAGCCGAGGCCGCGAACCTTTTCATCAACGCCGCCAAGCCCGGAAAGTATGAGGATCGGCGTCTTGATCTTGCTCATGCGAAGTGAGCGCAGCACTTCGTATCCGCTGATATCCGGCAGGTTCAGGTCAAGCAAAATAATATCGTAGTCATATATCTTGCCAAGATCGACACCCTCCTCCCCAAGATCAGTTTGGAAAACGTTAAAACCTTCCGAAAGTAGCATAAGCTCAATGCTTTGAGCTGTTGCGCTATCGTCTTCTATGAGCAGCACCCTCATGAATCCCTCGCTAGCAAATTCGCCAAGGCGCGGGGTCAAAGCCGCTACGCGCCGTGAAGCTTAACTTCAAGACTGACATTAACGCCGAAAAGGTTAAGAAAACTTAAGCTTACTACGTAAACTATTGTCCAGCGCGTAATTTAAGACGCGGGATTAAATGCCGTGAACCACATCAGGGAGTTTGAGCGCCAACTTGAAGAGAACTGCCTGCCCCAGCACCAGCTGCCACATTTCCGCCACAAACGCTCTTCGTCTCGCGAATCGGTGACCAAGGGAATGTGACTTAATTCGCGGCACAGTCCAACTCTGAAATGGCTATTATTCAATTAAGACCACGCCTGTTGCAAAGCAGCGACGCTTTACGCAGTATTAATTATTTCGAGCGAAAATGCCAAGGCTAGAGATGTTGCAGCCCAAGCAGGATTTGTAACCGGAGTAGGGGGCTTTCTAAGATGGTTGAAGCTATCAATTCAATTCAAAATCAACGCTTCGAGTACGAGGAAAAGAGGCAACTCGTCAACGATTTGGAAATGATGATCGTTGATTTTCGACGCATGGCGAACGACCTCGATCAGCAAATCAAGATCGAGCAGCAGGCAAGCGGTATTAGCGACGTCAATCACTTTGCTTACCCCACTTTTGCCAGGGCTGCGATGACGCGCCGGGACAACATCAAATCATCGATCGCGGATCTGGAGAAACGCCTTGACCGCGCGCGCCAGGAAGCGCTCGACTCTTTTGAACAGCTTAAGCTTTCGGAATCGGCAAGTGAATTGGAAGCACAGCGGCAAGTGCGGCCAATCACGCGGCGGAAAGCACCTAAGCACATAGGAAACTTCGCCAGCCGCTAGTCCCCCAAGCCAGAGAAACAGCTGCAACGGCTAGGCAGGTCGCTGACAGCAGCCTCAGTTTTGCCATGAACAAGCCCAATGGCATCGAGCGACGCTGTTCAGGGGGCGCGCTTGCGATTCCGACTTGGCCTTTTGCTATTTCTGGCACTACTTCCGCAAGCGTGCGCGAAAAGAGACCCCACCGTCGATAGTCTAATCGGCTCGGAGCCGCAGCGGCTGTCTTTTGGCCCACCGCCAGAGGTCCTGCACAGCTTCGTTGAGAAAATGAAGCTATGCTGGTTCAGTCAGCGCGGAACTCTATCAGCATATCATTACGAGGCCGGAGAACGCCTTCCCGGAGAGGACGGCGAGGCCCCCGCTGGCTATCAAAATGTCAAGGTCTTTGGCGCTGAGGCAAGTGCTGAAGTTTTCGAGGTTCAGTTTCACAAATATAACGACAATACACTTATCGTAACCCGAAATTTCTCCCTCCCAAACGAACTACTTAGCAAGGTCAAACGCGACATTCAGCTCTGGGCTCTGACCAGCTCTGACTGCGCCACGTGAACCTCCAGACCTTCAGATTAACTTCAAGAGCGCGCCCTCCCTGCGGTGATGAACGGTTCTCCGGCGCCGGAACCGTTTCTTCGACGGGCTATTCCCTCCTCACCCGCGACGAACCTTGGTTACAGCAGAACCATCAATGTTTATCCCCTGGTAGTATTACCCGGGGTGTGCCAAGAATTCGAGACTTCTGTCCCGAACAGGGCTTGCTAGCGGCACTTCTCGTTCAACCTTCGCGCGAAATTACCTGGGATAAGCAGCCCCGCACACCCGGTTTCGTCTTGAAGTCGCCTTTTCCTGCAGATAGAAGTTTGCAGGAGGGAACATAATCGGGAAATGCCGTGGCTAGAAGAACAGCGCTTGGCTTACTTTGCTTGGTGTCACCGCTGGTAGCAGTCCTCGGGCAAGCTAATGCCCAGTATTATGCCGCTCCTGCTCCTGGGGCTCAACCAGAAGCGGCCGCGCCTGCGGCACCGGCTGCCCCGGCGATCCCCAATGACATTCACCTCGTACTGATGATACGGAACGCGGTTCTTGCCCTTAATCAAGCTAATTGGACCGGCAATTACTCCGTCCTTCGGGACATGGGCACGCCAAGCTTTCAAATGACGAACAGTTCTGCCCGTCTTGCGGAGATTTTCACGGGCATTCGGGCGCGCAAGATCGACCTCCTGCCAATTCTGGCTTTCAATCCGAAACTCATTTCACCGCCAGCCGTGCAGGATGGGCAGGTGCTGCGCCTGACTGGCTTTTTCCCTACGAGTCCTGAGCAGGTAACCTTCGATCTCGCCTTCCAGCGCGATGGCGAGCGCTGGCTTCTTGCTGGAATTGCAGTAAATACGGCTCCGGCCGAGGGTCCGCAGGCGCTCGCCCCACAGGCACAGTCTTCCCGCAGTGCTGACGCCGATAGCAGAACGGCACCGAAGCCCGGTGAAGCTAGACCCATTCGTATCGACTTGAGTCAGCCAGTACAACCGCCGGCGAAAGCGAACACGCCGAAAAAGCCGGCTGCCAAGAAGGCAAAACCGCACTCCGAGAAGACAGCGGCGGTACAAGCACCCGCCGCTCCGTCTGCAGAGAAGACGGCACCTCAGCCAGCCCCAAGCGCGGCAGCAGAGGAGAAGCCGCCGACACCAAGCGCCCCCACTCAATCGGGCTGGAATCCTTTTGGCAGGTAGCTTGAAAGCGCGGCTTCTTCTATTAGCCGTTTGCTGTATCGCGCAAAGCTTGCTTCAAAATGGGAGCTTGGCTGCGGAGGCCGCTCCCGAGCCCGATCATCGCGAAGCTAAGAAGGCGTTCGCGGCTGTCAGGGAGCCTTTGCCGCAACCGGCGGCGCAGGCAATCGGTCACTACGACCGTGGCTGCATTGCAGGTGCACGTAAGCTGGCCATAACCGGGCCGGCGTGGCAAGTCATGCGCCTGTCGCGCAACAGGATATGGGGCCACCCGGTCTTGCTTGAGTTCATTCGCAAACTTGCCACTGATGCTCGCCGCCTCGATGGATTGCCGGGCATATTGGTCGGAGATATGGCCCAACCTATAGGCGGACCATTGCTCGGCGGACATGCCAGCCATCAGATCGGGCTTGATGTTGACATTTGGTACACCCCGATGCCCAGCCATATTTTAACGGAGGAGGAGCGTGAGAAGCTGTCCCCAACAAATATGGTCGATGCGGCTTCGTTAACCGTGAGCAAAGTGGCGTGGACGTCTTTCCAAGCCAAGCTCTTGCACCGAACGGCTTCCTATCCAGAAGTGGCCCGTATCTTCGTCCACCCCGCCGTAAAGAAGGCGCTCTGCGAGGCGGCGGGCGAAGACGGGGCGTGGCTTCAGAAAATCAGGCCGTGGTTTCAGCATGACGACCATTTCCATATCCGCTTAAATTGCCCGCCAGGAAGCACCTCCTGCATCCCTCAAACCGCCCTCCCTCCCGGCAACGGATGCGGCGAAGAACTGGATCAATGGTTCAAGCGGCTGAGAGCGCCTCCGGTAAAGCCGAAGAAGCCTCCTGTGCCTGCGAAACCGATACTTGTGTCTGATATGCCGCAAGAATGTCAGGCGCTGTTGCTTGCTACGGAGCAGGCAGAGAAAGCCCATAGGTGACTGCACCAGGGAGAAACCCTGTAGGGAGCTTTGCCTTAGAACTTTCCTGGAAAGCCGCAGCGAGCCGCATCCTTGTTCACCCTTCCCCATGCCGCGATGGCATCCAGGCTGTCTCGGAGCGCGATATCGAATGTCACTTCGCTAAATCGAATATGAAAGCAGCTTGGCAAATCCTTATAGGCTGAATCCTGTGAGAGAGACCACGCGCGGGCATCAAGGCGCCACTGTCCGGACGGCAAAGATGTCAGCTCTCCGCGGTACAGGATGCAATTTTTGTTCGCGCTCCCGGCGTGAAATGGGCAGGCAAGCGCAGCCGACCCTTCTGTTTCATGCTTAAATTCAAGGTCCGTGGCTGTTGGGAGTACGATCGCGAGGCCATGTTTTACCGCCACCGATTTCACCACTTCTCGCTGCTCGTAACCGTCGTAATGCGTATGAGCAATGCGGTAACCAAGAAATTCAGCTGCGCCCAAATGGCCGAGGGTTTCTGCGCCTACAAGCATCTTTCCGCGGCCATCCTCCACGGTCAGCAACACTTCGATTACCGGCCTGTCCTCCCAAATCTTAAACCCCGCATTATCAAGTGCGCTGCTAAGCTTCGCGGCATCTGCTGTCATGCGTAAGTAGAATGGCCGGTCGCGCGTCCCTTGCTCGTCACGAACCGGCAGATTTTTCATCCGGTCCTCGTATGTGAACTCCTGGATGAAATCCG
>JBAUNL010000698.1:0-13251 GCA_049579205.1 Rhodomicrobium sp. | reverse complement strand
CCCTCCCTCACTGATGGTTCGCGCCCTCGGGGCGCACGGCCATAACCAGACCTCCCCGGCTGGGCAAAAGAAGACGCCGCCTCAAGAGGAAAAACGAAACCCTCCCGGCGCCGCGGTCCGGATCCGGGCAATGTTCGAGGATCGGATCGGGCTAAGGCCCACCGCGAAGACCGTATTTTCTATGCTTTCTACAGGGGCTGGCATGCCAAAAAACAATCCACTGATTTCGATTGTCGACGATGACGAGTAGGTTCAGGTGGCCACGAAGGGGTTCATGAGGTCGCTCGGATCTCGGGCAGAAGCATTTTCGCTGAGGACTTCTTGCTGACCGCGGAGTCAAAAATGCTACATGAGTAAACCATTCGGAGAAGGTGGGTAGCTTGGTTGTAGTGGCACCGCCCTGAAATGCACAGTTTAGCGCCTGCCGCTCATTCCCGAGGAGGATGGCATGTCCGCGCACTGTGTCAGCGATCACAGCACCGGTTGGAAGCACCGCTAGGGTCGCCCAGATTTAGAGCGTGAACGTACCTAGCGGGTTTTAATCACCATGACACCGGTCAGTTCATCGAAGCGCGATCCCAGGGTTGATGTGTTGCGTGGCTTGGCGCTGCTTATGATCTTCGTGGACCACGTACCGAATAATGTGCTGAGCCTCGTCACGCTCGGTAAATTCGGCTTTTCGGATGCCGCTGAAGTCTTCGTGCTTCTCGCGGGCTTCTCCTCTATGCTCGGTTACGGCAAAGTGTTCGAGCGCGACGGACCGCAAACGGGGCTAAAACGGATTTGGCTGCGCCTTGCCCGGCTTTATCTCTTTCAGGTGGGACTACTCATCTTCACCCTCATCGTCGGCTTCACTTGGACGCGGCATTTCAATTTGCAGCCGATCATCTTTGGGCCGATCTTCAATCAGCCTGTCTCTGGGATCGCTCGCGCGCTGACGCTCGGCGCGGTGCCCGCCTATCTCGACATCCTGCCGCTTTACATCTGTCTCTTTGCCGCATTTCCACTGGTCTATTTCGGCCTCAAGGCCTCGCCTGCCGCGACCCTTGCTGTCTCCGGGAGCATCTGGCTTGCGGCGAATCTCTATAGCGATCTCAATCTGCCGAATTGGATGAGCGGTGCAGGCTGGTTCTTCGACCCCTTTGCCTGGCAATTTCTGTTCACCATCGGGGCGGCGCTCGCGATTGTGAGCGCGCGTTTTAGCGGAAACCTACCGCGCATCCGCTGGGTCGTTTGGGTATGCGCGCTTTATCTGATTTTCTCGTTGTTCGAGGGCGCTACTTGGCTGGATTGGAATTTGCCGGATTTGCGGCCTATCCGCATAGACCCCCCCGACAAGACGCATCTTCATGTGCTCCGGTTGCTCGAAATGCTCGCGCTTATTTATCTCGCACTAAGCTCGGAAGCCTTTCGTAGGTTTGTCCGCCATTCCGTGTTCAAGCCCTTTGAAGCCTGCGGCCGGCATAGTCTGGAAGTCTTCGCAGCCGGTTGTGTTTTCGCGCTCTTCGGCCGGCTCCTCTTCCGTACCTACGGGGAGGGCGTCGGGATCCAGGTCGCGGTCAATGTTGCAGGCCTTGCCGCGATGTTCTTGCTGGCCCAGTATCTGGAGCATAGGCGTGTCCAGCATTTGCCGTCGCCGAAAACTCCAGGGGCGACGGCTACCGGATAAGGCCGCCTTTAGCGCGCGATGACGGTAAGACGCTGGGCGGGGAGATGGGCATCCGCGACAAGCTCCCGGGCGACTTCAGCGGCGAGCCGCGCATAGCCTTCATCGGCCATATGGAGGCCGTCGGCCGCCATCAGCTGGGCTTCCGTGACGTCACCGCCGGCAAGCCATGACTTGATGAGATCGTAGCGGCGGATGACGGGTATGTTCATTTCCTGGCCAATCGAACGAACCGCCTCGCGATAGGCTTGCGAAACGGGCAGGGCGCGCATCATCCGGCAGTCCTGCGGTTCCATCAAAATAACTTCGATCCCGGCAGCCTTCATTCGCCGGATGACATCGCGCGTCTCTTCAATAAACCGGCTCAAGGGAACATCGCGCAAAGGGTCGTTGGTGCCGGTTTGCCAGATCACGAGATCGGGCTTCGCGGCAAGGACATCCCTATCCAGCCTTGCCAGCATGTCATCCGCATCCTGGCCGCCAATGCCGCGATTGATCACGGTCACCTCGTCCTTCGGGCCAAGCATTTGCTGAAAATCTCGCTGCAAAAGCGCGGGATAGCTGTGCGCCGGGCTGCTGGCTCCAACGCCTTCGGTGGAAGAGGAGCCGAAGGCGACGATGGTTAGGCGGCGATGTTGCCGCAGGCGAGCCGCGACTCCTGGAAGAGTTACGCGTGGGCTCGCTTGAACGCTGCTGGGGCTTACGACAATGGGGCGCGGTATTTGCGCGCTCGCGGGATCTGCGTAGCCGACAACCAACAATGCTTGGGCCAGGAGGCCCAGCACAAAACGGTAAAACGCACGATTTAAACCTCGTGCCGGCCAAAACAATAGCGTGTGGGACATAGCTTATAGATAGGTGATCATTTTCACAAATACACCAGGGATTGATACTCCCTCCGCCGTACGGCCGCTGCGAGGCGCGATTAACGGCCCAGGCGATATCGGGTAACCACGAACCACCGTTCCAACGTGCCGTGCTAGTACCCTGGCGGACCCATGGGCGCGCGTGTCGATTGCTTCCCCACGTGTGCTGCCTTCTCCAAATGGCCGGAGGGTCGGCATCCGCATTATCACTTTCGAGGCCTGCTCGGGCTTCACGCATGTTACGGCTCGCGGGATCGCTCAGCAGCCCAAGGCTGCCTTTGTCGCGAGGCTCCAACTCGGCCAGTTGCACAGCCAAGATGCTCGCCAACTTCTAGACCTGAAAAGCTGTCTGAGTAGTTCGAGAGCATAGCAAGCGTGGTTACAGCGCTTGCCTTCGGCGGTACCAACCCGGCGACACCAGGAGGATCAGTTTTCGTGAACGGCCGTTGACGCTTGAGGACAGGCTCCCATTGTCTTAAGAAGTACTACAGTGAACGGCATCAAGAGCTATCAGGACCACGAACAGTCCGATCACCCCAAAGTCCTGGAGTAGGCAAAATGGAGCATATCGAAATCAAAGGATTGAATCAGCTAGCTTCTCGCATAGCGCTTGGCACATGGGCAATCGGGGGGTGGATGTGGGGCGGCAGCAACGAAAACGATGCAATCAAGACAATCCATGCCGCCCTCGACTCCTACATCAACGTCATAGACACCGCTCCGGTCTATGGCTTCGGACGCTCGGAGGAGATTGTTGGCAAGGCTCTCGCAGGAGGTCGGCGCGGCAAAGCGATTATCGCCACAAAGGTTGGACTTCAATGGCGGGAGGGCAAGTTGTCCAGGAATTCGTCCCCTGAGAGGCTTCGCGCCGAACTGGAAGATTCGCTTCGCAGGCTTCACACCGACGTCATCGACCTTTATCAGGTGCATTGGCCCGATGAAAGCGTGGCTATCGAGGAAACCGCCGCAACCCTCGCCGGCTTCCAGCGGGAGGGCAAAATCCGCGCCATCGGCGTCAGCAATTTCACGCTGGCCCAGATGAATCGCTTCAGGTCTGCCGCTCCGCTCGCAAACGTTCAGTCCCCCTATAACCTTTTCGAAAGAGACATCGAACGCGACATCCTGCCTTATGCTCAAGCCAATGGTCTCGCGGTTCTCGGATATGGCGCTCTTTGCCGCGGACTTCTAACCGGAAAAATCACAGAAAAGACGGCGTTTGAGGGCGATGATCTCCGCAAATCCGACCCCAAATTCCAGCCGCCGAGGTTCCAGCAATATCTGAACGCCGTCCGCCGTCTCGATGATTTCGCGAGAGACCGCTACGGCAAAACGGTTCTCGCCCTGGCCGTTCGCTGGGTGCTTGATGCAGGCAATACGATCGCGCTTTGGGGTGCGCGGCGGCCGGATCAGTTGGCTCCCGTGAACGATGCGCTTGGCTGGTCTCTGGATGAAGACGCCGAGCGCGCCGTGGACCGGATTCTCACGGAAACCGTTGAAGACCCGGTGGGACCGGAATTCATGGCGCCGCCCGCAAGGCAATCGGCCTGAGCGGTTCAACCCAACCGGCCGGGATCACAGTTTCGAGCGAGCCGTTTAGGAGTGTGCGCCGTGATTGCGAAAGACCGGCTGGCGGCCAACACCAACATCCCGATAACCAGCCCTGGGACTGGGATGCTGAACGCCTCGCCGACAAACGCGCCGAAAAGTTGAATACCCAGTAATGTGAAAAGCATCTCGATCATGGCCGCCTCAACTCTTAGTGCTGCGGCGGCGTCAATCCCGCATCAGAGGCGGCGAGCAAGCCCAGCGCTGACCAGTCGAGCTCGGCCCAGCCGCGAGCAATCAGCGCGACGAGGCGGTCGTGAACCAGGCTCGCTGCCGGCATTGGCACATTCATGTGCTCGGCCTCAGCGAGCGCCAGTCTCAGATCCTTGACCGCGAGCGGGGCCGTCATGCCGGGCGGGCTGTAGCGGCTATCGACGATTTTGCCGCCATAGGTCTTATGGACCTTGCCGTCGAAGAGGGAGCCGGTGAGAACCTGAAAAGCGGTGTGCGCATCGATGCCACCCTTTTGCAACAAGGCGAAGACCTCGCCCATACTCTCAAGTGTCAGAGCCGTCAGAACATTACCTGCCAGCTTCATAAGGTTTGCGCTGCCGGCGTCGTCTCCAAGAAGAAACAGGCGCTGACCAAGCCGTTCGAGGAGCGGCGTAACCTTCGCCAAGGCAGGCGCCAGGCCAGCGGCAATCACAAACAGCTCTCTGGCATGGGCGAGATCGGGGTTTCCGAGCACGGGAGCGGCCACATAGCCTTGCCCGGCAAGTTTGTGCTGCTGCGCCAGGTTGCGCGACAAACCCGGACTTATTGTGCTCATCGAAACATGGATCGCGCCAGGCTTGAGCACATGGATCAAGCCAGCGTTACTCAATGTGACATCTTGAAGCGCACCATCGTCCGGCAGCGAGGTCAGAACCGCCTCACAGTTTGCAAAGTCGCCCAAGCCTGAGGCGCCGGCAGCGCCTACGGCAACCAGCGGCGCGGTATGTTTTGCATCACGGTCGAAAACGGTCACCTGATAACCATCGGCAATCAGGTTCATCGCAAAGGCGTTGCCCATATGGCCAAGGCCGACGACGCCAATGTGCCGGAGATCGGCCGCCGAACCGGTGCGGATTTCCGAATTATCCTTGGAAGGAGTTAAGCTCATTGAGGGTCTCCTTGATAGCGGTTACTCAAGGGAAATGGTGCGCTGCATCTGGCTCCGAAACACCCAAAGACAGAAGGTTTCAACGGTTTCGCGCTATGTCAGCGCTTTGGAGCGGATCACCAACATGGTGCCAACTCCTGCTAACGGTTTGTTTGATCATACGCCAACGGTTCGGGCCTGAGGCTTAGCGGGTCGGCGGCCTCAAGGACTGGATTGAGGCCGCAGCCAGCCTCCATTCTGTTCGAGCCGCTCGCAGCACCTTCGCATTCATTTTTTTTGGAGCTGATAACCGTCGGTCAGCGTTTGGAGGAATGCGACAAGGGCATCTTCTTCCCCTTCAGTCAGGCCAAGGCGGCCAACAAACCGTGTGTTCATATTTTCGGTGGTTTCAGGCGGCGGCCAGCACGACACTTTCTCCCCTGGATCTCCAGCGCGGCACCTGGGAAGCATATCTCTGGTATTGTAGAAATGAACGATTTCCTTAAGGCTCTTGAAATAACCATTGTGTCCATAAGCCTTCACAAAGGCGGGGTTCGGACGCTTATCCACGTTGCGAAGCGTCGGCACTTGCATGCGGCCGTAGTTGTCCTTCGCGTATTTGACCCAATTTGCATCTGCAACTGAAGGCCTGCTGAGCAGAAGCTGGTCTTCGAGAAAGGCGCCAACACCAAAATCGACGTAAGAGGCTCCCTGAGGGTTGGCAACATACCCGGAGAGATCGGGCCGGTTTTCCTTGTAGAAGGGTAAAGCAGGGTTCGCCGGTGTGCCGATATTGCTGGCAGTAAAATCGGTGAAAAGCGGTTCCTCGCCTGGACCGCCGTCGCGATGGCATTCATTGCATCGGGCTTTACCGCGAAAAAGATCGTATCCCTGCTGCTCTTGAGCCGTAAGCTGTGCCGTTCCCCCGAGCACCGCATCGAATTTCGAACTGAATGCGCTGACTTCGTGGGACGCCTCATATTGAGCAATGGACATGGCGATCTGATCGAAGGTGCCCGTAGCTATGCCTCGATCGGTCGCACTCAAGCGAACCGAGTTCCGATATGATTCGCAGAAGGTCCATTATCTTGCAGACTGACTCGGATCATTCCCTGGTCCCGTGGCCTTGGCCTTCGAAGAATGCCGCACCTTGTTTGTCTACTCCAGCGCTTCCCTCTGCGCGGCCCTTGCGATTGCCTGGGCCAAATACTCCGGCGCCTGCGCCCCGCTCACGGCGAACTTGCCGCCGAAGATAAACATCGGCACGCCTTCTATGCCGGCGTCCTTCGCCTTCTGCACTTCCTGCTCGACCTCGGCGACATCCTTGGCGCTGTCAAGATCGGCGCGTACTTGCGCAGGGTCGAGCCCCACATCGACCGCTGCCTGCACCAGCACATCTGTGTTCGACAGGTCCGCACCTTCGGAGAAATATAAATCCATTAGGCGCTGCTTCATCTCAGGCGCTTTGCCGATCGCTTCCGCCCAGCGGATGAGTCGATGCGCATCACGTGTGTTCGGCTGGCGATTGATGCGCTCGCTCGCATAGACGAGCCCTTCACTGCCGGCCGCAGCCGTGACGCGTTGAGCGATGTCCTTGTAAGCTTCAGGCGAGCCGAATTTGGCCGTGAGATATTGCTCGCGCGACATTCCATCAAGAGGGATCCAGTCGTTGAGAAAATAGGGCCGGAAATGCACCTCGACCGGAATCTCGGGCGTCATTCCGACCGCTTGTTCCAGCCGCTTCTTCCCGATGAAGCACCACGGACAGACGATGTCGGACACGACGTCGATACGGACAGGCTTTGACATGCGGATGCCCCATTGTTTCAACCGGTATGTAGGCGTTCCTGCCGCCTCGCCAACCATATGGTTGCCAGGATAGCGATGCATCAGCTTGCCGGCGGGTACCTGGCTTTGTCGGGGCTTATCTCAGCCAGCGGCAGCTCAACGGCAAAGTTGGGTTTCTCGTGCTTACCTCGAATTCGACGGAAGCGTGCGTCAGTTATGAGATTCTTGACCACGTTCGGCTAGCCGGCACTATTAATTTGAAAGCGGAAATCTCGCCGGTGGTCCAAAATGACGTGAAGAGCCAACGGCAAAGGGCTGAAGCCGGCGCGGGGCCGAAAGTCGTCGTATCGACCCTAGAGTTGCCCTCCGCGGTTCTGACCTCGGCAATATCGATGTTAAAACGGCCGATAGGGTACTTTTTGAAAACTTTCTTGGCCGGCTTATCGCCTTCGACTTCCGGCAGCCGGCTGATGCCATGGCGCTGATAACAGCGGTGCAGGGACGAACGCGTCAGATGAGGGATTGTGGCCTGCAAGGCATAAAGACAATCGTCGAGTGGCAACAGCGTGTGCTTGCGGAAGGCTACGGCGATGGCTTCCTCTTCGACCGTTAGGACCGTCGAGCGCGGGTCGTTCGGTCCCATGGGCGCGTCATGGACGAAGCCGCGCTTTTTCCACTTCGCGACTGTCTTCGGGTTCAAGCCATAACGCTCGCTGAGCTCTTTGAGCGGAGTTTCCGATCGCTGTATTGCTGCTCGGATAGCGTACGTTGTCTTGGCGCTGCCGTGAAGTATCTGTCCCATAACCGCTCCCGAAGTTTCGGGTCAGTTAGACTGATTCCACCACACAGCGGGACTAAACACCTAGAACAGGATTTTCATCCTGCGTAATAAGCTTATCCTGCGTTCATTGTCGAGGACTTGATTGGCCTTTCCGAAAAGCTTAGCAGCGGCCGGCCATCTGGTGAGATCGGAGGAGAAGAAAACTGAAGTTCCTTGGCTTGCTGGTATGCCCCTTGCCCGCAACCCCTAAACAGCGAACTCGGTGCCAAACATGGGCATACCGCTTTGCGATTCCTCACGGGTAGCCTCGTCCTGTAGAACGTCCCAATGTTCTGCCAGTATGCCATCCTCGATGCGCACGATATCGGCTGCGATCCAGTTTCTAGGGCGTCCGTTGCCTGAGAACCGGCCGTGGACGATCACAAAATCCTTGCCGGCGAGAATGACACCGGGTTCGTATTTCAGCGTCGCCGGCGCGTTCTTGACCAGGTTGAAGAGTCCTTCCCGGCCCGGGGCGATGTGCGCGCTATGCTGAATATAGTTGGCCGGCCAGAAACGCTCGGCCGCCTTATAATCGCGCTTGTTGAAAAGCGTATCGAGAGCTTCCAGCACCAACGCTTTGTTTGTGTCTTCGACCGTCTGTGCCATGTTTTCGTACTCCGTTGCGAAGCCGATGTTCAATTTAGAGCTTGGAACCTCCGTCAACCCGGACGGTGTCGCCTGTGATCCAGCGGGCGGCATCGGATGCGAGGAACGCGACTACGCCGCCAATGTCATCTGGTTGAGCAAGCCGTTTCAGCGCCTGCATGCCGATCGTGGATTCGCGGCCGGCATCCGTCTTCGCGAAACTCGACATATTGGTTTCAACGACGCCAGGGGCGACCGCGTTTACCCGGATACCACGCGGGCCGAGCGCCGAAGCGAAGTGCTTCACCAGCGTATCAACGGCACCCTTTGTCGCCGCATAAGCCGGCAACGTGCCAACGGTCGCGTGCGCGGCAAGCGAGGACAAAAGCACCACGCTGCTGCCTCGGCCCATGATGGGAAGCAATTGCTGGACGAGGAAGAAGGGCGCGCGGACGTTGACAGCGAAGAGCTTATCAAAGTCTTCAACCGTGGTGTCCTCGATGGTCGCGGCCTTGGATATACCGGCATTGGCGACGAGGATATCGAGGCGATCACCGACGATGCCCCGAACTTGCTTGGCGAGCATTTGTGGGCCATCTGGGGCGGCGAGGTCAGCAGCGACAGAATCTGCGCGGCCACCTGCGTTATGGATTTCCGCGACGACAGCGGCGGCTTCCTTTGCACCGCGGCCATAGTGAACAATGACTTGTGCTCCGGCCTTGGAAAGAGCAAGGGCGCTGGCGCGACCGATACCACGGGAAGCGCCAGTAACGAGTGCTGTTTTTCCCGAAAGATTGCTCATGATCGTAATCTCCTTGGTTAGCATTGAGGTTGGCGACAGCAGGGGAGACGTTCACTCTCCTGGGCGATCCTCAATCGCATCGACGCGATCCGGATAGAAGGCGAGACAATCCTTGATCGAAGCCACAGCCGGGTAGGGGTCTTCATAGGTCCACACCGCATTGATCGATCGGTCCCCACCTGCGGGAATATTGAAATAGGCGGCCTCTCCCTTGTACGGGCAGTAGCTGGCGTGGTCCGTTCGGTCGAGCATCGTCATGTCCACGTCCTTGCGTGGGATGTTGCGAGGGATCCTGTTCAACAATTCCCGATTCCGCCGGAGACCTGGGCACCGTCTTGGAAAGGCTGACTAACCCGGACGCCGTATGGGGCGGCTTCGAGCGCCGCGGATTTCGTCATGCCCTCCACAGCGTGCTTGCTGCCAGCGTAAACGGAAGCGCCGGCCGCGCCTTCATGGCCATAAGTAGAGGAGATGTTGACGATACTCCCGCTTCCTTGGGTCTGCATCACCCGGAGTTCATGTTTCATGCTGAGTAGCGTACCAAGCACGTTGGTATCGAAGGTGGCCGCATAACTCTCGGCGGTTTGCTGCGTCACCGGGCCAGGCTTGCCCTCCGTTCCCGCGTTGTTGACGGCTGCGTCCAAGCGGCCAAAACGGCCCACTGTGCGATCGACAAGGGCGCGCACATCGTCCTCGTGGCGCACGTCCGCAAGTACGAACTCCGCTTCGGCGCCGCTTGCTCGCAGCTCCGCAGCCAGTTCCTGGCCCTTATCTTCATGCCGTCCCGCTATAACGATGCGGCTTCCTTCATGGGCGAAGGCGACGGCTGTGGCACGGCCAATGCCGGTCAACGCCCCTGTAATCAAAACAACTTCAGCGTTCATGCTGCTAGTCCTCCAAGATATAGCGGTATCTTCGATCGTTCCACACTCCAAGGCCAAAGGTCCCGCCGTAAGCGGAGCATTGGTCCCTGCCGTCGATGAAAATCTATGTTTTCCTGGCCTCGCTGAAAAAGACTTTGTATGTTGGACGGCATACCTCGTAGGCATGGATCAAAACTATGGAGCTGAGGCATCTTCGATATTTCGTCGCGGTTGCTGAGGAAGGAAGCCTTACCGTCGCAGCCGGGCGAAGGCTGCACACGGCGCAGCCCTCGCTCAGCCGTCAGATACGTGACTTGGAATATGAGGTTGGCGTACCGCTGTTGAGTCGCAACACACGCGGCGTTGAACTGACCGCCGCGGGCCGGGCATTTCTTGATCATGCGAGGTTGGCGCTGACTCAGGCTGAGGCGGCGGTGGAGGCGGCCCGCAGAGCCGCCCAGCCCGCCAAACCGAAGTTCGCCCTTGGGTTCCTGACCGGAGAGGAGATGGATTGGCTTCCCGAGGCTATGCGAATTCTTCGGGACGTGTTGCCCAACATAGACGTTACCATTTCCAGCCGGTATTCCCCAGAACTTGCGGATGCCCTCTGCAAGGGCAAGCTTGACGCCGCCTTCCTCCGGCGGGAAGCGCAAGCGGCTGATTTAGAGTTCAAGCTCGTGACCAAGGAACCGCTCGTCGTGGTGCTACCAAGCGATCACCGCCTCGCTTTGCAGGATGCCATCAGCCTTAACGACATCGTGGGCGAGACATTCATCAGCGTGTCGAATACTGCCCCGGCTCTACGAGTTGTGATCGATGATTACATAAATCAATCGGGACTTAATATTGTCCCGCACCATGAAGTGGACAACCTCGCCATGGCAATGTCCTTGGTCGCGTCGACGCGCGGGGTTGCCCTATTGCCTGCGTACGCTCAGAACTTTCTCCCCTGGTCCGTCATCAGCCGCCCCATAAAGGGTGATGCGCCGGCAATCGATTTGGTTCTTGGCCATAGCAAGTCGAATACGTCTCCGATTTTAGAGCTATTTCTTTCAAGGGCTGATGAACTAGTGGGGCGTGCGTCGAAGAGGTCGCATGAGCCCTCGCCGGCGAGGAGATGAAGGGCTTTCGTTGGCGGCAGGTTCGCTTTTCGCCAGCGAATGAATTCCGGATTTGGCCCATGGCATCAGTCACCGCCGCGCTCCGGAAGATCGTCGACAAGTACGCGAAATTCGGGTCTTTTGCGGTGGAAGGGCAGTAAGCGAGTCGCCACGACGGCGATGCAAGCGTTGAAATCGACCGACGCCACGCCGTCAAGAGGTCACTACTCTTATTGGCCAAACTGTGAAAAACCTCACAGTTTCAGATGATTCCGCAGGCGAGGGGGCAAGCGGACCTCTGCGGATTTCGCTTCCACTTATGCGGCGGCCTTTTGCAGGACAGCTTGCAGATCCCGGTCAAGATTCTCCGCTACGGCATTGACGCCGGCATCGTTGAACTGTCCGAAAACGCTTTTGGGGCGGTCGTATTCGAAGGCGGCGTCTCCGGACTCACCCTCTCGCAAGAGCACGCGAATAGGCGCATAAAGCGCCGCCGAAAGCTGATGTTGAGTAATCTTGGATGCAGTCAGCGGATTGCCGATATCGTATTGAATAGCCTTCCGCTGCAGCCCGTAAATTGCGAGAAGCGCCCCGTGATTCCGGAAACCGAAGATCGATAGAGTTGGCCCTCTTTCCAGCTCACGGCGAGCACGCTCTACCTCGCCGTAGCGAAGCAGCACGAAAATGCCGTCATCGACGTGTGGAAGGAGCGACTCCAAGTCTGCCTTCACGCTTTCAAATGATTTTCGCGATGGAATTGTTACATGCTCGATCGGGATGGTGGCCGTGCTGATATTGCAACTTGCCATGGCTATCTCCCTTGGCGTTTCTGGTTTTGATTGAGCTCGCGCTTTCTTGACATAGGTTACGCTTAGCGCCGCGGCTACAGCCTTCTTGAGCAAATCCCGCCCGTCCATTGCGGACAACCCGATAAAGAGGCCAATATAGCCTTAGGCGATGTTCTCGATGGCGAGCGCGATGCCTTGTCCGCCTCCAATGCACAGAGCGACAATACCCCGCCTTAAACAATGCATCCATCGAGTCTGCGACGGGTCCGAAAGCGGACTTCGGATGCCAAAAGCCCTGCGGCTGCTTTACCGCCTAATAGCGGAAGTGTTTGAAAACACGCTAGAAGTCGCATTGGGTTGATTGCAGGCCTGGCAACGTACATGGACACCTTTTCTTACAGCAACCGCTTTGCGCTGTGTGTGGACGGCCCTCCGTTGGCAAGGGTTTTCTTGAGCTTCTGCACAGTGCTGGTTGGTGCGGCCATGTGTTCGGCCTGATCATGCGGCCTTATCACATGCCGCTGGCCATAATGCCTTTCGCGCGTCCCGGGTCCCGATCGAAAGCTCGCACTTAAAGTGCACAGCGCAAAGTGGGTTTTCCCGGGGGTTTTCCCGGGCCGGCGGTTTCAACCGGCTTTGTGCATTCACTCCTGTCCGCCCTTCCCAACCTCAGAAGCGCCCTGCCAAGGCGCTGTTTCTATGCCGCCAGAGCACCCGCGGCCGCAGGTTCGCGATAGCGTTCGCCGCTTGTCATCAAGGCCCAGATGATGCGTGCCGTTTTATTGGCCAGCGCGACCGCGGCGACTTTTGTTGAGCGGCGCTGCATCAGCTGCACGAGCCAAGGCCGGCGCGTTCCATGCTGTCCGGCATAGCGGATCACAGCCATGGCTCCCACCACAAGCATCTGCCTCAGATAGCGGTTTCCAGCTTTCGTAATTCCGCCAAGCCGCTCCTTTCCCCCGCTTGATCTCTGTTTCGGTACCAGGCCGATCCAGGCGGCGAGGCCGCGGCCTGTCTTGAAGGCTGCCGGATCGGCGACCGTCGCTATGAACGCGCTTGCGAGCAGCGGACCGACGCCGGGGACCTCCATGAGCCGGCGGCCAAGTTCTGTCTGTCGCGCGCTTGCACGGACACGCCTATCATTCTCAAGGATTTGTTCCTTCACCACAGCGAGTTGCGCGGTCAGCATAGTCAAGCAAAGGCGCGCATCGGCTGGCACACGCTGGTCTTCTTCATCTGCAACGATGGCAAGAAGCTGATCGATACCGCGCCGCCCGATGGGAC
>JBAUNL010000697.1:0-4111 GCA_049579205.1 Rhodomicrobium sp. | reverse complement strand
GGCATGACGCATGAAGAAACGACGGCGCTGATGGACAACATCATGCAAATGCGGAGCTTGCGCAGAGGCCTCACGATAGTGATCGTGGAACACGAAATGGGCGTGATCGAACGCATCACCGATCGCTGCGTCGTTCTGAATTTTGGGCGCAAGATCGCGGAAGGGCCGTACCGCCAAGTCGCAAACGACCCTGAAGTTCAAGAAGCCTATCTTGGAGTGGCGTGATGAGCGCGAGGCTGGAAATCGAGGGCGTCTACACGACTTACGACAAGGCCGATGTTCTCGAGAACGTCTCGCTCACCGCCGAACCGGGACGCATTACCTGCCTCTTGGGCTCTAACGGGTCCGGAAAAACGACGCTGATCCGTTCGATCCTAGGTCTTACTCCTCCACGGGTAGGCCGCATCGTTTTTGACGGCGCAGACATAACCCAACTCCCAACCCACAGAGTGATAGCGGCCGGTCTTGCCTGCATTCCCGAGGGCCGGAAAGTCTTCCCCAAGCTCACGGTCGAAGAGAACCTCCGGCTCGGCGCCTATTGCGAGACGTCGGAGGCTGTAACCAAAGCCCGGCTGGGGGAGATTTTCGAGCTTTTCCCCCGCCTCGCCGAGCGGCGTCTTCAGCTTTCCGGCACGATGTCGGGCGGCGAGCAGGCGATGGTCTCCATTGGACGCGGCTTGATGCGCGCGCCAAGGCTTCTCATCATCGACGAGCCGTCGCTTGGGTTATCGCCGCGTCTTGTGAAGGAGAATTTCAGCATTATTCGTGACATTAACGCGCGCGGGATCACGGTTTTCCTCGTTGAACAAAATGTGCATCAGACGCTAGCGATCTCACATTTCGGCTGGGTCTTGTCGAAGGGACGCGTTGTGTCATCCGGGGCGCCGGCGGAACTTGCTACACGCGACGAGGTTCGTGAAGCCTATTTTGGATGAAATGTTGGACTTCAGCTTATGGCCCGGAACGGCGGTTTTCGCAATTGCAGCAATTCCTTCGGCTACGAGAGGATGAGCGGACTCATTGATTTCATTCAGGAAACAGCCGCAGATGACCCGAAAGAGACATGCCGTCGTATAATGACGCCCTGACTGCCTATCGTTCAACGGCGCGAGCCAGCCGGGCAACTGCGGGCGCAATGATTTGATGCGGATAGCCGCTGAACCCCAGCATCAGCGCCGATTGCGCCGGTGCCTCAATATACAGGCGGCTCATGGCATGAACGACAACGCCGTGTTCTCGCCCAGCCCGTTCGATCGTGACGTCTGATAGCCCCCGTCGCGTGTAAGCAACCAGATGCATGCCCTGGTCCGGCGGTTCGACAGTCAGGTGGTCGCTCAGGTGGCGCCTAAGCGCGGCGGCCAGCGTGTCCCGTTGGTTACGGTACATCTCCCGCATTCTGCGGATGTGAGCTGCGAAGTGTCCCTCTTCCATGAAGGCGGCGACGACCGCTTGGCAAAGGCTCGATGGCTGGCGGTCCATGAGATAGCGCGCGGTAACGAAGGCCCGCACGAGTGAAGGAGGCACCACGGCGTAGCCGAGCCGAAGTCCTGGAAAAAGCGCCTTATTGAGGGTTCCGATGTAGATGACACGCTCGGCTTCATCGAGGCCCTGGAGCGAAGCGAGTGGCCGGCCGCCGTATCGGAATTCACTGGCGTAGTCGTCTTCGACGATCCAGGCGCCCGACTCTCGCGCCCAGGCAAGAAGCTCAAGGCGGCGCGCCATCGACAGGGCGACGCCTTTTGGAAACTGATGCGAGGACGTTATGAAAACGGCACGCGCTTTTGGTGCACGCCGGATGCCTTCGGTGACATTGACGCCATGTTGGTCGACCGGTATGGGGCGAACTTTGGCGCCTGCTGCGACGAGCGAAAGACGGGTCAAAGAGTAACCTGGATCTTCGATCCAAACTTCCTTGTCCGGCCCATGCATGACGCGAGTAACGATATCGACGGCTTGCTGGGTGCCCGCGGTGATCACGACTTGTTCAGGCTCGCATCGCACTGCACGTGCGGCCTGAAGATAGTCGCAAACGGACTTACGCAGTTCCAGCATGCCGTGCGGGTCGCCGTAGCCAAGATGATGCCGCCCAAAGGATTGCAGCGAGCGTGCGCTAAGCTTACGCCACAATTCAGTGGTGCGTGCGTCGACTAACGTGCGCCCCAGATTGAAGGGGCGCTCGTCGCTTTGAGCCGTCACGTCGATAAAACCGCCGAGGTCTCGGAAGGAGACCGCTGGTTTGGCGACGGACGTCGGCCGCCTCTTGCGGCCATGAATCGCTGCGAAAGGTTCAGGAAGATCGGACGCGATGTAGGTCCCAGCGCCCTTCTTGCCGAAGGCATAGCCTTCAGCGAGAAGCTGCTCGAAAGCCGGGACGACTGCAGACCGAGAAACTCCGAGTTGCGCTGCGAGTTCGCGCGTCGAGGGCAGCTTGGTCGCGGGACGAAGCGTTCCCGCCAGGATTGCGGATCGTAGTTGCAGGTAAATCTGGCGGAAAACCGGCGCATCAGCCGCGCGGTCCACTTCGAACGCATAAAGCTCTGCCCAGCTTTGTTTGCTCTTCATAGATGCCTTTCGAAATGACAGCTGTAGGTCAAGGCAAGTGGTATGTCTAATTGGTGCCAAGTGGGTCTTTACGTAAGACCACCTTTTCCGCATCCTGTTCCGGATAACAAGGGAACCTGAAATGTTCGTTCGTTCGAACAGTAACGTGGAGTGGCCGAATATCATGAGCTCACCGCAAATCCGTCGCGCAGACAAAGTCATGTCGGATGAACGCACGTTGGAGACGGTGGCACGAGGCTATAGCGGCCGTCTCGCGACAGTGAGCGAGGACGGTTTCCCATATTGCATCCCGCTCCTGTATCTTTGGATCAACGGGGAAGTGTATTTGCACACCACGAGTGCAAGAGGACATTTGCGCGCAAATATTGAGAGGGATCGGCGCGTTTGTTTTGAGATTGATGAGCAGGAAGGCGTCTTCGACTACGGCCGCTTTGAATGCGATTCGGGTCTCGCCTATCGAAGCGTGTGCCTGTTCGGCCGGATACGGATCGTCGAGGACAGGGAAGTTAAGCAGAGGTTCTGTAAGGCCTTGATGGCAAAATACGGCAAGCCAGAGACAAAACGCCCCAAGGGGTTTTTCCCGCGGATCGATGCCATCACCCTGTACGCTATCACCGTTGAACGCACGACCGGCAAGGAACAATCACTGCCGCCACTTTCCGAACAGTGGCCAGCGAAAGACAGGACGAAGACGCCGAATGCTTCACTGCTCTCGGATGGTCTTTAATTGTCAGGACGAATGGGCACAGTGCATTCCTGGACAACGACCGCGAAAGTCAGCGCGTAATCTGCCGAATGCGCGGCTGCAAAACGCGTGTGAAAACTCTTGCTCGGGCCTTCTTTAAAGGAAGAAGAAAGGAAATTTCATGGCGAGCGGCAAGGAACATCACTACCAGACCATTGTGACATGGACCGGCAATACGGGCGCGGGAACCGCGAACTATCGGAGCTACGAGCGATCACACGAGATCGAGGCAATCGGGAAAGCAAAAATACTGGGGTCCGCTGACCCGGCTTTCCGCGGCGATGCAACGCGGTGGAACCCTGAGGATCTGCTGGTTGCGTCGCTGTCTGCCTGCCACAAGCTTTGGTACCTCCATCTTTGTGCTCTCGCCGGCATTGTCGTCGTTAGCTATGTGGATAATGCGGAAGGAACAATGGTCGAGGACGACGCGAAGGGAGGATATTTTACATCTGTGAAGCTGCGACCGGCTGTAAACATTTCAAGCGGGAGCGATCCGGAGAAGGCAAAGGCGCTTCATCACGACGCACACGCGAAGTGCTACATCGCCAATTCGGTCAATTTCTCAGTGGAGCACGAACCCGTTATCAGCGTCGCATAAAGGCACGCGGTATTTGTGCAGCGTTCAGCCGATGCCTTGACGGCGCGAGCAAAGGTGCCTGCCATACCTGCTTCCGCTGTTGGCCGATTTTGTTCTCTAATTCCGGGATTGGGGTCAAGCTCTCGACTGCATCTTTGCCGGGTCCATGGTTCTCTTCGCGGTAGGAGCGGCGCCCTCCGCATGATGGCGTAGGATGACGCTGGCAG
>JBAUNL010000696.1:0-6360 GCA_049579205.1 Rhodomicrobium sp. | reverse complement strand
TCGATCACCACTGTTTTGGCCTGGATTTTTCATTTTTTTGCGATCCGCTTTTGGCTGCTTAGCTTTGGCTTCTTCCTCAGAACTTTCTCTACTGTTCCCAGTGATGGTTCACAAGTTTGCGCCGGTTTCCCGATATAGGCCCTCGCGTTTGAGGAGCCTCATTCAGGTCCACGGATTCGGCCGTGGCGGAAAGGAACGTGCGTAAAGCAAAGGCGATCGCCGCCTTCGTGGGCGTGCATCCGAAATTGATGCAGGAGCCGCCCAGATCTTTGCGCTCCACCAACGCCACCCGCTTTCCTGTGCCAGCGAGACCTCGCGCCAGAGGAATTCCCGCCTGCCCTCCGCCGATGATCAGGACTTCATACTTTTCGATGCCTGCCATGCAGGTGCCTCGCTTTCTACTCGAGCGTATGGGGTCTCCGTTCACAAGCTCGGCCAAGCCATCGCTCGAGATTACTTGCTGCAGCTTAGCTATGTGACGCCCACTTGCATCAACCAGGTGATTGGCGCTTTGCAGCCTGATGCGTTTTTAAAAGAACCCCTCAGCGCAGAGTAATGCGGAGCTGCTCGACACTGTTCCCAACTGGACAGGCCGGGAAGGGTGCCCGGAAAATCGCTTTGGGGCCTGCGGGAACAAATTTGGAAAGCCTGGATTTCTAGGCTGCTACCCGTAAGCCCACAAGAGGCGGAAGCTGCGTGTGGCATCGTATTCGAATTGGAGGCGTGTATGAACCAAGTCCAAGTCGAGCAGAAAAACTATCAGATGCCGCCGGAGGATGGGTTTACAGTCGCATACTTTCTCACCGTCGCCGACGTCGAACGATCGGCTCGATTTTACGAAAAGGTCTTCGGAGGCCGCATTCTGAGCTTGGGCGACAGCAGTGGTGCCCCGGGATATATTCAGATCGCGAACATATGGCTCCTCGTCAACCCCGGGGGTGGTCCGACACCCGATAAACCATCGGTAACGCTCAGCGTCCCCAATCCCGACCATCTCAGCAGCTTTATGAACATCCGCGTTGCAGATATTCAAGCGTGCTACGAGCTATGGCGAAGCCGGGGAGCCGAGTTCATCACAGAGCCAAAGGAGAAGTACGGCGAGACGCGCTGCTATATTCGCGATCCTGATGGTTATATTATAGAAGTCGGGCAAAGGAAGCCGGACTTCACTTACGCCTAAACGGCACGACACATGAAAGCATCTGTAGCGACCGCGTAGTTAAAGTCCTCGGACCCGGTGTAATTTGGTCCTTCTCCGAACCGCTGTGGTAGAATGCGCCAACCGCCGTCGCAATCTCCGATTTGGATGCTAGACGCGAGGACCCAATGGCCGAATCGTGCGGAAGCGTAATGACTAAGCCGACGAGCTTTGAGACTGACATTCGTCCCCTTTTCACGGAGCGGGACATTCAGGGGATGAGCAAGGCGTTCAACCTGGCGAATTATGACGAGGTAAAGGCGCACGCAGCCGCCATCTACGACCGCATTCGAGGAATTGGCGGCAATGTTATGCCGCCTCCGCCACCAAGAGGAGAAGGCCCTTGGCCTCAATTTCACGTCGATCTATTCGCTAAGTGGTTGGCTGACGGCTGCCCCCCATAGAGTATTTCAAGTCGATACGACGACTTCTGGCCCCATGCCGGCTTCAGCCCTTTGCCGTCTTCGACAACACTGTTTGCACTCGTTGTAAGCCGGGACCTTTTTTGAGCCGCCCCAATGTTCCAGTTTAACAGATAACGCAATCTACAAGGCTTCGAGGCCGGTGTTTCTGCACCATGTCGGAAATTCCGCTTTCAGATGCATCGCTTACATTGGGTCAAGGAGCCCTCACGCTCACTATTGACCCGTTCCGGACATCGCAAATAGCCAACCTCAGGCTGTGCCAAGCAGCAGTATCTCGCTCGCCTTTCCTCCGGCACGATGGACGCATACAAGAAAGGTGCCTCTACATGCGTCCAGCGTCCAATGGATGGGAACCAGGCCCTTCGCGCAGCATTGTTTGGGGCGGTGTCACTGATGCCGTTCTTCATCCTTGGCTATGAGTCGGCGCGCTCGTCATCGCAACATCTTAAACGTTCCGGCCCTGCTGTTCGTCCTGGTTCGCGCCGGCGACCGCTTTGCTTCGTTAACCGGTGGGCTCGCCGGTCGAAGCGAAACGTCACGGCATGATCGCCACCTTGGCGCTGAGATGCTGCCCAATGTTCCTGCTTGCTCTGCGACAGGACTATGAAAGGGACTTAGAAAATGGCAATCGCACCGAAAACGGTGATCGTGACCGGCGGCTCGCAGGGGATCGGGGCAGGTCTTGTAAGGGCCTTTCTGAATCGTGGTTACAACGTGGTGGCGAATTCGCGAAACATCACCAAGCCGGGCGCGTTCGAGGCATCAGATAAGCTCGCGCTGGTTGATGGAAACATCGCTGAAGCTGCAACCGCGATGAAGATCGCCGAAGCCGCGAAGAGCAAATTTGGATCAATCGACGCGCTCGTCAACAACGCCGGCATATTTTTCTCGAAGCATTTCACGGATTACACGCTCGAGGATCTGCGCTCTCTCTTTTCCGTCAACATCGAAGGTTTTTTCTTTATCACCCAGCTCGCCATCAAGCAAATGCTGGCTCAGAAGAATGGCGGAAGCATCGTCAATATCACGACGGCGCTGGTGGATCATCCGATCGCCGGCATTAACTGTGCGGTTCCGATGATCACGAAAGGCGGCCTTGAGGCCGTCACGCGAAGCCTGGCGATGGAATACGCGAAACAGGGCATACGCGTGAACGCGGTCGCGCCGGGCACTGTCGATACGCCTATGCATGAGGGTCAGCCGCGAGAGTTTCTTAAGACGCTGCAGCCGATGGGACAGATTGTCGATGTGAAAGACATCGTCGGCGCAATCATTTACCTGACGGAAGCTGGGCAGGTGACCGGGGAGGTGCTGCACGTGGACGGCGGTGCGCATGTTGGCAAATGGTAACCCCGGGCCGAGCAGCGGCTGAAAGACCTCGGCGTCAGACCAAACTGCAGGCGCGGCTTGTTAACAGGCCAAGGACGCGAGAAACACCGTGAGCAGTTGGTGCACGCGCTAGGATATCCGGAGCCACACCATGGGTCTTACTCGCTCGCTCCTTCGGACCCGATGCGGGCAAATCTCCTTCCTGACGCTGGTGGTCGGTCTGATGCTCGCATCGTCTCAATTGCAGATACAAGCTCAAGCACAGGAGCGCTTCGTGGAACATCCGACTTATTATCGCACGATCGAGATAGACGGGCTTTCCATCTTTTACAGAGAGGCCGGCCCCAAGGACGCGCCGGTACTTCTGCTGCTGCACGGATTTCCCTCGTCCTCAAGGATGTTCGAATCTCTGTTTGCCCGGCTTTCCGATCGCTATCGTCTTGTCGCACCCGATTATCCGGGCTTTGGACACAGCAGCTGGCCGGAACCCAAAAAATTCGCATACACCTTCGATCATTGCGCTGAGATCATGAATAACTTCACCGAGGCGCTCAGGCTCTCGCACTACACTCTCTATATGCAGGATTACGGCGGCCCCGTGGGTTTTCGCATGGCCTTAGCCCATCCAGACCGGATCGAGGCCCTGATCGTCCAGAACGCGGTGGCGCACAATGAAGGCCTGGGAGCAACTTGGAAGCCGCGCCGCGCCTTTTGGGCCGATCGCGCGGGCAACGAAAGTGTGCTTCGCGCAAATTTCCTATCACTAGAGACGACGCGTACCCGGCATCTTGGGAGCGACCCCAAAGTGGATCGCTACGACCCTGATTTGTGGACGGACGAGTTCGCGTTCCTAAGTAAGCCGGGGCAGGCAGACATTCAGATCGACCTGTTTTACGACTATCGAACCAACGTGGATAACTACCCGAGATGGCAAGCCTGGATGCGAGAGAGGCGCCCGCGCCTCCTGGTGATCTGGGGCAAATATGACCCCTCCTTCGACATATCGGAGCCTGAATCCTATCGCCGCGACGTGCCGGGTGCCCAAGTGCAGGTCCTCGACGCGGGCCATTTTGCACTCGATACGGCGGCCGATCAGATAGCGCAGCTCGTCCGTGGCTTCATAAGGTAACGGCGGTAAATATTCCGGCCAACCAGTTCGGGATGGTTGAGCTTGGACGGAGGATCAGCCAATGGTGAGAATAGTGGGCCGCAGGAACCTGCTTGCCGCGCTCAGCCTGACACCAGGAGGCCTCCTTTCTTTTCCCGCGATCGCCAAAGCTGCTTCGCCAGGCGGAAAAATCTGGAAGCCAGACGGCGCCGGATGGCGTGCGCTGATAGGGGCGCTTACGCCCGATGACGATACTGTGCCTGAGTCCGAATTCTGGGCCATAGCACCCGAAGGGGTCTCCGTTCATGCGGCGCGTGTGCCCCTTGCTGACGTCGGAGCCTATTCCGATCCTCCCGGGCCTGACAACGCAACAGAACTCTTAGCGAGATTGCCCCTAAACAGCATCGTTTTTGCCTTCACGACAAGCAGCTATCGTCTCGGTCCGGCTGGGGAACAAGCCCTAACAGCCCGCCTTGAGAAACATTCGAACGGCATCCCCGTGTTTATGCCATGCCTCGCAGCGACCGCCGCGTTTCGCGCGCTAGCGGTGCACCGCATCGCCTTATTTCATCCTCCCTGGTTTAGCGACGATGATGTTCGGAAAGGTGCAGCGTACTTTCAGAGCCAGGGATTCGAAGTCGTTCACGCGAGCCATCTGACCCCTGCACGCAAAGCGCCTCCCCATCCGAACACGGGTTCGGACATCAGTCCTGGCGAAATTTACGAGCGGGTGCGCAAACACACCCCCGCCAATATTGAGAGTGTTCTCATCGCTGGGAACGGCTTTCGGGCCATCGGTGTGATTGCGGCGCTCGAGGAAGACCTCGGCCGGCCTGTCCTCACCGGGAACCAGGCGGCGTTCTGGTACGCGTTGCGCCGGGCAGGCGTTGGAGCCGAAATCGAGGATTACGGCCAAGTGTTTAGAAAAAGCCTAAGCTAGGCATAAGGGCCGGCATCGGCGTTGCAATCAAGAGGAGTTCACATGCGGCCAGATATCGTTCCAGGGGCGATCTTCCCCGATTATGAGCTTTCCGACCACACTGCAAAACACCGGAAGCTCTCTGGACTGCAAGGACCGCATCCCATGGTTTTGGTCCTCAGCCGCGGCGGGTATTGCCCCAAGGACCGCCGGCAGGCTGAAGGGCTGGTTGAGCTTCATCGTGAGATGGAGGTCGGCTATTGTAGGCTTGTCACGATCAGCACGGACAATATCACCGAGACTAATGAATATCGTAGTGGCGTGGGCGCCCACTGGCCTTTCCTCTCGGATGTGAGACGCGTTGTGCAAAAAGACCTCGACATCGCCGAGTATACCGACCCTCTCCACAATCCCATGATCCCCCATGTGATTGTCCTCGAGCCCGGCCTTGTTATTTACAAGATCTATAATGGCTACTGGTACTTCGGGCGGCCAACACTAGAAGAGCTCCGGCAGGACCTGCGTGCGGTCACCAAGAAATGCCGACCGGATTGGGACATCACAACGCCAGAACTCAAACAAGCTTGGGCGCAAGGCCGCAAGGATCTGTTTTATCCTTACGGCAAAACCTACGCCCAAACTCTCGGTGAACAGGATTAGCTGCGAGATCGAGCGATCAGAGTCAAAAGGCGCCTTCGTTGCCGGAGCGAGCGCAGCGGAAGCCGGAAGCAAACCCGGGCCCGATAGCGGCAGCGCCGGGGGTTGCGAAATGTCATTTATTGGCCGTGCCCCGAGGGGGACCATCAGTGAGGGAAGGTCTCGCCCAGATATTCAAGGAGCTGAGAAAATGCATCGAGCAGAAAGACGGCGAATGTCCTCGGCGGCCGAGCTCTTCGCCCAGTAACTTGCGCAACCTTCGTTGCGGTTATTCCAGGCAGCTTTGAGCATTGGAAATGATGACGGCTTTTGGCCCTGACCGAAGGAAAACGGCATTTCAGGACAAGTCGGCTGTCGAGGGTTGAGCCGACCATCTTGCGCAACCATCAAACTGGCCGAGTCTGACCCGATTCAGACATCGACCGCGCCGGATCATCGGCTGGCTTAGCGATTGGCGTTTACCCGGGGGGCGATTTTGTCCACGCCTTCTTGCGCACAGGCCTCGTCCCTATCGCCCCCTGGTGCTCCGCCCACGCCGAGCCCAGCTACGATCTCATTGCCACGCTTGATCGCGACCCCGCCAGGAAGGGCTATGACATCGGGAAGGCTGAAAAGCGCCGGGCCAGCGCCTGCCGGATTTTTGTTGACGCTCTCGGCGTAGGCGCTTGTCCGGTCGAAACCGAAAATTGGCCCCATCGTCACCACGGTATAGGCTTTACGGAAT
>JBAUNL010000695.1:0-4408 GCA_049579205.1 Rhodomicrobium sp. | reverse complement strand
GCCCAATCTTCGCAGATGCCGGCCCAGGCTCCGCCACGTCCCGGGCGGCTGCAAACGCGACTTCGGCTTATCGGTGCAGTCATAGCACTGGCTCCCTTAGCCAAATCGGATTTGGAGGCCGCTGAGTAGCAAATTCTTGCCCATACTGCTGCCCCCGAGGCACGCGTGAGGACTGAATGCTACCCATTCCTCTTAGGCCATCAGCCCGTCTAACACTTGCGTGATTCGCGGGGTGTCCGGCACGAAACAACAAAACCGCCTCCGGCCCAATGGAAGCGGTTCTGGCATGAGGCTGTGCGTTTCATGCACAACGAAAACGGCCAAGCGCCCGAAGATATTCCGCTGCGTCCCTCGGGCGCCCCTTTACTTCTTCGCGCCCACACCGCTGCCAGGTTTTTCTTTCAAAATCGAAGTGGACCCTACAGCGGGTTTTGGCTTCTCTGCTTTGGGTTTCTTGGGTTCGCGGTTGCTTCTCTTTTGGCCCTTGGCCATTGATCATCTCCTCGGTTAAGCGTAGCGGGTTGATCTTCCAGAACACGATAGACTGATCGCCGCCCGATGCCGAGTTTCTTAGCAATCTCGGTCGCTCCGATGCCTTCCTTGATCAGCGCATGAACCTCTGCGGATTTCGCCCGGGCTGTTGGCTTCCTGCCTTTGCCTTAGTCCTGGAAGATTTTCGACCGCAGATGCCCTGCCAATGATAGAATGACGGCGCCAGGCGACAGGGGGGCTGGAGGAAACCCCAAACGGCAACCTATATCGTTCTCGCAAACTTCACAGAACAAGGAATCCGGAACGTAAAGGATACTCACAAACGAGCCGAGGCCTTCAAAGAAGCAGCGGGGAAGTTCGGTGTGACCGTAAAGCACCTGTACTGGACGCTTGGGCGGTATGACCTGGTCGTAACGGTCGAAGCGCCCGACGATCCATCTGTGACAGCACTCGGATTAGCTCTCGGCTCCATGGGAAACGTTCGCACTCAGACGTTGCGTGCGTTCGGGGCAGAAGAGATGACGCAGATACTCGGCAAGATGGCTTAGCCACCACATACTTGAGAGGAAGCTGGTTAGATCGGGAAGTCCCGCGCAAGCGCCCGCGCGTCGTCTCGAAGCTGAACTGAAACAAAACCGCCCCTCGGAGAACGGCGCCTTTCCGCTGGAAACGGGAATTCCCGCTTCCAAGCAAATTCAAGCGCTTAGACTGCTTAGCCGAGATTGCGATTCCCGCGCAAAGCAACTATATTATCAGGCAGAAATCCCGTAATGCGCTGCGCTTGCCCCAACTCCGCCTTCAGCGGGGGAGTGTTGGCGTGTGTTCATAATGGCCTGGACTCGGCGAGACACAATGGTTCGATCCTCTCTCCACGCTTTCCATTCACGCCACAGCTGCAAGGCGATGCCGGCCGCGATGATGGAAAGTGCCCACGCGGCGAGTACGGGCGTGATGTCGAGCGGGTGCCCTACGGTTCTCACCGCCCAGAGTTCGAAGATTATGGATATGAGGAACGGAGTGAGAGCAACGGCGCCTACAGCGGAAAAAGCGAACTGTTTGAGTGCCAAGATGCGACGCTTCATCATCAACTCCTTACCTGGAAAAATTAAATGACGCGCTCCGAAGAGCTAAAGCAGCAGCTCGCCGACCTAGACCGGCAGATGGAAAAGCTCGGGGTTAAGCGGCTTGACCCCATGCCGCCCGTAAATAGGAACGATCCGGCCCAAGTCCAGAATTTGCAGAATTTCCTAGCGCAAAAAGGGCTGTATCGCGGCAATATCGACGGCAGATGGGGATCTGGAACCGCGTCAGCGGTTGCTGACTATGGCTCACAGCTTTCCGCGAACCAGCAAGATATCGACAACGCGGCCAAGCGCCCGGAGGTCGGGCAGCTTCTTTTGCTGCGTGCTCAGCTTACGGGCAAGCTTGCGGATGCACAGCGCGAAGAAGAACAGAACACCACGGGCGCACAGCTCAAGTCAGGCGCCGTAAATTTTGCCGCGCCTGCGACTGGTTACGGCCTTGGTATATGGAAGGCCTCAAGCGGCGAAAAGGCCCTTAAAGCCAAAGAAGACGCGATGAGAAGCGCCGCGAAGAATCTCGGCGAAAGAAACGCGGCCATCAATCCTGAAAGCGGAAGCGCACTCGCGCAATATAAGGCCATTGGCGATGAGGCCAGGGCTGCAGGCTATATGAGAAGCGGCAGGCCTCTTTCGACATTCGGCCCGGCGGCTCTTCTCCTTGGTGCTGGTGCACTGACACGCGGTATTGTTGAACCCTATGTGCGGGAACGTCAGGGCGAAAGTGCTGGCGATGTTGCGGCCGGTCTTGGCAACATCGAATATGGCAGTGGCGCCGGCATGGCTACGATGCAGGGCCTTTATAACGCGTATTCAAAGCCGGTTGTTGATGCGGCTGACCGTCAAGGATTCAGGGCGGCGCAAATGATGGGCAAGGCGTACCGTTCAGGAAATGCGGGACCAGCGCCGGGACCAGCGGTGCCAGGACGGCCGGACACAACCCCTCCTATAGGACCCGAGCCGCCAGAACCGGGACCGCGCGGCCCAGTGGGCGGCCCGGCCATCACTGGGCAGCCTAAAGAAGCCCTCAAAGACATGGCGAAACATCTTGGGATTACGATCGATCCCAAGGCGAACAAAGAGGAGGTGGCGAGCGCGGTTACGGATGCATTCAACAATGCTGATACGCCAACAGCCAGAAGCCTTGCCGCCCGGTTCAATGAAATAGGACCGGATGCAGCGCATAGCCTTCCAGAAGCGGCTGTGAGGAAGAATGTAGGAAATATCATCGGCCGGCTTGCCTCGAATAGGACGACACTGACGGGCATTGCAGGGCTTGGCGCTCTTCTCGGCGCGACAAGCACCAGCGATGAAGCCCAAGCCGGTCCATCCGTATTAAACGAAGGGCCAGAGCCTTCCGCTATCGAAAAAGCGATGGCAGTCGCCAAAGGCGTTGCAAGCGTTGCCCCTTACACATGGGGGCCAGTGGCGCTTCAAGGTATGATGGAGGCCACTCCTGAGGTTCCGGCCGGCCCAAAAACCGCAGTTCCGGAAGATCGTGCGAAAGCCATTTATGAACGGGCGCAAGCAGACCGTAACCTATCGGCCGCACAAGCAGAAGATGCCCGGCATTTCCGCGAGATGAAGGCGCGTAAGTCGCTGACTTCGACCGATTATCGCGGCATTCCTGGAGAGGAAGGAACAACACCGCCGCCCGCGCTCAGCAAAGTATTCCCGCATTCAGCCAAATTTGCACCGGCAAGCGATGAAAATGCGCGGCAGCTCCTGGAAGATGCGCGAACCGTTCAGGATCAAGAGCCCGAGCAGCATCTTGCGAAAGGCGGTGCGGTTGAGCCGAAAAAGGGCAGCGTCGCACATTTGCCCACACCGACTTTGAAGAAATTGTCGAAGACTTTGAGCTACTTAACGGACGAAGTGCATAGGTTCGCTCCGAAAATCGCGAAGCTCGAATCGGCCTATGCCAAGACGGGCAACGAATTCGCCAAGCGCTTGTTAGACAAGACGATTGCGGAACGTCTGCAGGTCATTGATGACCTCTGGAGCGTCCATTATCTGGCGCGGCACATCAATCAGGGCGGCGAAGATACGGTCCGGCCTCTCACACGCTCAGAGATTATTTCGCATGCGGGGGAGAGGAAGCTGGGTTAGCTCGGAGGCGTCCACGGCTGATTACAGCTATCGGACTGCTAGTCTTCGCAGGGCGCAATCACCTGCAAAAGCTGCCGCCTCAAATCCTGCTCGAAAGTCGAAACATAATCGACTAAGGCCAGCGCTTCCAAGACCGCGCGGCGTTCCAATTCATCCGCGTCCTGCCTGCCACAATCGGTATCACCTTCACCAACCGCAACGGCTTCGTCGTGCTCGTCGCTCGCTTCGACCGCCGCTTGTGCCAAGCGCCAGAAAGCAGCGAGCACATTCGATTCATCAGGAGGCGGCGTTTCGGCCCGATCATCCGCCGTTTTGATGACTTTCAGCCAAGGTGGGCGCTTGGTCATTTACGCCGCGTCCTCCATGGATGCCTTCGCATCCTCTGCCCACAGCTTGGAACGCCTGTCTTCCAAATGCACGAGGATTCTGCTGCACACGCCAGAAATCTTCCGCATCCCGTTCAAGTGATTTCGCGGTGTTCTCAAGAGAAAACACAAAAATTGGCGTCGTTCACCACGAATAAACAGCGCTGCTGATAGTATATTTATTGAATCGTACCTGCGTATCAAAAGTCTTCGCAAGTATAAGATTGGTGCAAGCGTGCCGAGGTACCGGTTGCGTCAAAGAACGGACACACTTGCTCTTAAAAGTAGTATTCGCAGAATGCACAATTACAACTTGTGCAGGCTCAGAGTCGTGTGGGGCCATCATATGTAATGAGTATAGCG
>JBAUNL010000694.1:0-2223 GCA_049579205.1 Rhodomicrobium sp. | reverse complement strand
CCCTTCATATCGTACAATAAGTTTTCCAGTTAGGGGGGCATGAAGGCCGACGTCGAAATGGAAAATTCCGTTTAGATCATATTCGCGGGCTTCGCTATTGGGGAGTAGAAAGCCTGGCAAAGGAATGCCCAGAAGCCAGCCGCGCCGCACCGGGAGGAAGAGGCTCCCCTCCTTAACGGGAAGCTCCTGCTCGTAAGTGAAAGCGAAAAAGCGTTCCCGGTAATGAAAGCGCCGATGCGAAGGGCTCAAATAGGAACGGAATTTACGGCCGTCAAAATCCCGTTCCCAGATCTCGCCGGAGGCGGTACGCGTCTTGGTGATCGTGACGGGTACATCCTCTGCAGCCTTGGGAAAGTTGAAGAAAAAGGTGGCGACGCGTGCAATCCAGCTTTTTCCACGTGTGACCTTGGCTCTCCCCTTGAATACCTCGATGTCCTGCACTGAGTGCAACCGCCGCACCGAAGCAGGAAGTTGCTGCCACCGCTCGCAAAGAGCTTTCTGAAACAGGGTTGGTGCTTGAGCCGAGGAGGCGGCGGTTCGAACCGATAAGCCATCCAACGCATTTTGGATTTCGGGAAGGCTGAGATCAAAGAGGCATGGCCTGGCGCCCGGGCTAACGGAGGCATATTTCAGGATGATCGCGCGTGCCGGTACAGTTGGAATGAAAGGGCCATCGCCATTGTAAGCTATGATCTGCCAGCGCCGGCGCAGAGGTTCGCCTTCCGAAAGCCCCGTTACCTCCACTGCCATGGCTCCCTTATCGGAGCCGGCGTACTCAAGCCGCTGGCTCAGCCAAAGGATGGGACCAAGAAATCTTGTCAGTTTAGGAAGCAGGCGCCTGCTGCGAAGAAAGCTGAGCAAGCCTAGGCTCCAGCGCATGACGGCGAGCTCCAGCCCTGCCCGGAAAATGACAGAACGTGCGGGGAATGCCTGCGGGAACAGTTTTAAATCGGGCGCTCCGATCAGGCTGACTCTGCGCTTAAAGCCGGGACCGAAAAGAACACTCTTCGTGTCAGACCAGCCGCGATATTGCCGCCACCCGCCGCCCCGCCACATACAGAGCGGCTCACCTGTCTGGCTCAGTATGGAAGCGACGACGGATCGCCCTCGGGGAGCCTTATTGCCCGGGACAAGCGAGGTTTCGATGACCAAGATTTCTGAGAGGCCTTCGCTCATGCTTCTCGCGGCTGCAGCCGAAATCGCGGGGACGCTCGAGACCCCAGAGAGCGCAAAACATCCCGCAGCAGCTGCTGCGGCATCCAACTGAGTAATCCCTGCGGTAAAAGCAGCGTCATCGGAAAGGTCGAGATAGTTGATACCATTCTCGATGCAAAAGTGGGCCAAGCGGTAGGGGTTGCCGCAATAGGCCTGAAATGGCCCGGCCGCGTCGACGACGACCGATGGCGCGGCCTTTGCAATGGGCATCAAGTCACCGGCAATGTCCAGCTTTAGGGGAGTACCTCCGGCGCGCTGGGTAAATTCTCTCGCGCTTTTTATGTCCCGTCCAGCGACAACGACTTCGAGGCCATCCTTGATCAGGAGCCTTGCCAAACGGCCCCCAAACACACCATAGCCGCCAACGATCAGCACCCTCATAAGAGGAGGCGCCGCCGAAGGGCGGCGTCAGGAATCGCACACATCTGGTTGCGGCCAAAGATAGCATAGCGGTTGCGCGCTATCCGGCGGTAAAGCCAATCCCGGACTGAGCGGGGCAGGATCACGAAGACACCTACAAGCTGCGCCATCCCGCCCAAGCGGGTGCCCGCCTCGATGACGGCATCGAGAGGGCCGCAGGCTTTGCCATCTGCAAGATAAATCCAGCTATCGGGATTTCTGAAATCAAGGCCGTAATGGCGAAGGATGGCCTGGCCAAGTTCGCTCTGGATCGGGCAGATGCGAAACTCGCTCCGCCGGTCGAGTTTTGCGATTATCCTTGCGGCGGCGTTGCAAAGGGCACAGTCGCCATCCATGAAAACGATTGGCCCGCTGTCATCGAAACGCGGAACCAAGCTGTCTGCACGATATGAGAATGCCTCGCGATTTATCTGTCTCATGTCCGCCGCGTGGAATTGAGCCTTCTCCATCATGATGCCAAAGCCGCTGTAAGAGGCAATTGGCCCTATCGCCGCGGAGTAAGGGGGTGCGGTTCACTCAAGTTGCGACAGATCCGATGTCTCTTTAGGGTCATGAGCGCCGATCAAGCGCGACTTTTGAAAACGAAAA
>JBAUNL010000693.1:0-4355 GCA_049579205.1 Rhodomicrobium sp. | reverse complement strand
CTGATCATCGGCGGCGTGATCTTGCTGGTGCGGTTTGTAAGTAGCGACCAGCCAAGCTTCCGCGGAAGGGACTCTGCCGCCGGTCAGATTCTTGAAGAACGCTATGCGCGCGGCGAGATCAATCGCGAGGAGTATCTGCAGAAGAAACGTGACATCGTTGACCGAGCCGCGTGAAAGCATAAGGAGGACTGCGTTATGTCCTATTATTTCAGCAAGACGATTCCATGTGGCTTTGAGGAAGCCGTCCAGCGTGCGGTTGAAGCTCTTAAGCGCGAAAGGATTTGGCGTCCTCACCGAGATAGACGTGAAGGACACGCTTAAGAAAAAGATCAATGTCGAGTTCAGAAGCTACCGCATCCTCGGCGCCTGCAATCCTGCCCTTGCATATGAGGCGCTTCAAATCGAGGACAAAGCGGGGACCATGCTTCCCTGCAATGTCGTCGTCCAGGATGCCGGAGGAGGCCAGACGGAAGTCGCTGCCATAGATCCGGTGGCCTCGATGCAGGCGATCGAAAATCCGCGTTTGAAGCAGGTGGCGGCAAACGTTCAGGCGAAGCTGAGGAAGGTGATCGAAAGCCTTTGATACTGACGTTGAAAGAGACCATCGATGGCTAAGCGTGGCGGTATCGGACTCCGATGGCGTTTATCGCAAGGAGCGCTTACCAGCTTGGAACAGTATAGTCTTGGTTTTCCAAACTCACCACCCTTGGCGTACCAGCAGATGGCTGCTACACCCCAGCGATGCCTAAGCCTGCGCTTCACATTGCAGGTGCGGGCGATAGAATGCCGAGCCAACTTACGGCCGCAAGAACGCCAAGACCAAGAAGCTGTTCGCCAAGGATATGATGATAGAGCTGCTTCCGCATGCGCTCGGCAGATAACCCAAATTCGATGCGTGCCTGCAACGCAGGAACGAGCCAGAACCTGTTTGCTGCCGCGAAAACAAGCATGCCTGCAAAAAGCGTAAGTTTGAGAAAGAGCGCGTAGCCATAAGGGCTGATGAGCCCCCGATAGTCGAAGCCGGAAATGAAAAGCACATTGATGAGACCAGTGCCAATTAGCATGGCGACAGCCGCGGAACCTACACCCGAGAACCGCAAAGGCTTGGCAGCCGCATCCGCGAGATCGTCCTTGGGCCGGAGCGCCAGCAGCAATGGGAGAAAGGCCCCGAGCCATGCCCCCGCTGCAAGAAGGTGTGCGGCATCGGCGAAAATATGAACCACGCTCGTTAGGCCGTGACCTTCTTGAGCGTGTCCCGTTCCGGCCAGTGATGCGAGAGAGGCGGCCGACAGCAGGGTGAGCATATAACGCCTCTGCCTTGGATGGGATATTCTGACGGCCAGGAGCACTATCGTTGAGATGAGGCTGAGACGAACAATCCAAAGCTGGCCGAAGCTCGTCTCGATCAGCACAAAACGAAGCGTTTCACGATCGAGCTCGATTATGCTGGCGTCAGCCATAGTGGCGGAGGTTGTGAGAAACCAAGCAACTCCGCTCGCTAGCGCGGCGAGAGCCGCAAGAACTGAGCCGCCTCGCACGAGTTTTCTTACCCTGTCAGAGGCAAAACCTGCGTAGAACGCGAAAAGCAGGCCTCCGAACAGTGAGGTGAGCGCCGTGTAATGAATAAAGCGAGCTGCCGCGAGGGCAAGGTCAGCGCTCAAGGCCTTACCGTGAAGCGGTAGCTGCCTTTGACACGATGCGTATCTTGCGCCACGGCATGCCATTCCACGGTGTAGGTTCCCGCTGCGAGCGGCCTTTGAATTGCAAGGACAAGCGCTTTCCCATCCTTTTCCACAAAGGCCGGGGTTGCTTCTACGGTGCGGCCGCCCTGGTCTTTGAGTTCGGCTCCGGAGAATTTCGGGATGAGAGCTTCGCTGAAGCGGAGACTGACCGACGCAGGTGAAACAACCGTGCTATCGGGGCTTGGTTCGCTCCTGGTCAGGGCCGGATGGGCATACGCTAGCCCGGAAGTGAGAATGTAGATCGAGATGCTCGCTGCTTTTTTCATAATACCTACTCGTGTCATGCAGTCTCACAAGGCTCGCAGGTTTGACGTTTGCCGTCCTTGGCTGCCTTCCGAAGGCAATCACGGATTGATGGCAGGGCGCTATGCGATCCAGGCTTTTTGCCATCACAATTGGACTTTCCTGAGCCTCAGCGAATTGCCGATTACGCTCACCGAAGACAGGGCCATAGCTGCAGCCGCGATGATGGGCGAAAGCAAAATCCCGAAAAAGGGATAGAGAACGCCCGCAGCCACGGGCACGCCGGCCGCGTTGTAGACAAACGCGAAAAAGAGATTCTGGCGGATGTTCGCCATGGTCGCCGCCGACAGGCGGCGGGCGCGTACGATTCCACTCAAGTCGCCCTTGAGAAGTGTGACCCCGGCGCTCTCCATGGCGACATCGGTGCCGGTTCCCATGGCAATACCGATGTCAGCTGCCGCTAACGCAGGGGCATCATTGACGCCATCCCCCGCCATGGCCACGACCCGGCCTTCCCGCCGCAAGCGTTCGACCACCTTGCTCTTATCTTCGGGAAGCACCTCAGCCTCGACTTCCGTGATGCCAAGGCTGCGCGCAACCGCGTTTGCCGTTGTCGCGTTATCACCCGTTAACATCACGACCCGGATGCCCTCCGCCTTCAAGGCTGCGACAGCTCCCGGCGTGGTCTCTTTGATTGGGTCGGCAATGCCTGCAACTCCTGCGATCTGGCCATCAATGGCGACGAAGATAGCTGTTGCGCCCTCAGCGCGCAGGCGATCGGCTTCAACCTCAAGCACCCCCGTATCGACGCTGGCTTCCCGCATGATCCGCAGATTGCCAATGATGATGCGGCGGCCATCGATATCGCCCGTCACACCTTTGCCAATGGGCGCGTCGAAGTTCTGTGCGTCCGCAAGAGGTAGCGTCTTTTCTTCAGCCGCCTTCACAATCGCTGCTCCCAGGGGATGCTGGCTCCCCCGCTCCAAGCTCGCGGCGAGCTGCAGCACGTCCGTCTCGCTAAATCCTTTCGCCGTCTTGAGCGCGATCACCTTTGGCTTGCCTTCGGTCAGCGTCCCGGTCTTATCGACCACGATCGTGTCGACGCGCTCGAAGCGCTCGAGCGCCTCCGCGTTCTTGATAAGCACGCCCGCCTGAGCGCCGCGGCCGACGCCGACCATGATCGCCATCGGGGTGGCGAGCCCCAAGGCGCAAGGACAGGCGATGATGAGGACCGAAACGGCTGCGACGAGGCCAAAGGTAAAACGCGGCTCCGGTCCCCATATGGACCACGCCGCGAAAGCCGCGATGGCGACAGCAATGACGAGCGGCACGAACCAGCCTGCGACCTGGTCGGCGAGCCTCTGGATGGGCGCGCGGCTACGCTGAGCCTCGGCCACCATCTGCACAATCTTCGCGAGCATGGTCTCGCGGCCGACCTTCTCGGCCCGCATCACAAGGCTGCCGCTTTGATTCAAAGTGCCGCCGATGAGCTTCGAGCCCGGCCCCTTCGAGACGGGCATGGACTCGCCCGTTACCATGGACTCGTCGATCGCGCTCCGCCCCTCGACCACTTCGCCGTCAACGGGCACCGCCTCTCCTGGACGGACCCGCAGACGGTCTCCGGCGGCAACGATTTCGAGCGGCACGTCTCGCTCGGTCCCATTCGCCTCGAGCCGCCGGGCAGTCTTGGGCGCCAAATTCAAAAGAGCGCGGATCGCGCCGCTTGTTTGCGCCCGTGCCCTCAGCTCCAGTACTTGGCCTAACAGAACAAGAACCGTGATAACGGCGGCAGCCTCGAAATAGACCGGCACCGCACCGCTACTCATGCGGAACGCAGCTGGAAACAAGCCGGGATAGAAGGTCGCTGCGATACTGTAGAGCCAGGCAACCCCCGTGCCCATCGCGATGAGCGTAAACATGTTCAGATTGCGCGACTTGAGCGACTGCCAGCCGCGCTCGAAGAACGGCCAGCCGCCCCAAAGGACAACGGGTGTTGCGAGAACGAGTTGCAGCCAGTTCATCCGCTGCTCATCGAGCCAGTGTCCAAAACCCAAATGAGAGGACATCTCCAGCAAAAAGACCGGAACAGTCAGCGCCAGACTAATCCAGAACCGGCGCGTCATGCTTACGAGTTCGGGGTTCTCGCCCTCTTCCGCCGGCGCCAGAACCGGCTCCAAAGCCATGCCGCAGATCGGACAGAAGCCGGGACCTACCTGCCTGATCTGTGGATGCATCGGGCAGGTGTAGATGGTGCCTTCGGCGACCGCAGGCGCGGGCAGCGAGCCGTGATGTACATGCGTGCGGAAATCCATGTTAGGTCTCCATCTGTAACCCGGTTAAGGCACCATTATACCCCGTAAGGGTATCAGT
>JBAUNL010000692.1:0-5183 GCA_049579205.1 Rhodomicrobium sp. | reverse complement strand
CTGTGGAGGTGGTGGACGACGCGAATTGTATCGACTTGATGGCAAGGTTGATCCGGGAAAAACCCGAGCTTTGGAATGAAGATATAGGCGAAGATTAAGGATTGCGGCTCCTATTCCATCGCACCTCAGAAGCGGATCAAAACCGCGCCTGCCATAAGTAGCAGTGCTCCAAATAACCTAAAAGCGTTCGCCGGATGCTCGGGCACACCAAACAACCCGTAATGATCAATGATCATTGAGGTGAGCAGCTGGCCACCGATCAGCAATGCTATGAACGCCGCGGCGCCAAGCCGGGGAATCAGCAAGATCGCCAGTGCGATGTAGATCGCCCCGAAAACACCCCCGGCCCATGCCCACCAATTGCTGCGCGAAGCCATATCCACAGTCGGGATGTTGTCGCCTAAGGCTGCTGCCAGCGCAACCATGCAAAGCGTCCCAGCAAAATAGCTGACAAATCCGGCCCATGCCGTGGAACCGAGTGCCATGCGCAAATTCGCGTTAAGCACCTGCTGGATGACGAGACTGACGCCAGCCCCAACCGCAAGTATTACCGGGACAAGCAAGCCAAGAAGCTGAGACACGCGGATTCTCTGGGCTGTTGGAGATGAGGAGCTGAATGTATTGCCGGATATCTTATCGGCATCGACGGGAAGGACGCACGGCGGCGCCGCACTTCGAGATAGGTGGGATTGGACTATGATCTCTTCAGGCTTGAGAAAGAAATGCATGCTTCAGCATGACGTGTATCCCCTTTTTCCTATTAACAAGCTGGGTGACGCGAAGGTCAGCCGCGATGCTGCACAGCCGGTAGGCTGCCTCAGCCGCAAGGCCGGTTCTTTGTGAGATAAGAGCGATCATTTGCCTTAGCGCTATTTTCGCGGCCTCATCGAGATCCTCGTCGAAAGCCATAGCGATGAGATGCGATGGCGTCTCCGCGAAAGGTCCGGGCAGCTGCGCGTTCTTGATAAGATCCAAGCGGAATGAGCCGGTCAGGCCGGTCTCGACAGCAGTCAAACATACCTCGCCATCGCCCTGAGCCGCGTGACCGTCGCCAACGGAAAATAATGCGCCGGGGACTGAGACCGGCAGAAACAGAACCGAGCCTGGCACAAGCTCCTTATTGTCGATATTGCCGCCGAAACTTCCGGGCGCGACGGAAGTGATGCGCCCAACAGCCGGTGCAGGCGCGGTTCCCATAACGCCGAAGAAGGGGTGGGCTGGAATGTTGGTGCCCCATGGAGTTGAAACGGTTCCGGCCGCCCGGTCTATGCCAAGGTGCTCCCTCCGCTCATAGGGAAAATCCTCCGGCAGCGTTCCCAGTTCAGGCCTGATAAGGTTGAACCCCCAATCATCCGCTAGGGAGACATCAAGAATTTCGACGCGCAAGGCGTCTCCCGGTTCGGCGCCTCGAACGGCAATCGGCCCGGTCAGAATATGCGGCCCAAGCTCAGGTTTAACTGCGGCGTGGATCGCCTTCAGGTTTTCGCGCACAGTGAAATTCGCGGCTTCCGGCAAGTCCGCAGGTGCGCCGCTTACTGTCCCGATCTCGACGACGCCGCCGGGATCGACTTCAGCTACCGGCGCCAAAGTCGCGTCGAAGTAGCCCCAATGAACGGTCGTGGGTGATGCCGAAATCTTATGCCTAACCAAGATCAACCTCCGAGTGGGGCCGCATCAACACCTGCTTCGACCGAACGTCGATGCTTTGGCCCAATGAAACTAGACGGCCATGATTTTGTGGGATCGGGTCTCGCTTGCATAGTAGTTTGTGGACGGCAAGTCAGGCCGGCAGAAGGGACCAAGGAGTTAGCACCCGCGCAAGGCTTCAAGGCGCTTCCAAACGGCAAGCGCAAAATCCGCCGCAGCCTCAAAGCTATGATGGACCACCGCTGACGGATCGGCCTTTTCAGCCAAAATCAGCCGCGCGGTCCTTACCGCGGCTCCGATAAGCATAAGATTGTCCGCAAGGCCAAAATCTTCGATCATCATCCCATCGCCGGCGCCGCGTCTTACGGGGCCGTCCTGATAAACCTCACCTTGATAGATGTCGCAAATGATGCGCTCCCGAAAGGGACGCGGATCATTCGTATAGAGCACGACGGGTTTGCCAAGCGCAGCCATATAGCCAAGTTCGTAGGCCGTCCCATCATCAGCCTCGACGCCCCTCCATGGTTGAATGTTGAAAATGCCGAGGTCTGATTTACGCATTTGAGCCTCGCAAGCCTCTGCGATGGCCAAGGCGAAGTGCCCATTGTCCGCATAATCGCCGGGGATTAACGTGCTGTCCAAAGGAAACAGGCCCACTATCCCACGCCTAGCCAGCGCATCCTTCATCCTTGCGCCGCGCAAGACTGCATCCAGAAAGAATACATCCGGACCGGCGAGGTAAACATAGGGCCGCCCTTTTTCATCCGGCATTGGCTGTTCCCGGTACTTGGCGCTGGATCAAGGTTTCGACTAAGAATGCAGTACTATGCTCCATTTGTGGTCTGCGGGGAAAAGGGCCAGGAGCCTGCGTTTGATTGTGAAAAGGAAGGCAACCGTTCCTTTCTGCAGCCTTGCGCCGTGCTATATCTAGCCCATGGGAACGAGTCGCCTGAACGCTGCCGGAGCAAAATCCGTCAGCCAAGCCATTGCTGCTGCAGCACCTTATTTGAAGGGGTTGAACGCTGAGCAGCGCGAAGCGGTCGAGTATTTGGATGGGCCTGTTCTTGTGCTGGCCGGCGCCGGCACAGGAAAGACGCGGGTCCTGACAACGCGCATCGCACATCTCTTGTGGACGCGGCGGGCGCGGCCGAACGAAATCCTGGCCGTGACCTTCACCAATAAAGCCGCCCGCGAGATGAAAGAGCGGGTGGGCCTGCTCATCGGCGGCACGGTGGAAGGTATGCCCTGGCTCGGCACCTTCCATTCCATCGGCATGCGCATCCTGCGCCGCCATGCCGAGCTTGTGGGCCTCTCGCAGAATTTCACGATCCTCGATACCGACGATCAGGTGCGCCTCATAAAGCAGCTCATCCAGGCGGAGCGGCTTGACGAAAAGCGCTGGCCCGCACGGCTGCTGGCCGGGCTGATCGACGGCTGGAAGAACAAGGGCCTCACGCCCGAAAAGGTGCCTGCAAGCGAGGCTTATAGTTTCGCCAACGGACGCGGCATCGAGCTTTACGCTGCCTATCAGAAGCGCCTGAAGGAGCTCAACGCCGCCGATTTCGGCGACCTGCTTCTCGAAAATCTGAGGCTCTTCCAGGAAAACCCCGACATCCTGCGCCAATATCATCGCTGGTTCACCTACATCATGGTGGACGAATATCAGGACACCAACGTCGCGCAATATCTCTGGCTGCGGCTGCTTGCGCAGGGCAGCCACAATATTTGCTGCGTGGGCGACGATGACCAATCAATTTACGGATGGCGAGGCGCGGAGGTGGACAACATCCTGCGCTTCGAGAAAGATTTCCCCGGCGCGCATGTCATCCGGCTGGAACATAATTACCGCTCCACGGCGCATATTCTAGGCGCGGCCTCAAAGCTCATCGCGAACAATCTCGGACGCCTCGGCAAAACCTTGCGCACCGATGCCGGCGCGGGCGGCAAGCTGCTCGTTCGCGGCGTCTGGGACGATGATGAAGAAGCCAGGCTTGCAGCCGAGGACATCGACCGATTCAGGCGCGAGGGCGTTCCGCTGAACGAGATCGCAATTCTGGTCCGCGCCAGCTTTCAGATGCGCGCCTTCGAAGACCGCTTCGTGACCATGGGCATGCCTTATCGTGTGATCGGCGGCCCGCGCTTCTATGAGCGGCAGGAGATCAAGGATGCCATCGCCTATCTGGAGGTGATGCAGAACCCGGCCGCCGATCTGAAGTTCGAGCGCATCGTCAATGTGCCGAAGCGTGGCCTGGGCGATCACACGCTGCAAACCATTTTCCAGCACGCCCGCGCGGAAGGGATCAGCCTTTTCCACGCTGCGCGCCAGATCACGGAGACCGAGGAACTGAAGCCTGCGCCCCGCAAGTCTTTGCTCGCGCTCACCAATGACTTCGAACGCTGGCGTTCGCTTTCGGGCAGCATGCTGCATACCGAGCTGGCGGAGCTGATCTTGGACGAGTCCGGCTACACCGAGATGTGGCAGAAGGACAAGTCGCCGCAAGCGCAATCCCGGCTCGAAAATCTGAAAGAGCTGATCCGCTTCATGGAGCAGTTCGACAGCCTCGGCGCCTTCCTCGAGCATGTGAGCCTCGTCATGGATGCGGACCAGGCAGCCGAGGGCGACCGCGTCAGCCTCATGACCTTGCACGGCGCAAAGGGGCTCGAATTCGATGTCGTCTTCCTGCCCGGCTGGGAGGAGGGTCTCTTCCCGCACCAGCGCGCGCTCGACCAAAACGGCCAGCAAGGCCTGGAGGAGGAGCGCCGCCTCGCTTATGTCGGCCTCACGCGCGCCAAACGGCGGCTCATCATCAGCTTCGCGCAGAACCGCCGCGTGCATGGCTCGTGGCAATCGGCGATGCCGTCGCGCTTTCTGGATGAGCTTTCTGAGGACCATGCCGAGGTGGTGATCGAGAGAGGCGGCTTCGGCTATGGCCGTTATGGCATGGCGAATGGCGGCTTTGGCGCGAGCCGCTTCGACGAGGCCGCCTCACCTTTCGATTATGGGGAGCGCACTTCGCCCGGCTGGAAGCGCGCGCAGGCGAATTGGCGCAGCGAAGGTGCTGTGCGCAACCGCGCGCGGGGCGCTCCGGCGGAGATCGAGGGCGAGCTTGTGGCGGCGAGCACGGTGGAGGCGCAATCGGTGTTCGCGCTGGGCCAGCGCGTGTTTCACCAGAAGTTCGGCTATGGCCGCATCAGTGAGATCGAGGGGAATAAGCTGACGGTGGAGTTCGAGAAGGCCGGGCAGAAGCGCGTGGTCGCCAGTTTTGTTGAGGCGACGTGACCCCGGATTTTCGCTGCGCTGGTTGACAGCTCAGCTTTCGCTATTAAGGTCTCAACCGTATTTTCTTTTGCAACTTTGCTCGGCGAGGACGCATGCGCATGCTGGTTAAAGCGATTGCCGTCGTCGCCATTCTGTCTTTTGCCGTGCTGGCGGTGGCGCTTGCCGTCGTCGCTTCGCCCTTTCCGCGGATCGAGAAACCAAGCGATGTTTTCGGCTTCGAGAATCTTCGCAAGGACGCAACTGCAGCGGAACGGCC
>JBAUNL010000691.1:0-1573 GCA_049579205.1 Rhodomicrobium sp. | reverse complement strand
CGATCCCATGATCGCGTTCGCACGCCTTGTCGAGCCGGACTTCCGTGCAGTCCGCAAGGACGAGGAGGACAATTTCGGAGCGCCGCTGAACAAGGCCCATAGCGCGATCGCCCGCGCCCGCTTCAAGACCTATGGCATGTCCATCTATCCCGATGCGACCTTCACCTTGCGTATCTCGTACGGCACCGTCCGGGGGTATGTTCAGGATGGCAAACTGATTGAACCGATGACGCGCACTGGCGGGCTTTTCGACCGCGCCACCGGTGAGCCGCCTTTCAAGCTGCCGGAGACGTGGCTTGCGGCGCAGCCGGCACTTAATATGCAGCAACCGATGAACTTCGTGACCGATAACGACATCATCGGCGGCAATTCAGGCTCTCCCGTGATCAACAAGGATGGCGAAATCGTTGGCCTGATCTTCGACGGCAACCGGCAATCACTGGGTGGTGATTTCGGATTCGACGGGGCAGCAAACCGCGCCGTTGCGGTGAATGTGGGCGCGCTGCGCGAGGCGCTGGCGAAGGTCTACCACGCGGACCGGCTCGTGGCGGAGCTAGCGCAGTAGCTCTTGATGATACCTAAGAAGCTATCGCCGGGCTTATATCGGTGCTGGAAAAGTCGTTCCCTTTGAAAAGCAAGGGCGCGTCAAGGCTTTTTGCCAAGGCGTAAGCTGCACAATCGCAAAGGTTAAGACGTGTTTCCGGGTGGACCCCTTTGCCGTATCGCTGGAAAGCAAGAAGTGCTTCCTCGGCTTGGCGTGCGCCGAATGGAACCAGCGCCATCCCCGTAAGCTCCAGAAACTGCTTCAGCGTTTCAAGCCCAGGCACACCCCGGCGCGCAAAAATCACAGTTGCGGTTTCGAAATAGTTGAGAACGGAGAGGGAGCATCGCGATGCGTTGGCAGCAATAATCTCCCGCAGCTTTTCGTGCTCGGGTTCACGCTCCAGGATGGCAATAATTGCGGAGGAATCGAGCACAATCACCGCGGCAATCCGAATTCATCGTAGCCGATGATCTCATCAGGGGGTCTTGTATCAAGCAGCGGAAATGCTACAAACCGGCGGGAAAGATCGTCGAGCGCTTGCACGATTTTTTCCGGAGGAGGCACTTCGCTTTCATCAAGAAGCCCCGCATTCCGTGCGCTGTCAGCAATTGCCTCGGCGACGGCTTGTTCGATAGTTACGCCTTTCTTAGTTGCAACCTTGGATGCCAAGACTTCGGAATGGCCGGATAGCTCGATGGTTGTGCTCATGTTAAGATTGTATCCACCTGTGACCCTTCTGCAGATCAAGCCTTAGCATTCTCATTGCCGATAAACTTGTAATAGCGGGCCCTTGCACAACCATGCACTTTGTTGATTTGTTTCAAGATTAGCTCGCGATTTCCGTCAAGCCAAGCCTCTGAGATAAGCTCAGCACGATCAATCAGAACCATTCCTCCCTCAGGTTTTCCAAACTTGTGTAGAGTCAATGGGAATGCCGTGGCCTGTGAGGTCAATCTCCCGTAAGCAATTGTATCTCTAACTTTAACAACTGCGGGATCAACCCGAAAAGTCTGTTCAGCTTTTGCCAGG
>JBAUNL010000690.1:0-2466 GCA_049579205.1 Rhodomicrobium sp. | reverse complement strand
GAGGCGGTGGTGCAGGCTGGCAAGCCGCTGCTCATCATCGCGGAGGACATCGAGGGTGAGGCGCTGGCCACATTGGTCGTTAACAAACTGCGCGGCGGGCTAAAGGTGGCGGCGGTCAAGGCGCCGGGCTTCGGCGACCGGCGGAAGGCTATGCTCCAAGACATTGCCACCATCACAAACGGCACCTTGATCTCCGAAGACCTCGGCATCAAGCTCGAGAACGTCACGCTCGATATGCTTGGCCGCGCCAAGCGCGTCTCGATCGACAAGGACGATACGACGATCATTGACGGCGCTGGCAAGAAGAAGGACATCGAGGCGCGCATCCACCAGATCAAGGTGCAGATCGAGGATACAACCTCGGATTACGACAAAGAAAAGCTTCAGGAGCGGCTCGCCAAGCTTGCAGGCGGTGTCGCGGTTATCAAAGTGGGGGGTGCCACCGAGGTCGAAGTTAAGGAGCGCAAGGACCGGGTTGATGACGCCTTACACGCCACTCGTGCGGCCGTTGAAGAAGGCATCGTGCCGGGCGGCGGCGTGGCGCTCTTGCGCGCCGCAAAGGCCCTCGACAAGCTCGCGCCGGAGAATGAGGATCAGAAGGCTGGCATCAACATCATCCGCAAGGCTCTGTCCTGGCCAGCCCGCCTGATTGCAGCCAATGCTGGAGAAGACGGCGCGGTGGTCGCCGCCAAGATCCTCGAAAAGGCGGCCTATAGCTTCGGCTACAATGCTCAGTCAGGCGAGTACGGCGATCTCATAAGCCAAGGCGTTATTGATCCGGTGAAGGTTGTGCGGAACGCTCTCCAGGGCGCAAGTTCAATTGCCGGTCTTCTGATCACGACCGAGGCGATGGTCGCCGAACGGCCCAAGAAGGAGGGAATTCAGGCGTCGATGCCGGGTGGCATGGGCATGGACTACTAAACACGAGAGTGAAGGGAGACCCTCTGTCTCAAACGGCGGACGGGCTCCCGCTTACTGACGTCGCGTCGATCTCGGTATCGGCAGCAGGAACCTGGTTGAGGCGTCTGAAATGCGCACATGTTCGATCTTGATCTGCTTGCTGGGAATGATTGTGATTATCCCAACGGTGGCATTGGCAATAGAGGGGGTGACCTGCACGAGCGGCTCTTCGCAATACTGTGCCAACTCCTGTTCGCAATGCAGTCCGCTTGGCGGGTTTTCGTGCACAGGGGAAAAATGCTTCTTGTCACAGGGTGTTAAAAGCGGCGACCTCCATTGGCGATCCCCGCTCCTTCAAAAGGCGGAACGCGGATTGTGTGCTGCAACAGTTGCGGCCTCCGTCCATTGCGATGTGGTGCCAGGGCCAATAAATAGCGGCGGTCAAGAACCTCGGAGTTTCCGTTGATCACACTCAAGATCCATCACAGGACAGCCTATCGCTATCGTCAGCCGGTGAGCCTTGGGCCGCACCGATTGATGCTTCGTCCGCGCGAAAGCCGCGATCTTCGCCTGATTTCCAGCGAGGTGACGGTGTCGCCCACGGCTACGGTTACCTGGGCGCAGGATGTCTTCGGCAACGCCGTGGCTGCCGCGACCTTCAGGGGCATGGCCGATAATCTCGTGATCGACAGTGTGGCGGAACTCCAACTCAACGCGGCCGCGTGGCCCGTCTTCGATATCGCCGCCTCCGCCATCGTCTACCCCTTTCAATATTCCGGCGATGAGTTCACCGACCTCGGCTCATTGACGGTTCAGCGATACCCGGACGCATCTAGCCGCTTGAAAGACTGGGCCCGCGCCTTCGTTCACAGTAACGCAACGGACACGCTTTCGCTATTGAAGGACCTCTCCGCCGGCGTCTCGAAAGGGATCAGCTATCAGAGCCGGGAGGAGGAAGGCACGCAGTCACCGTCCCAGACGCTTGACCGGGGCTGGGGCTCCTGCCGGGATTTCGCGGTCTTGTTCGTCGAAGCAGTGCGCAGTCTCGGTTTTGGCGCGAGGATCGTGTCCGGTTATCTCTACAATCCTCGGGAGGACCTTGAGGGGTCCGGTAGTGCGGGGTCAACGCATGCCTGGGCGGAAGTTTATGTGCCAGGTGCCGGCTGGATCACCTTCGATCCGACGAACCGCAGCGTAGGCGGTTTGAATCTGATCCCCGTGGCAGTCGCACGTGACATCCGGCAGGCAATTCCCGTGGCTGGCAGCTTCACCGGAGGGGCCGATGCACTCATAGGGATGAATGTGGAAGTTAGCGTCAGAGCCTAATCGCAAAGAGGTTTCGTTGTTGACCCGGCTCGGACTAAGTCTCTGATCCGAGCTTTATTTCCGCTCTTGCCTCGATTGCGGACGAGGCTGCTATCGGCGGGAATGTCTCTTTACGGCCTAAACCAGAGATCCTATTTGACCTTTTTCATGATCGGCGATATCGCGGCCTCCAGCCTACCGCATCCAAAGACGCACCTGCTGCGCCCTGCGATGGCTGAGATTGGCCGAGAACCCGTCGCA
>JBAUNL010000689.1:0-8018 GCA_049579205.1 Rhodomicrobium sp. | reverse complement strand
CCATCTACCTGCCGCGTTCATTTCCATTGCATCGGGCAATTCATTTAAGAACCCGGATAGCTTGACGCAAAACCAATGCGCGGAATGGGGCATTTGGATTTCGATAAATCGTCCTCGGCCTTGATCCCTGATTGAGTCCTATCGACCCAATCTATTCGCTGTGGGCGCGTTTAAATCCCTGTTCCGATTTTTAGGGAATTCATCCCGCAAGTTATTGAATAAGCGGGTGTTGTTCCCGCGCATTTGCATGAAGATGGATCAAAATTGGAAAAATCCCTGTAAATTTCTCTGTTAGCAGGGAATTTGCTGCCTGAGACAGGTTCGCAGCGGACTGCGCCGTCAGCCACCCAGTCCGGTCTCTGCGGTTCGGTTTCCTGGTCTGTGGAATCCACCGGCATTTCCGCAGGTTAGGCTTCTAGGCGGAAGTCTCTGGCCAGCAATGTTCAAATTCCTGCTCGCCGGCCGCCGGCTTTATAGTGGCTGTCTCTGCTGGCCATTTTTCAATTTCCGTTTTGGTGGCGCTGGAGACCGGTTCGAGATCTGCGAGAGAACGGTTCGGAAGACCTAGCATCTATTTCGGGAACCGTACCGGCTGACCCCGGCGAAACGCGGTGAAGCTCGCGCGTGAGCACGAGAATTACGCAAACCGTCGCGACTGCGAATACAAGCCAGGTCCAGATCATCGCCGCGAAAGTACTCTGACATCGAAAGGAGTCAACAATGCACGAGCTTATCGAAGCCGAACTATTCGGGCGATGGAAAGACAGGATCGATCCACGCTCCGCGATCCATTCTCTCGGAGGCTACGCCTGCGCACTCAAAGTTAGCACGCTCTTCATGGCCGCAGGCCCGCAGCAGATTGCGGCCGAAGGCTTCCGCAATCATGGGCTTTTCACCTATGCGTGGCTCGAAGGTCTCGCCAAAGCGGGAATGTTGCCACAGCTGCAATCGGCAACACTTTACAGATTTTCAACACAGCCAGCTTCACGCGGCACGCGCGGCCCATCGCAAGGCCTTACTGAGCCGCTCTCTTTCGCAGCACCATGCTGCCCTGCAGGAGAAACTTCTGGGCCCGCTTGCCAGTATCGACTTCGGTTGTGAAGATATTGCCCTTGGAATCGACGGCGAGATTATGCACCCAATGAAATTCGCCGGCATTCCGGCCGTTGCGGCCGAACGCACCGACGGTTTCGCCCGTCTCGCGCTTGATGATGCGCACCTCATTGTTTGCGCCATCCGCGTTCAGGAGAAAACTCTCGCTCGTATCGGGAAAGAACTCCAAATCCCAAATTGAGCCATTCGCCAGAGTTTTGCTTTCTACATGGAATTCCCGGACGAAGGTTCCATCTTTCTTGAAGACCTGAATCCGGTCGTTGGTGCGGTCGCAAACATAGACGAGGCCGTCGAGCGAGAGTTTCACGCAGTGGACCGGATTGCGAAATTGCTGCGGTAGCGGGGCCGCCGGGTCATATGCGCCAAGCTTTTCGTCCGTGGGTGGCTTTCCATACGCGCCCCACATACGCTTGAATGCTCCAGTCTCCGAATCGAAAACGATGATGCGATGATTGTAATAGCCGTCGGCGATGTAAATCTCATGCGCGGCGATGTCGACGGACATGTTGGCTGGCCTGCCGAGGCGGGAGGTATCGGACGAGTTCGTCTGCGGCCCGCTTTTCCCGATTTGCAAGACGAACTTCCCATCCTTCGTGAACTTCAAAACCTGGCCGTCATTAGGCCCGTTACCGGCGATCCAAACGAAACCCTTTCCATCGATGTAGATACCGTGCTCGTTTCCGGGCCATTCATAGCCAGCGCCGGCCCCGCCCCAGAAGCGCAAAAGGTTCCCAGCCTGGTCAAATTCGAGGACAGGAGGAGCGGGCCTGCAGCATTTTGTGTGGGGCGGATTTAGCGACGCGGCCTTCTCGTCATCCGTCAGCGTCAAGGGCCGCTGGATTACCCAGATATTGTCGTTTTCGTCCACGGCGACGCCAGCCGCCTGCCCCATGATCCAATCATTGGGCAGTGTCTTCGGCCATGATGCATCGACTGCATAATGCGGAACATCATCTGCGCTGGCACCGCCCGTTGCGAGGATCGACGCGAATATGCAGGCGCCCACGGCCAATTTGACGTTCATTTATTCCCCCCGGACTTCTGAATGCTTCTGCTCAACCGATCCTAGCCGATGAGAAGCGATCCCGCCAGACCGGGGGGAACTATGGCCGGCGGCCGATCGGCCGCGCGCCAAAATTGCGCTTTTTTTTGTCGTGCGGAAAATCTAAGCAAAAGGCTTAGCGTGCCGCTTGCGAATAGGAATCACCCCGGAAAACGCAATCACGGCCATCATTCGTTGGCTAGGAGCCTGTCTGAATAATAGGCGGTTTTCGCTGGCCGGTGGGAAGGCGAGTCGGATTTTGTGTCTGCCCATGAGCAAGACATTCCGCGCCTGGAAGATCGATCAGCCACTCTTACTGCCGCCGTTGGTGCAGGACTTCGTGGCCAAGGACCATCTCGCCCGTTTCGTGGTGAGCCTCGTGACCGGGCAGCTCGATCTTATCGAGATCACGGTCACCTATTCGAGCGAGAAGGGCCAGCCGCCGTTCGACCCGCGTATGATGACGGCGCTGCTGCTCTACGCCTATTGCCGCGGCATCTATTCCTCGCGCCGCATCGCCCAGGCCTGCCGCGAGCGGGTAGATTTCATGAGCATTGTTGCGCTCGATCCGCCAGATTTCCGCACCATCTCTGACTTCCGCAAGCGCCACCTGAAGGCGCTTGCCGGGTTGTTCTTGCATCCCAACCGCCACGCTGCGCTAAATCACCATAGGCCGTGCTGAACCGCGGTGCCTCATACTCCGCGATTTCGTGCCCTGGCGCTTCCCGGACGCCTCCCGTCGTGCGTGCAGATAGCTCGGTCATGCAGGCGTCCGAGAAACCTGCACAAAAGCGGCCCTTACCCTGGGAGCTGATTTGAGCGACATATCTATTCCATTCTGCGGCCCGGAGCTAAGGCCTGAGCGGGCCCCCGCCTTTTTCCAGGCATCGATGCCACCCTGAATGTGGCGCGCCAAGGCAAGCATCAGCACACGAATGGACTGGCTGCTGCTTGCATCGAGGCCCCCCCGTTGCGACGGAAGCGGGCCCTGAGAGTTATAATTTTAAAGGCCTGTTCCGTTAGGCGATATTTATAAGATGAAAAGTTTCGTTCAAACGCAAGACCCGCGGTTCGAGGCCTTCAAATCGAATCTCGCTAATGCCGCAAGGTTCCAGATGAAGACGCCAATATGCCGAAAGCGGTTGATCAAGGACCTGTGTTAACAATGCTCGATCGACGCTGTCATGGCCAACTAGAACGGCCGTTTGATCGCGATGCTGCTGCAATACCCGTCTTAGGGCCTCGGCTGCGCGAGCAACAAGGTCTTGAAGAGATTCGCCCTCCGGAAAGCGGAAAAGATGCGGGGCATGAAACCACGTCGCGTAATCATCGGGAAAGTGCTTCGCCACTTCCTGATGCGTCTTCCACTGCCAGGTTCCATAATCCAAATCATTGAGAGAAGGCATGATTTTTGCCGGCGCGTGGCAAGCTTCAGCTATCGCCGCTCCGGTCGCGACACATCGTGTCATCGGGCTCGTATATACAATTGTGGGCTCCCACAGTGCCGCGATTCTCTTGGCTGTCGCCTTGGCTTGTTTCACGCCGAGACTGGTGAGCGAAACATCCTCCCGGCCCCGAAATCGCGGCGGATCGATGCCCTCGACGTGGCCATGGCGTGTCACAATGATCGTCGTTGCCATGATGGAGACCCTTTGCTCTAGGCTTCACCCAGTATGCCTTTAAACGCGAGACTTGTGACCGCCAGATACGGATGAGTCCGGCAAATACCCGCGAAAGCGCTATTTTCTCCCGCTATACCCTCAACAGCGGGAGAGCGCCTTCAGGTGCGCAAGCGTCGAGAGAACCACAGCACCGGAAATTGCCAACCCTTTAAAAATACATTCGGCGATGAAAACGCAGCCTGCACCGGCGCTTTCGATCCAAAGTGAAAGTTAGCTGGAAGATCCGGAGGCTTTACAGGCTCCCGGCGAAAATGCCGCCTATCGCAATGGCGGTAGCAAGTCCCGCAGCCGCGAGGACGATGAGTGCTACAGCGCTATCCCTCGTGGCAGGGCCGCCTGCGAACGAAGATGCATATGCTGCCTTGAGCAGGTTGTTGGACGATGCCGCGATTAGGATAGCGGCCGCTATCTCACCATTCGAGATTCCAGGAGTGCCGCCCTGTGCGAGGTTAAGAACGAAGGGATCGATATCTGTGACCCCGACGGCGGCAGCGAGCGTATAAATTCCGGCAAGGCCGAACTTGGTCTTGACCCAGGTGGAAAGGAGCGAGGTGAGAACAAACAAGGCCGCGAAGATGGCTGCAGCGCCAAGTTCAAGCGGATTTTGGCTGACCGGTTTTCTCACCGGCTCGGCCCGCGGCTGCGGCGCCCGATACTGCCAAGCAGAGATCAGCATTGCGCTAAGCGAGAGGCCCAGCAGCGGGATGGTAAGACGGCTCGCGAGTGCAAGGTTGAACACGGCCACGACCGCCAGAATTCGAAGATACATGATGCCAGTGGCAAGAGTTATTCCGGCTTTCGCCTGGCGCCGGAAGTTTTCGTCCTCAGCGGCTTGACGGGCAAGGACCACGGTGGTGGCGGTCGAGGAGTAAAGGCCGCCAAGCGCCGCCATCCAAAGGCCGCGGGCGGCGGGCGGCCAGTAATGCTGCGCCAAATAGCTCACATAAGAAAGAGTGCAGACGACGAGCAATGCGAGCCAAGCTTGGCGGGGTGTGATGTTCGTAAGGCTGGTCACCGGTTCAGCCGGAAGGAGCGGAAGAACAAGGCCAGTGAGGATCAGGAATTGGCTCGCCGTAACAATCTCCTTGATCTCGACGCGGCGGGCGAGCGTGTGAAGCCGCTCGCGGCTGGTGAGAAGAAGAACTGCTGCCACAGTCATCCCGACCGCAACCCAATGCGGCAGCGCGAAGACCACAGCGCCGAGCAGGAAGGCGAGAATGTTAAGCACGAGGATGACAATGCCTACGTTCCCTTCCCCTTGTTCGTTACGTTCGTGAACATAATCAAAGTAAAAGACCGTGAGCCATGCGCCGAGCACTACTAGGCCACCGGTCAGTGGGATGAGTCGGGCGGGATCCAAGAGATATAGAATGCCTCCGGCGAGTGCCAGCAACGGGAATGTCCGGATCCCGCCTGGGCGTCTGACTGGCACCTCCGCGAAGAAATCTTCGAAGGCAAGGCCCAGAAAGAAACTCAATCCGAGAAGAAAGCCAAAGCTTATGGCTGAAGGGCTATTGTTCATGTCGGCTAGCTATATGGAAGGTGAAGCGGTCTCGCCATAAACACTGTTGCCGGGCAATCTGCCAAATGCAGAAGCGGAGCAATTGGCCTCCGTTACGTCAGCAAGAGCGGATGAGTTCAGCAGGCTCTCAATTGGATGAGTTTCGGCCGGAATGTACCGCCGCCATCCGGCCCGGCTGGCATCTCGCGGCTTCTATAGGGATACGGTTGCTCGCGTCTTTTCAGCTGAGGGTCTCAGGGGATCCCGGGCTTTTCATCGTGGCAACTTAGACCGAAGTGGGTCAGAGGTGGTGATTCCATGAACGATTTCAATGAGTCCACTGATCCCCTTAGCATTTGCTGCAAACAATCGTTGCGCGAGTCAATTTAGGAATCCGCTTAAGCTTCTTATTAAACCAAGCGATCTAGCATTAGATCGGATAACCGAGAGGGTATCACGCAAGTTTCGCTCAATATGCCACACGCCTTCGATAGATAAAGCATCCAAGCACCTCCAAGGCGGAAGAGCCGGGTCGCAGAACGCTGAGGTTAGCGCCAAGGACCGGCGTGTGAGACCTGTCGAGCACTCGTAATCAGGCTGCGCCTTGAGTGCGGGCGCAACGCCAAGGAGGAACGTGATGAGCAACGTCCAAAGTCTTCCTGTCCAGTTTCCTCACGAACTAGTTCAATACTGGGGATGGTTCTTAGCCTTCGGAGTCGGATTGCTCGTGCTTGGTGTCGCCGCCGTTGCGCGGTCAATTACAGCCACAATTGCCTCCATGTTGTTCTTCGGATGGTTGCTGCTACTTGCGGCCGGCATCGAAATCGCCCAGGCCGTTATGGTTGGGCAGTGGTCGGGTTTCTTCTATCATTTGGTGGCGGCGATCCTCTTCGCGGTAACGGGTATCCTACTTGTAACCAGACCTGTGATCAGCGCGGAGGTGTTGACTATCGTCATAGCGATGTTCTTCCTAATTGGCGGGTTGTTCCAACTGATTGCCTCGTTGGCTACAGCGCTGCCAGGCTGGGGTTGGCAGGTGGCGGATGGGATCATCACGTTTGTCCTGGGCCTGCTGCTTCTAGCTCAATGGCCTGCGTCAGGGCTTTGGGCTATCGGCCTCTTCATCGGAATTGATCTGATTTTCTACGGGGGTGCCTGGATCGCGCTTGCGTTTCGGCTGCACGCGAGTTGAAAACCGGGCACAATTTCCGAACGACCGTGTGCCCTCCTTAAAACGCCTACGCAGTCCGCTTGGGACTTCCCACCGTTTATCAAGCGAATTTTTGGCTTTCGAAGCAGGGGGCGAACAGCGTTCGGTTTTTGAGCATGGTGCAGGCGACGTAGAGGAGGCGGTCGCCGATGGTGCGCAGAGCGCGGGCATGGCTGCAACCGCGGGCTTTCAAGGCAAGATATTTGGCTTTGCTCTTCTCGTCGCAGCGCCTGGCGGCGTCTGCCAGGAAGTGAATGGCGTTCCGCAGTCTTGGATTGCAGGCGAGCCTTCGGCTGACGGCCCGGCTTTTTCCCGATCGCCTCGTGACGGGCGCAACGCCGCACAATTTGCGTAAAATGGCATAATCGGCCCGCTGCAAAACGTCGAACGCCTCCGCGAGCAGCACGGCAAGCACGATCCTACCGGCGCCTGGCAAGGACTGAAGTATCGCTGCGAGAGGCTGCTCTGGCTCCCGTCGCTCGTTCTCGCCAGCAATAGGTTCGGCAAGCAGCTTGCACAGTCTATCGAGTTGCCGGTGCGCCTCCTCGAGCTGCTGGGTGAAAAGCCTGATGCTTTCGATGAGCACCCGGATATGCGCCATGGCGGCTTCAGTGACGCCTGGAGCAACGGTCAGCGCTGGCTGCTTCAGAATAGCGACAACCTTGGCCGCACCGATACGCCGGATGCGATGGCGCTTGAGCAGTTTTTCGACTTCTGCCTGGCGCAGCCGGGCCGCCTTGGCTGGGGTTGGTGCCGCTTCCCACAGCTTCAAAATCCACTCTTCGGCAAGATCGGAATCGAATTGGAGCATCTGAGGATAATAGCGCCGGAGCTGCTCACGCAGCCGGTTGGCATGCCGGATTTTGTCGGCCCTAAGATCGCCGGCCATGCGCGACCATTCGCGCAGCTCAATGATGGCGGGGCTGGCGAGCGAGACTTCATGGAACGCGCGGCGATCGGTTCTAAGAGACGAGGACAGCGTCTCCGCCGATTACCGGTGGTCTTGCTGTGGTTTGCCATCAATAGTGGCGTGTTGTGGTACGGCCTGCTCAGCACAAAGGGCGAGCACGCTTCCCTTGTCCTTTCGGTCGCCATTGGTTTTCTTACGATTGCTCCAGCTGCCTTATTGACGGCGGCGCTGTTTCTAAAGCTGAGACCGGGTGAGTAGCAAATCGAAGTGAGAAAATTCTTCTTGGGTACGTACGCAGCGATTGATGAGAAGCAGGCTGATATGCGGAATGAGGTAAAGGGGAGACAAATAGCATGATCACACCTGCTAAAAATGCGTTCCAGCTGGATTGAGCTATGTCTTCCTCGCTCCTGACTACGGTTCCAGTGCAGCGTGCCTGCGGATCCCAATTCCCTCTTGCCCACGCTTGAAAACATGCCCTCGCGCCACAAAAGGCGGCTAACAATCCTACTGTTGATCCCGATCAATGCGGCTTTGTATCTTTCGAACTATAAAAAACT
>JBAUNL010000688.1:0-3741 GCA_049579205.1 Rhodomicrobium sp. | reverse complement strand
GCCGCGCTCGATGCCGGGATCACGCTCATTGACACGGGCGACTTTTACGGCATGGGCCACAATGAAATGCTCATTGCTGAGGCCCTGCAGGGAATTGCTCGCGACAAATATCTTCTGAGCGTGAAGTTTGGCGCTATGCGCGATCCGGCTGGCGGTTGGCTAGGCTACGATGCAAGACCCGGGGCGGTTAAGACCTTCGCCGCCTATTCCTTGCAGCGTCTTCGGGTCGAGGTGATCGACATCTACCGCCCGGCGCGCGTAGACCCTGCGGTACCGATCGAAGACACCGTTGGCGCAATCGCTGACTTGGTCAAGGCCGGATATGTCCGTTACATCGGTCTTTCCGAGGCCGGAAGCCAAACCATACGCCGTGCCGCTGCCGTTCACCCAATCAGCGATTTGCAAATAGAGTATTCACTTCTCTCGCGTGGAATCGAGGATGAGATCCTGCCAACCCTCCGCGAACTCAAGATCGGGATGACGGCCTATGGCGTCCTCTCGCGCGGGCTCATCAGCGGGCATTGGAAGCGTGGAAAAATTGAGCCGGGGGATTTTCGCGTCATGAGCCCGCGTTTTCAGGGCAGCAATATTGACGGCAATCTTGCACTTGCAGGGGCGCTTGCAAAGGTGGCATTGGCAAAGGGTATGACCCCGGCTCAAGCTGCAATCGCTTGGGTTCTCGCTCAGGGCAATGACATCGTCCCGCTTGTCGGCTCCAGAACGAGAGAGCAGCTTGCGGAGGCGATTGGCAGCCTCCAGTTCGAGCTTACACCCGAGGATATAAACGCAATCGAGCAGGCGATCCCGAAAGGGACGGCGGCAGGTGCCCGATATCCGGACGCGCAAATGGGGCATCTTGACAGCGAGAGGTAATCGGCGCTCCGTTTTAGCCTGCCTCGCCAAGCGGGGTTCCTCATTGCTGCCGGCTGTAAGGTCTCTATGAAAGCGGTCAGGATCGGATGTGGCGCCGGTTATGCGGGCGACCGGATCGAACCGGCAATCGAATTAGCCGAAAAGGGCGATATCCAGTACCTCGTTTTCGAATGCCTCGCCGAGCGGACAATCGCGCTCGCGCAGCAGGAGAAGATGAAGAATCCGGATGGCGGCTACGATCCGCTGCATGAAGCGCGGATGAAGGCAGTGCTTCCGCTTTGCAAGGCAAAGGGGATCAAAATCATAACGAATATGGGAGCCGCGAACCCTGCGAAAGCTGCCGAGCGAACGGCAGAAATTGCGAGGGAAGCTGGTCTGAAAGATGTGAGGATCGCCGCAATTATGGGCGACGACGTGCTGGATGCGTGCCGGGGAACTGACCTTCCGCTGCTCGATATCGAGGGCACAGTGCGCGATCTGGGTAATCGGGTCGTGTCCGCGAATGCCTATCTTGGGGCCGGACCTATCGCGGAGGCCCTTGGCGCTGGCGCGGACGTGATCATAACCGGGCGCGTCGCCGACCCAGCCTTATTCCTCGGCCCGCTCATCGACGCTTTCGGATGGGCGATGGAGGATTGGGATCGCCTCGGCAAAGGAACCGTAGTGGGACACCTGCTCGAATGCGCGGGGCAAGTTACCGGAGGCTATTTTGCAGACCCGGGCTTCAAGGACGTTAGCGGTCTCGCGCGCCTCGGCTTCCCTATCGGCGAGGTAACAGCGGAAGGCGACGCCATCATTACCAAGGTCGCGGGGTGTGGCGGAGCCGTCACAGAGGCAACCTGCAAGGAACAGTTGCTTTATGAGGTTCACGATCCTGCGAATTACGTGCAGCCGGATGTTGTTGCCGACTTCAGCCAAATCACCGTTGAGGAGATTGGTCCGGATCGCGTTCTTGTCCGCGGCGGGCTTGGCAAGCCAAAGCCACCGTCCCTGAAAGTCTCGATCGGATATATCGACGGCTACGTTGGCGAGGGCCAAATTTCATACGCGGGCCCCGGAGCATTGGCGCGGGCGCGTCTCGCTCTCGACATCGTACGCGAGCGCTTTCGCCTCGCGGGCATCGCCCAAACCGAGGCGCGGTTCGATCTTATCGGAGTGAACTCACTCCATGGCGAAAAGCTCGCCGCGGGTGCCGAACCATATGAGGTTCGCATTCGCGTTGCCGCCCGCGCCACAAGCCTAGCCGAGGCGGTGCGGATGGGTAATGAGGTAGAGACCCTGTACACGAATGGCCCTGCAGGAGGCGGCGGCGCCTTCAAATCTGCCCGCGAAGTCATCGCCGTAGCTTCCGTGTTGCTTCCAAGAGAGCTCGTGCGGCCGGCAATTGCCTATGTGGAGGCGTAGATATGAAGCTGCGTGAAATCGCGCACTCGCGAACAGGGGATAAAGGAAACACGAGCAACATATCGGTCATCGTCTACAATCCCGCTCATTTCAGCCACCTAAGCGAGCAGGTAACGGTTGAACGCGTCGGGCAGTTGTTTTCCGAAATTGTCCATGGAGAGATCCGGCGCTACGAGCTTCCCAATCTCGGAGCACTCAATTTTGTAATGGAACGCGCTCTTGGCGGCGGTGTGACACGGTCGCTTTCGCTCGATGCGCACGGAAAAAGCCTGAGCTCGGCTCTTCTCAACCTCGACATCGCTGAGCCGTCGGCGCTGTAGCGCATTGCCGGTAGCTTTCGCCGGCCTTGGGCGGCGGCGCTTTGGCACGATGCCAATGCTTGAGGTGACGTTACTTCTCGTTTAGAAGTTGTCACCTCTCCCATAGGGGCCTTGAGGGAAGCGGCGCGGCATCCGGGCAAAAGGCGCGCGAAATTGTTATCTTAAGGACGTGAGCCTAATCAATGTCCAGCTTTAAACCAGCCCTAATTCTTTATGAGATGTCCATCAATCTATTGGAAACCAATATGCGATTGGCCGAGTACTGGGCGGGCTTGATAAGGGGCGTGAATGTGACCAATGGAGTGACCATGGACGCGGAAGTACAGAACAAACAGGAAACAGCGCGAGACGCGGCCACGGCGAAACAATTGTCGGGTGAAGCGAACCTGAATAAACTCGTTTATTGCTTCGGGACGAACCCAGCGGATGGCTCGGCGGAGATGAAGGCGCTTTTGGGCGGCAAAGGCGCCAACCTGGCTGAAATGTCGAATTTAGGCCTCCCCGTCCCGCCCGGATTTACGATTACGACCGCGGTTTGCACCGCCTATTACGCGAATGGCAGGAAATTCCCTGAAGGCTTGCGTGCGGATGCTGAAAACGCGATGGCCTACATTGGAAAGGCTGTCGGCGCCACTTTCGGAGACGCGAGCAACCCCTTGCTTGTGTCGGTCCGGTCAGGCAGTCGCGCTTCCATGCCGGGCATGATGGACACCATCCTCAATTTGGGCCTCAATGACGAGACCGTCGAAGGACTTGCCCTCCGATCAGGGGACCGCCGTTTCGCTTATGACAGCTATCGCCGGTTCATTCAGATGTACTCCAATGTCGTGCTGAACGTTAAACATCACGACTTCGAGGAAATCCTGGAGGAATACAAACATCAGAATGGCTATAATCTTGACACTGAACTGCTGGCTGAAGACTGGCAGGCCGTAATCACGCGCTACAAGGTGGCCGTTCAGCAGAAGCTTGGCCGCCCCTTCCCCCAGGACATTCACGAGCAGCTATGGGGTGCCATTGGCGCAGTCTTCGATAGCTGGAATAATCAACGAGCGGTCAAGTACCGGCAGCTTAACAATATTCCTGAAAGTTGGGGTACTGCGGTGAATGTGCAGGCCATGGTTTTCGGCAATCGGGGCGAAAC
>JBAUNL010000687.1:0-9137 GCA_049579205.1 Rhodomicrobium sp. | reverse complement strand
CTTCAAAACCGTGTTCGCGGCGATGTCCGGCGAACCAGTCGAGGGCGCCGCGCAGTTCATCAACGATCCCGCTCAGCGATTTGCCGGGGGCAAGGGTGTAGCCGGGCAGCGCGAAGGACCATCCGTGAGCCGCCACCCCTTCGGCCAAGCATGAGAAAGTATCCTTGCTGCGCATTTGCCAGTAGCCGCCATGAATATGAATAAGGCAGGGCTTCTTGGGGTTGCTCGCCGGAAAGAGGTCCCATCGCTGCCGATTTTCTTGGCCGTAAGCCAAGCCAAGGTGACCGGGATGCCTCTCCCGCCAAATGGTGGAAGCTGCCTCCCATGCGGCCACCATCTCCGCGCTTCCCTTTACCGCCGCGCTATTGTTGTAAAGCGCATTGCGCTCCGCCTGCGGCAGCTCTCCCCAATCCATCATTTTCTGTGCCCCTCAATTGCTGCAGTTAGTCCTCTTGATCCCTACCGGCACGGCCGGCATTTGACAGCCCAGCGAAGCCGGGTTGAAATCCCATTGCCAGGGCGCGCGGGAACTTTCATGACAATGACAAGAATGCAGACATTGAAGGAGCTGGAGAAGAAGATTCTTTGGCTCTCCTGCTGGACGATCCACAATGCCAATCATTTGCGCGAGAAACAGGATGGCCTGAAGGTTGGCGGACACCAGGCATCGTGCGCGTCGATGGTTTCGATCATGACCGCCCTCTATTTCTCGATTTTACGCCCTCAGGACCGTGTTGCGGTTAAGCCCCACGCTTCGCCCGTCTTCCATGCCATCCAATATCTTGCAGGAAACCAAACGAGGGAAAAGCTGGAGGCCTTTCGCGGCTTTGGCGGTGCGCAATCCTACCCGAGCCGCACGAAGGACACGGGCGACGTCGATTTCTCGACCGGCTCTGTCGGGCTCGGGGTTGCGATAACGGCATTTGCTTCGCTGATCCAGGATTATGTGCGCGCCAAAGGATGGGACGCTGGGCGGCCGGAAGGGCGCATGATCGCTCTCGCCGGTGATGCGGAACTCGACGAGGGGAATGTCTACGAATGCCTGCAGGAGGGGTGGAAGCACGGCCTGCGCAACACCTGGTGGATTATCGACTACAATCGCCAAAGCCTGGACGGCGTCGTTCGCGAGGGCCTTTACGACCGCATCGAGGCCAGTTTTCGCGCTTTCGGCTGGGAGGTCGTGCGAATTAAGCACGGCGCGCTGCAGGAGGCCGCGTTTGCGGAGTCTGGAGGGGAGGCGCTGCGGCGCTGGATCGATAATTGTCCGAACCCGCTTTATTCAGCGCTGGTTTTCCAAGGTGGGGCAGCATGGCGCAGAAGGCTGATGGACGAGATCGGAGATCAAGGCCCCGTAAGCGCCTTGCTTGAACGCAGGAGCGACCGCGAACTGCAGGAGCTCATGGTCAATCTTGGCGGCCACTGCCTCGAAACGCTTTGCAACGCCTTTGCCGCAGTCGATCACGACCGTCCCGTTGTATTCATAGCCTATACGATCAAGGGATGGGGAACTCCCCTCGCGGGGCATAAGGACAATCACGCAGGCATCATGACCAAGGCTCAAATGGAAGAGTTCCAGTCCGCGATGGGGGTCCCGAAGGGGAAAGAATGGGATCCGGCGGCGGGGCTTGCGATCGGGGAAGCGGATCTAGCTGGTGCTATCGCAGCAACGCCGTTTTTTGCGAGGGGGACGCGGCGCTTCACGGATGATGCGAAGGTAGCAACGCCTGGGCCCATTCTGCTCGACGACAAGGAGATCTCGACGCAGGCCGCTTTCGGCAAAATACTTGAAACCTATGCCAAGAAGGGCGGACCGCTCGCGGACCGGATAGTCACCACATCGCCCGACGTGACGGTCTCGACAAACCTCGGGCCGTGGGTAAACCGGCGCGGGCTCTTCGACAATAGTGAGATCGCCGATACATTCCGCCAGGAAAACGTCCCTTCAGCACAGAAGTGGTTTTTCGGCCCCAAGGGTCAGCATATTGAGCTTGGTATCGCAGAGATGAACCTCTTTCTTCTTCTCGCCGCAGCTGGCCTGAGCCATTCCTTGTTCGGCGCGCGCCTTCTGCCTGTGGGGACTTTGTACGATCCCTTTATTTCGAGGGGGCTGGATGCTCTCAATTATGCCTGCTACCAGGATGCGCGCTTCATACTTGTAGCCACGCCATCTGGCGTGACCCTGTCACCCGAAGGAGGGGCGCACCAGTCTATCGCCGCGCCGCTGATAGGGCTTTCGCAGGATGGCCTCACTTCCTTCGAGCCGGCTTATGCCGACGAACTTGGCATCATTTTGGATTGGGCCTTCGATTACATTCAGCGGGAAAAGGCAGCTGCCAAGCCAGGTCCGGAGGGTGGTGGCTCGGTGTATTTGAGATTAACGACACGAACGCTGGAACAGCCCTCACGCAGCGCTTCCGCGGAACTCGGCAAGTCCGTCATCGAAGGCGCGTACTGGTGGCGCGAGCCGGGACCTAACGCCGATGCCGTCATTATCTACCAGGGCTGCATCGCACCTGAGGCGCTCGAAGCGGCCGGACGCATTGGCGAGGATAGGCGCGATATCGGTGTACTGGCAGTCACCTCGGCAGATCGCCTCTACACCGGCTGGAAAAACTCGCGGTACGGGCCAGAGGGCCGAACAGGAAAGCTCAGTTACATTGAGCGGCTTCTCTCGCGAGTGCCTCGCCATGCCACGCTTATCACAGCGATTGACGGTCACCCCGCTACGCTTGCCTGGCTCGGGGGCGTTTGCGGGCACAAGACGGAAGCTTTGGGCGTCGAGCATTTTGGTCAGACCGGAACGATCCAAGATCTTTACCGCCATTACGGCATCGACGCAGACGGCATAGCGGCAGCCGCAGACCGCGCGGCGCCGGGGCGGCCCATCCGGCATCTTCGTGCCGTTTAATCAGCGGGTCACCGTAAGAAATAGTAAGCGACAGCCGCGGCGATGGCGGCTCCAGCAAGCGCCCAAGGCAACCATGCGGTTGCTGGCCTTTTGGCTGGGGTAACCTCGGCAGGAGCCGGTGCAACAATCTCACCAAAGCGCGTAAAGAATTGACCCGCCAGTAAATTTGCAGTGCCCTGGATGAGCCTTGATCCGAGCTGCGCGAACTTGCCGGTAACATCTGCGTCCACGTCATAGGTTAGTTTTGTGCCAACACCATTTGGCACCAGGCGCACGCGCGCGCTACCCTTGGCCGTTCCCATGCTGCCGGCATTGCCGCGCCCAGAAAGCGTGTATCCATTGGGGGGATCGAGATCGGAAAGCTGAACCTCGCCATTGAACAGGGCTTTGACCGGACCGATCTTTGTTTCGATTGTCGCCCTGAAGGAATTTTCGCCAACGCGTTCCAGGCTTTTGCAGCCGGGGATGGACTGGCGCAAAATCTCGGGGTCGTTCAGCGCTTGCCAGACTTTCTGCGGCTCTGCCGCAATATTTTGTTCCCCGGTAATTTTCATCGTGGGAATCCCTGACGCTGGTTTTTCCAATCCCGTGTATTTGTAAACGCTTGTAAAGGCAACTCGGCACGCGGTGTGCCCGTAGTCCGAAAGCGTTATGCCCAGATCGTTAAGCAAAATCCAACGCGGACGTGAGAGGCCGGGTTGCCTTATGAAACCAGTGCCTCGTTCTCGCCAATATGAGAGCCGGCCGGCCCTCTTTGTTGTCTCCAGGCAAGAACGCCCCAAAAAACAATGCTCAGCCCAAGTACGGCGGGCAAGATAAACATTGCGCGCTGCAATCCTGCCTGCGGCATGGCGGCGTCATGGCTCCAGTCGGAGACTAGCCCAACGATCGCAGGGCTCCAGAAATCGCCGAACATATGGATGACGAAGATGGAGGCAGCCATGGCGCTCGCCCTCAGGGCAGTTGGCACGCTTTCGAGCAGCAACGTGGTGATAGGGCCCATCGGCAGGAAGAGTAAAAACATAGCCGCCGCCAGGCTTGCGGTTGAAGCGGTCGTCCCCCCTTCGATCAGCGCCAAGATCACAAACGGCACCGCCACTGCCACCGAAGCCGTTAGCAGCAGCGCATAACCCGCCCGCATTTTCCTACGCCAAACGGTCGCCGCAAAACCACCGATAAGCGTGCCAAACAGGCCTGCAACAGCGAGGACTCCTCCGAAAAAGTGGTCCGCCGCGCTGAGTTCGAGCCCGTTTACGCGGTTAAGGAAGGTGGGCCCCCATGCTCCGAAGGCGCCGAGGGCAAAGGCGTATGCCGTATTACCAAGGAGAACAAGAGTGAAATCGCCTATGCGGAATAAGCGCAAGTACGCCGTGAACCCGGGCTTGACGACAGGACTTGAAACTGCGGCGGGCATCAAGCCGCCCTCCTCGCGGGCGGGTTCACGCAAGAGCTGCAGCGCCAAGACGAGCAGCAGTCCCGGTGCTCCTGCCCATAGAAATCCAACCCGCCATCCACCATGGTCCACGGCGAACCCGCCGAGCAAATATCCAAGCGCAGATCCCAATGGGATCGCGGCGTAGAAAATCGTTAGAGCATTGTTTCTTTTTTCCGCCGGGAACAGATCCGCGAGCCACGCCGGCGCCAAGACCGAGTAGCTGGCTTCGCCAAGACCGACCAGCAGGCGGGAGGCAAGGAGCGTGGAATATTGATGGGAGAAACCGCTCAGGATTGTCCCCAAGCTCCAGACGGCTACGCCAAAGCCGATCAAAGGCTTGCGGCGCCAGCGGTCGCCTAAATACCCAAAGAACGGTGCGGTCGCGAAATAGCCAATCATAAAAGTGGAAGTCAGCCATCCGATCTGGCCATCGGAAAGCTGAAGTTCCGATTTTATCGGTGGCACCAGTGACGCCAGGACGAACCTGTCCAGGTAGTTGAACAGATTGAGCCCCGTCAAAAAGACGAGGCCCAAATAGAGACTGGTTGTGCTCCTCATCCTTGTGCTCTAACCGAGCAAGAGCGCCCAGAAACGAGGCATGCGGCGTATTGCTTAGTGCCGGGGGAGGGGTTCAGCGGGCGGGTTTCCGCCGCTGGCACTTTTCCCGAGACTTTTATGCACCGTAGCACCGGCTGCCTTCGCATATTGACCATCTTCGTCGGCCCTTGGGTCATAGCCAGTGATCAGGCGCGCGCCCTGTTGGTAGGTGAGATAACTCCAAAGCCAGCTAAATGCCACGGCGAAACGGTTTCTAAGGCCGATCAAAAAGTAGATATGCGCCGCGCCCCAGAACAACCAGCCGATCCTGCCGGTAAGGCTAATCGACCCGATCTTGACGACGGCAGCATCGCGGCCAATGGTAGCCAAATCCCCTTCGTGGTGGTAGCGGAAAGCTTTAATCTCTTTCCCGGCTATAATCGCTGCAATTCTCTTTCCCGCATAATCGCCCATCTGTTTGGCCGCGGGTGCAATACCGGGGACAGGCTTGTTATCGGGGCCGCGGACTAAAGCCGTATCTCCAATAGCGAAGATGTTGGAGTAATTCGGGAGCGATAGATCTGCGTTCACTTCCATACGTCCGGCGCGATCGGCTTTCACTCCCAGCCACTTCGCCGCCGGCGATGCCACAACCCCCGCTGCCCAGATTACTGTGCCAGCTTCGATAAATCCTTTTTCCGTGTCGACGCCTGCCTCGGTGCAGGCGGTCACCGCAGTTGAAGTCCGCACGTCCACACCCATTCGGGTCAGAGCGCGATGCGCATAGCCGCTCAAATTCTCCGGCAAGGCCGGGAGAATTCGGGGACCGGCTTCGATCAAGATAACGTCCGCATCTTCGGGATTAATGTGCCGGAAGTCCATACGGAGTGATTCACGGGCAATGGATGCGATCGCGCCTGCCATTTCAACGCCAGTGGGCCCTCCCCCTACAATGGCAAAGGTAAGAAAGCGGCGGCGTTCTTCCGTAGTGTGGGCCAGTTCCGCCTTCTCGAAGCCGAGAAGCATGTTCCGCCTGATCAGAGTGGCGTCCTCAATAGTTTTCAGCCCAGGCGCGACGGCGGCCCAATCCGGGTGACCAAAATAGGAGTGGGTCGCGCCGCTGGCTAGAACGAGATAATCGAATGGGAAAGCCTCCAAACCTGCGAAGACAGTTCCTGCTCTGGGGTCTACGCCTGTAACCTCGGCCAGAAGGACGGTGACATTCGGACGACTCCGGAAAAGTCTCCTTATTGGCCAGGCTATATCCGCAGGGGACAAGGCTGCAGTCGCAACCTGATAGAGCAGCGGCTGGAAACAATGGTAATTGTGCCGATCGAGAATGGTGATATCGACGGGAGCGTTGCGCAGTGCATAGGCAGCGCTAAGCCCGCCGAAGCCGGCCCCCACTATGACGACCTTGGCTCTGCCGGGGTGCGCAGATTTGTGGACTTGATTTGCGTTGCTATCAAGTTGTGGCGTGAAGCGTTGTGCGGAAACCACGATGCACTCTTGGATTGCTAGCTGATCTGCAGTCAATGCCTGAATGGCGGCAAGGTTCACAATGCGATTTACCGTCATCTTAGCACGAGCATGAGTTGTACTGTCAGGCCTACGATTGCGGCTCGCTCTCGTTTGCGCTATGGACAAGCGGTGCACAACTGCAGTCAACTTACAAAGAAGACCCGAATCGAAGCATGACTTGCAAAAGGAAGTGCTATTGAAGCGCGAAGGCTTGACTATGCGATTGAGACAGGCTGCGATTGCGGCTTTGGTTATGCTTCTCCCAGCCGCGGCGAATGCCGCACAGACCTGCGATGCGCGGGCTTTTGGCGTGCAAATCGACCAAACCGCGCAGGCGCTGAGAACCCTGAATCGTGATAGTGAAACGCGCTTTCATGAGCGGCTGCAGGCCCTTGGCAAGCTGCATGGCTGGACAGAAGCTCAGACTGCCGATAAGGCGGCTGCTGCGATGGACGATGGCAAGCTTGAGAATTTCAACACCGAGATTGAGGAGCTTGTGGCCCAGCTTGACGCGTTGAGTGCGACTCCAAATAATCAAATCTCCTGCGCCCGTCTCAGTGAATTAAAGTCCGTCCAGGCAAAGCTTGTTGCAGTGATGGGACAAAAGTCCGGCTTCATCCTCGCGCAATTGGAGGTGGAGGGGACGAGACCTGCGGCAGCGCCCTACGCTCAGCCGCCGTTGAATATTGCAAAATCAGATCGGCTGTCTCCTGCCACGGAGAGCACCGAACAGCCCAAAGCTGCCGAACAACCTAAGAATGAGCAAACCGCATCAGCCGATCAGCCGTGGTCAGTCAATATTGCCAGAACGCCACAACCAGCACCCCAGCAATCTTCCCAGCGCTGGGCCGCAGCTCCTTCTGCTAAGACCACGAATTCGCTTCAATTCAGGCCAGAGCCGGCCGCGCCAAAATCTGGCGACCGGATCGCGGCTCTAACGCCTGCGCCGTCCGATTTGTCTGCACCACCGCCTGTCCCCGCCGGATACACCGAGGAGGAAATCCGGGAGGCAGGAAAAGGCTTGTTCGGATCACTTACTTCAGAGTTTGCCATCCTCATCAATCACTCGTTCAAGACTTTTGGGATGCCTAATGCCTATATCGTCGGAGACGAAGGCGGAGGTGCCTTTCTTGCGGGGCTTAGATATGGCGATGGAAAGCTTTTCACGCGGTTGAATGGGGCGGAATCCACGCCAACTCCGATCTATTGGCAGGGGCCTTCGCTTGGTGCTGACATTGGCGCGACGGGCTCGCACACCCTGTTCCTGGTCTATAACCTCGACGGTGTGAGCACTCTGTATCGTCGATTCCCCGGAATCGACGGGGCGGCCTATGTCGCAGGCGGGCTCGGAATGACGGTTTACAAGAGCGGGGATACCTTGATAATCCCGATCAGGACCGGACTAGGTCTCCGCCTGGGGGCGAGCATCGCCTATCTGAAGTTCACACAGCGCGCCAGTTTAAATCCATTCTGATCCTACCTTCCCGGGCTCGGCCGTTCGAAGGACGGCCCCATCCTCACCCGTAAAGCCGGAGTAACGCGAAGTGCCGCGTAGGGCCGAGTTTCCCCTTTCGCCGGGGGAGTTTGTGGCGCTCATCGCGCTCCTGATGGCGCTCACAGCGCTTTCGGTGGATATTATGCTGCCGGCACTCCCCGCGATCGGCCAAGCGCTCGGCGTCGGCAAAGCGAACGATCGCCAGCTCGTTCTCACATTCTATCTTCTGGGCTTCGCTGGGGGCCAGATCGTGTTCGGACCCCTTTCGGACCGCTTTGGCAGGCGTTCGCCAATACTTTTCGGACTTGTTCTATACCTTTGCGCCACGATTGGCGCTGTGGCTTCAGGCTCTTTTGCCGGCTTGCTGGCGGCTCGTGCTTTTCAAGGGCTTGGAGCCGCGGCACCCCGCGTGATTGCCATGGCTATCGTGCGCGATCGCTTTGAGGGACGCGAGATGGCGCGGACGATGTCTTTCATCACGATGGTTTTTATCGTTGTGCCTATTCTCGCGCCGGCCATTGGAGAGGGGATCCTGCAATTTACGGACTGGCGGTCGCTCTTCTACCTTTTGCTCCTTGTAGCAATCGCCTCAATGATCTGGATGTCCATTCGCTTGCCGGAAACCCGGGCGGAGCAGGACCGCCTTCCCCTTTCGGCAACGATGGTGTGGCATGCCTTTAAACTTGTGGCGACCACACGGCAGACACTCGGCTACATCATCGCCATGGGCTTTGTGTTTGGACTTCTTTTCAGTTACATCATAAGCGCAGAGCAGGTTTTCGTTGACACATACGGACTTGGGCCTCTTTTTCCGATAGTCTTCGCCGCCATTTCCTGCTTCACGATTGCGGCTTCTTTTCTCAATGCTGCGGTTGTAAAAAAAGTGGGTATGCGTGGTGTCTCGCACCGCGCCCTCATTCTCGCCCTCGCTGCCTGTGCCGCGATGGCATTGATGGGCTACCCTGAAAAGCCGCCCCTTCTGCTGTTCTCCGCATTCATGGCTACGGTGTTCTTCTGCTTCGGGCTTATCATGCCTAACTTCAACGCGCTGGCGATGGAGCCCATGGGGCACATTGCGGGAACGGCTTCGTCTATCGCCGGATTCTATTCGACAGGAGCTGCGGCAATCCTGGGGACGCTAATTGGGCATTCATTCGACGGCAGTGTTAGGCCGCTGTGTATTGGCATTACGCTTCTCTTTTTGGCTACCCTCGCCGTTGTCTTAGTTACGGAGAAATCCG
>JBAUNL010000686.1:0-6200 GCA_049579205.1 Rhodomicrobium sp. | reverse complement strand
GGTCGGCGGTTGGAAGTCTCGTTGTGTACCTCATCATCTCGGTGATCGTAGGCTTGCGTGTTTCGGCAGAGTCCGAGCGCGAAGGGCTCGACATCACCGAGCACGGCGAGCGTGCCTACAACATGTAGGGTTACAAGATAGCGCAAGCGCTATCTCGCCGCCTGCCGGCAACGTGGCTGCTTCCTCCTCCCGAGTGGCCCAATTTGCCGCAGGCGGCTCTTCCAGCCCTACGAGCGAAAATATTTTATAGGTGCCCAGTCTACCTCGGGGCGCGTTTTGCGAGAATGCGTTGGAGCGTGCGGCGGTGCATGTGGAGTCTGCGCGCTGTCTCGGAAACGTTCCTGTTACAAAGCTCGTAAACGCGCTGAATGTGCTCCCAGCGAACCCGGTCAGCGGACATCGGATTTTCCGGGGGTATGGGCTTCGCTTCGGCCGAGGCGGTCAAAGCCGCCAAAATATCTTCGGCATCCGCAGGTTTGGAGAGATAATCGACGGCGCCGAGCTTCACTGCAGTGACAGCGGTCGCGATATTGCCGTATCCGGTCAGAACGAGGGCGCGGCAATCCGGGCGCGTATCGCGCAACATGCGAATGACCTCAAGCCCATTTCCGTCTTCAAGGCGCATGTCGACAACCGCGAATGCGGGTGCAGAGTCCCTGATCGCCTGCTTGCCAGCTTCCAGCGAATCTGCAGTGCGAACTTCGTAACCCCGGGCCTCCATCGCCTTTGCGAGCCTAGAAAGGAAAGGCTTATCGTCGTCAACAATGAGAAGCGTGTTGTCGGTGCCCGCGGTTGAAGCGGCTAACGTGCTCATATGCGCGTCCCATAGCAATTTGTCGCACCTTACATAATGTCGCAGTGTGCAGCTCAAAACCTTAGCGGTCAATTTTTATGCAGAAGTTTCCAGGCGCTGGCGTTGCCAAAGAATGTCGACCACAGCCCCTTTTTCTGGAGGCACACGATTGGCCGCTCTAATTGTAGCCCCAGAACGCTCCAAAAATGTCTTCGCAATGAAGAAACCGAGACCCATTCCAGCTTCTTCGTCACTGCCGTTACCGCGAGGTCTGCTTGTCACGTAGGGGTCGCCCAATTGGCTGATGACGTTGGGATGAAAGCCCGGGCCATCATCACAGATCCTAAGGCGCACAGTTTCCTGATCGTATAAAGCCTCTATTGTGACCCGCTCTTCCGCGAAGTCCGCGGCGTTATCGACGAGGTTCACCAGGCCATGGATGAGCCCGGGATTTCGCGGGATAACTGGCTCGCCCGGCGATTTCGAAGGTGGAAGCGTATCCGTGAGCTTCACATTGATGTCGACGCCTGGGGCGCGCAGCGGGGCCACAACCTCTTCCAAAAGATGGCTGAGACGCATTTGCGAAAAAATGTAATCCTCTTCGCCTTCCCTCCCGCTCTTGGATAATTCGCTCAGAATGTCCCGGCACCTCGCCGTCTGCGTTTGAAGCAGCGCAATGTCATCACGCAACGGGCTGCCAGGCGGAACTTCGCGTTCAAGCTCCTTTGCCACAAGCGTGATGGTCGAAAGCGGCGTTCCGAGCTGGTGGGCGGCGGCGGCAGCGAGCCCGTCGAGGGCGCTCAAGCGCTGCTCGCGCGCGAGAACAAGTTCTGCCGCGGTAAGCGCCTCCGACATCTGCCGCGCTTCCTGGCCGATCCGCCAAGCATAGATCGCGATGAAGACAATGCAGGCGACGAGGGCAGACCAAAGCCCGATTACGTAGTTCAGGGGTAGAATCGGCGGCTCCTCATGCGCCCAGGGCAGTGGCATGTGATAGCGGGCGAGTAGCGTTGCCAGAGCCACATCGAGGGAGGTCAATGAGACCGTCACCGCCAGCGGCTGAGTGGATGCGGAGACGGCGACCGGCACGACAAGCAGGAATGCAAAGGGATTTTCAAGTCCGCCGGTAAGATAAAGCAGAGCCGCAAGTTGGAGAATGTCGTAGCCAAGAAGCAGCAAGGCGTGGCGGCTCACCAGAAGCTGCGAGCGCGGATAGATCAGGCTGAGGGCAATATTCAGTGCGGCGGAGAGTGCGATGACTCCAAGGCAGAGGGCCAGCGGCACCGGGAACCCGAAGCCGTAATAGATTAGAAGGATGGTGGCAGTCTGGCCTGCAACCGCAAACCACCTCAATCTGATGGTAGTGTTGAGGCGTAGACGGCTGCCATCGAGGGCGATTTGCGGGCTTGTCATCACAATGACCGGAAACTTGAAGGCGCGATTGGTAAATGGTCGGGCGGGTGCCCTTCTGCCAGCGGCTAAGGCCACCATTGAAGAAACTGGCTTTTAAGACCACGTGATGCAAAGCTTCGCCAACGAATACAAAGCTTCACCAACGCTAGGCGGAATCCCATGCGCAAGATGTATCCGGTCTTTTTCGCTCTTGTGTTATTTGTAGTGGCCTTTGCTGCCGCATATTCCATAGCGTTCAAGTCTGAAAGCGTCCAAACCCAGGGCGAAGCGCTGATCGGAGGCCCCTTCTCGCTGGTCGATACCGATGGAAAGCGGGTTACAGACAAGGACTTCCGTGGAAAGCTCATGCTCGTCTTCTTCGGCTACGCTCACTGCCCCGACGTTTGCCCCACGGAATTGCAAAATATGGCGGACGCGATCGGCAAGCTGGGTAATAGCGCGTCGAAAGTTGCGCCGATTTTCATTTCAGTTGACCCAACGCGCGATACCCCCGAGGCGCTTGCAGCCTACGTCAAAAACTTCAATCCTCAAATTATTGGCTTGACCGGGAGCCAGGACGAGGTGGCGACCGCCGCAAAGGCTTACCGTGTTTACTTCAGGAAGGCTAGCAATGCCTCCGAGGACTACACAGTCGACCACTCCGCTTTCGTTTATCTCATGGACCAACAAGGAAAATATCTAACTCATTTCACCTTCAATACACCCGCGGACACGGTGGTTAGTGTGATAAAAAAGCACATTTTGAGCGGCGACAGCGCATAATCCCGCCTTAAGCTCAACCAAAGATCAATTTCAGTTGTTGGTTTCGCGTGGCAAGCGTGGCGTGAGCGGATCCATGTAAGCACGGCTTACTGGTCTTTTGAGGCGCTTGTGGCGTAGTCGCAATTAGGCGTTGGCTCGGTCGAGGAGATCACGTGCTCTACCATCTTTACCAGCTCAGCCAGGCCGCTATTTCTCCGGCCCGGGCTGCAGCCAACTCCACCCGCTACTTCCTGCGTAACCCCTTCAACCCTTTCGCCTATACCAATCTTGGCAGAAATACCGCCGCGGCCGCCGAGCTTTTGGAACGCACCACCCGCCGTTATAGAAAGCCGGCATTCAATATCTCGAAAACAATGGTCAAAGGCCAGACGGTCACGGTTTCGGAGGAGATCGTTTGGCATAGGCCCTTTTGTGATCTCATCCACTTCAAGAAAGAATCCGCGGCAAGCATTGTGCCGAACGAGCCTAAGCTCCTTATCGTAGCGCCGCTGTCCGGTCACTTTGCGTCGCTTTTGCGCGGCACCGTCGAAGCGGTGCTGCCCTTCGCCGATGTCTATATCACCGACTGGCGCGACGCCCGGCTCGTTCCGTTGAGCGGCGGCCAGTTCGATCTCGACGATTACATTGATTACACCATCGGCATGATCGAGCTATTCAAGGGCGACGTACATGTCATGGCGGTTTGTCAGCCAGCGGTGCCGGTGCTTTCGGCGGTGGCGCTGATGGAAACGCAGGATAGCCCGTCGGTGCCGCGCAGCCTGATAATGAAGGGCGGTCCGATCGACACACGCGTCAGCCCGACGGCGGTGAACAAGCTTGCGGAGGAGCGGGGGACAAACTGGTTCCGTAGAACCGTGATCACAGCGGTCCCGTGGCCTAATCGCGGTTATGGGCGCCTGGTGTATCCTGGTTTTTTGCAGCTTACTGGTTTCATGGCAATGAACCTGGACCGGCATGTGAACGCTCACAAGGAGCTGTTCGACAGCTTAGTCCGGGGTGATGGCGACTCGGTCGAAAAGCACAAAGAGTTTTATGACGAATATCTCGCCGTCATGGACCTGACCGCGGAGTACTATTTGCAGACCGTGGATCAGGTCTTCGTGAAGCATCAGCTTCCAAAGGGCGAGATGTTTCATCGCGGGCGGTTGATTGATTTGACCTCGATCCGGCGCGTTGCACTCATGACGATCGAGGGTGAAAAAGACGACATAACCGGACTCGGTCAATGCGAGGCCGCTCTCAACCTTTGCTCCAGCCTCTCACGGTCAAGGAAGCGCCATTACATGCAACCGGGCGCCGGGCATTATGGAATTTTCAATGGCTCGCGTTACAGGCACGAAATCGTGCCGCGCATTGTCGCTTTCATGGCTGACCACGACGTCCGCGGGGGAAGCTTGAAATGGCTTGTGCAGCGGCTCACGGGCGACAAGGGGATCGCTGCCTCGTCGCCGGCGATTTCTGCTGAGGCAGCGGCTATAAAGGCGCTCGAACCCATAGAAGATGCGCCTATCAGGCTATCGGCCTTGCCCGCAAAGCCGATGATTAGAACGAGAAAGGGCCGCTCTCTGGCAAGGCGGTCTGCTGGCCATGGCAAGGCGCCGGGCGTAAGGCATAGGGTCCGTTAATTTGTTGCGGAAAGCCGGACCCGCTGTGTCGAAATGGCTGACTACGTAAGCGCCACGATAGATAGTTGACTTGATCAACTATCTAATCTAGGGTGCGGATCATGGAAGAAGACGCTATCTCTGCTGTACGCCGCTTCAACCGCTTCTTCACCCAATATGTAGGCGCGCTCGACGCCAATTTCCTAGACTCCGGAATGTCGCTTGCGGAGGCGCGGCTCCTGTTTGAGGTCGCGCAGAGGGAGCCTTGCTTTGCCGATGATCTCCAGGCTGGGCTGGATCTGGATGCCGGCTTTGTCAGCCGCGTGCTTGCCCGTTTCGAGCGCCGCAGATGGATAAGCCGCGTCCGGCTGGATGAGGACCGCCGGCGCAGTTCGATCCGGCTTACCGAGTCCGGACGGGAGCAATTCGGTAAACTCGATGGGCGGCAGCGCGAGGAGGTCAAGACCGTTATAGAGAGGCTCGATGAGCCAGCGCAGCACCGTCTATTGGGAGCGCTAGAAGCAGCTCGGAATCTGCTCGAGGGGAAGCAGGGCTCAACTTTTACTCTGCGGACATTCCGCCCCGGCGATATGGGCGTGATCGCCTCGCGGCAGTCGATCCTATACCAAGAAGGCTTCGGCTGGAGCAGTAATATCGAGGTCAATGTAGGCGAGGTTACCACGGCCTTTTTGCGCGACTTCAAACCCGGCCGGGAACAGTGCTGGGTGGCTGAAGTGGATGGCCAGCTCGCCGGCTCGATATTCCTGACCGACGAGGGCGGGGGCCTGTCGCGTTTGCGTCTCCTTTATGTAGAGCCGGCGTTTCAGGGCGGTGGAATCGGCGACGCGCTGGTCTCGGCCTGCGTGGCCTTTGCCCGCTCAGTTGAATATACCCGCATAACGCTGTGGACCCATTCCATCCTTGAAAGCGCGCGGCGCATCTACGCCCGGTATGGATTCCGGATTGTCGAGATGAAAGAGCATACTTTGTTTAGAAAACCGCTTATGGGAGAGACCTGGGAGCTGATACTGCAGGGCGCTCAAGAGGAACGTTCCGCAGCATAACTAGCGTTATAATCGGCGGCCGGGCTCCCCAGATGCCATCCCGAAGGTTCCGGGAAGCCCTCGGCTGCCATCCATAATACGATAGCGAAGGGAGATGCGCATGCCGTTGCCTATCGAGCCTGTCGCAGGCAAAGTCATCCTCCTTACCGGCGCCAATCGCGGCATCGGCCTTGCCACTTTGCATGAGCTGAAAAAGCGCGGCGCGAAAGTAGTCGCAGGCGTTCGCGATCCTAAAAGGATGCCGCCCATCGACGGCGTTTCTATCCTGGAACTCGACGCCTCCGACGCGGAAAGCTGCCGCATCTTCGTTCAGCGCGCAGGGCAGGAGCAGGGCCGCATCGATGGCCTTATCAACAATGCTGGCATTCTTATCGATGGCTCGACGCCGGTGCTGAACTTGCCTGAGAGCGAGTTGCGCCGCGTTATCGATGTCAACCTGATCGGCCCCTTCCGCCTCTGCCAACTGGTCCTTCCAGGCATGCTGAAGCGCCGATACGGACGGATCGTCAACATATCATCGGGCCTCGGCTCTATCACTAAGATGGGCGGCGGTTATGCGTCTTA
>JBAUNL010000685.1:0-1641 GCA_049579205.1 Rhodomicrobium sp. | reverse complement strand
GATCAAGGACAGTGCGGACGGCACGTGAGCCATCATCTTTCTTGATATTGGTGGCTACGCGCACATAGCCGCTGCCGCTTTTCACAAAAATCGTCGCCGTTCCACCCGCCTTGCTAACCACGCCATCTACAAGATCGAAATTGTTGTTGATCATCGTGCTGCCAAAATAAATGGCCGGCACTTCACTGCCGCCGGCAGCGTCTGTTCCTTCGATCCGCGGCGGGCCCAACTTGGCGGCCTCCGCCTTGAGCAGCGCCATAGCAGCCTTTACCTTCTCTACAGCGTTGTCCTGCCCACGCGCACTGCCAGCCGCCAAAGCCAGCGCTGTAATCAGGCATACGGTTTTGATGAGGCTGAGACGGGCTGAGCTTATCATGTTACCTCCCTTAACGGCTTCTAGGCGCCTTCATTGATCGCATTTGCGGCTGGAGCTTCGTGGCAGATCCGAAGGCGCTAACCGCCCTCCATTGCCTGGAGGCGCTTATATGCCTTCAGGCTGCCAAGCAGCGCCGCTTTTTCGTACCAAAGGCGAGCCTTGTGCGGATCGGCGGTGCTTGTCGAAATCGAATTGAGCGACAGGATAGCTGCCTCATATGTTTCAGCGAGCGACAACGCGGCGCGCGAGCTACCATATGAAGCGAGAGTCTCGTAAATGATGCGCGCGACGCCAACTTCCCCGCGGCGAAACTGTTCCGCGGCGCGGTCCATAAGAGCCTGTTCCGTTATCGGGTTCAGACCCGCTAAGAGGGGCTTCGCCTCTGGCGCCGCGGCGCCTGGTCCCACTGTGGGTGGAGCACTCAACGCATGCTGGACGTTGGGCGCGGCGCGATGGCGGAGGGGTTTCAATCCAGGTGGCTTGCTCTTCCGTTCAATGCGTGCTTCGGCTGGCTTCTGAGTTCGGTTCACAAAGGCGTAAGCCGTTGATCCGATAACAGCCAGGGAGAGAAGAACGGCAACGATATTCCGCCAGGACTTAGCCCTTTCCAAGCGGGTAGGCGGTGTATGCAGCGCACTAACAGGGGACGTGATGACAAAGGCGAATTGCTGCCCCGATACGGTCCCCTCGGCTCGCGCGGCTTTCCTTTGCGAATGGGAAGAGCGTCCGGCCACCCTTTCGAGCTCGCGCGCCAACGAATCGCGGCTGTTTTCGGTGCCATGCGGCCGGGGATCCGCCCAGGGTGATGCATACATCCCCTCCAGGGTGCTCCTGAGGCTCTGCGGCTTTCTCGCTGGTTCGACCGGGAGACTGGCGGCGGCCTTATCCAGAATATCGCGCCAGGATGTACCCATGATAGTGCCCCTGATGCATAGAGAGCCCCGCCCGAATTTGAATAGCGAAGCTACTCAACTTATTGGCGCCGGCGCTTGAGTCTTAAACGGGAGAAACTCCATTTAATTCCATCTAGGCATTTTTTGTGATTTGCGCTGTCTGGGACTCCTCCACCATGAAAGATTGGTCCGCGCCAAAATTTCAGGAATTGCGGACCCGGGCTAAGGGTCGACTTCCATGTGCAGATGTATCTTTGACCCGCGCCGCTTCAGTTCCCTCGTCCATCCGAACGGCAGAAGGGCCATGCTCGGCCCCATACAATCCAGAAACACGAAATCGCATCATGACTACGAACAAGGCGGGCAGCGCGT
>JBAUNL010000684.1:0-1715 GCA_049579205.1 Rhodomicrobium sp. | reverse complement strand
GCTCGCTGCGCAGGCTTTCGCAGAGACAGCCCAAGCATTAAATAAAGCCGGCTTGTTTCCCGATCTACCTTCTCAACTTTTGCAACTGACGGTGCCATGGCTGATCACGTAACCAAAGAAAGCGTTTTGAATGCGCTCAAGAATATCAAGGTATCAGGCCGGGGCGATATCGTATCTTCGGGCATGCTATCTGAGATAGTGATTAACCGGGACAAGGTCTACTTTGCTCTAAGCGTTCCGCAAAGGGATGCGAAGGCTTATGAAGCGGTGAGAAAAGCCGCCGAGGATGCCGTCAAGGCGATGCCCGGCGTCGCCGGAGCGGTTGTTACGCTTACTTCCGACGCAAAAGAGACCGGAGCCGCGCCAGCCGCTCCGGCGAAGGGCGCGCAAGCGCGAGGGATCGGCGCAATCAAGCACATTATCGCAGTCGCGTCCGGAAAAGGCGGCGTCGGCAAATCGACCACCGCGGTAAATTTGGCGCTCGGCTTTCAGCAAAATGGACTGCGGGCCGCTATCCTCGACGCCGATATATACGGCCCCTCCATGCCGCGCTTGCTTGGCATCCACGAAAAGCCCGAGCTTGCCGGGGAGAATCTCTTAAAGCCGGTCGGAAACTACGGCCTGAAGGTTATGTCCATGGGCTTCCTCGTCGAGGAGGAGACGCCAATGATCTGGCGCGGGCCCATGGTTATCTCCGCGATCACCCAGATGCTCAAGGACGTAGCCTGGGGCGAGCTTGACATCATGGTAGTGGACATGCCGCCCGGAACCGGGGACGCGCAGCTTACCATGGCGCAGCAGGTGCCACTGTCGGGGGCGGTAATCGTTTCGACGCCGCAGGATTTGGCGTTGATCGACGCGCGCAAGGGCCTCAATATGTTCAAGCGCGTGAACGTGCCCGTGCTGGGAATCATTGAAAATATGAGCTTTTTCGTCTGTCCGAATTGCGGCCATCGCTCGGATATTTTCAGCCACGGCGGTGCGAGGAAAGAGGCTCAGCGTCTGGGCGTCCCCTTCCTGGGGGAGTTGCCGCTCGCGATGGCGATCCGGGAGACTTCCGATTCCGGCCGGCCGATCACGGTGGCGGAGCCGTCGTCAATTCCGGCGCAAATTTATAAGTCAATCGCGGCTTCGCTCTGGTCGCAGCTAACTGGAAGCGCAGGCAATCGCCCGCCTCCCCGCATCGTCATCGAGTGAATTGCGTGCAAAGCTCTAGCTTTTCCAGATAATTAGCTGAGCTCACGATTGACATACACCATAACACTCTTACGATTGGAACGGGGTTGCGTGAAGTAGAGTTTCCGTAGGACACCGCCCCGGAGGGGCTTTATTCGGGCCGGCATTGCAAGTGCATTCCTCGATTGGACGGCAGCTCTCAAAAAAGAGTGTGAGGCATGAACCTTGTAGGCAAACGCGTTCTCGTTGTGGAAGACGAGATGCTGATCGCCCTGGATACGATGGATGAGCTGAAAAATCAGGGCTGTGTCGTCCTCGGACCGGCATTAAGGCTTGAGCCCGCGCTTGCCATTGCACGAGAGAAGCCAATGGATGCCGCAGTACTCGATGTAAATCTTGCGGGAAAGCTTGTATGGCCGCTGGCGGGGGTCCTTCTTGAGAAGCAGATTCCCTTCGTCTTCGTCACTGGATTTGGGTCTTCTTTGGAGTTTCCACCTGCCTTCGCCTCGGTGCCTCGCCTCGACAAGCCCGTTCAGCCC
>JBAUNL010000683.1:0-9120 GCA_049579205.1 Rhodomicrobium sp. | reverse complement strand
AGGGGACAGGCAGCGGAGCGGTACAATGATACCAAGCTCCTCCTTCAGTTCCCGGATCAAAGCCAGTTCGGGGGTCTCGCCCTCGGCAATCTTACCGCCAGGAAACTCCCAAAGCCCGCCGAGCTCCTTGTGCGCGGGCCTTTGTGCGAGAAGGACGCGCCCATCCGGATCGATCAAGGCGGAAGCGGCAACCACGACCAGCCGCACCGGCGGGGTATTCGTATCAGCTTCGGTAGTCTGCATTGATGGCGATATAGTCATGGGTGAGATCGGACGCCCAAACCGTTGCCCGGCCTCCGCCGCCGGTTCCTACATTGACGCGGATCTCGATTTCGTTCCCCTTCACATATTCCGCGCCATCCTTCTCTTTGTAATTAGGATCGCGCATTCCCTCGCGCGCCACCGAAATATCACCAAACCAGATTGAGAGCCGGTCGCGGTCTGCAGCCTCGCCGGTCTTGCCGACCGCGGCGACGATACGCCCCCAATTGGCGTCCTCGCCTGCAATCGCGGTTTTGACCAGCGGTGAGTTTCCTATGGAAAGCCCAATGCGCCGCGCTGCCTCATCATTTTCGGCGCCTTCGACGTGAATGATCATTAGTTTCGATATGCCCTCGCCGTCCTTCACCACTTGCAGCGAGAGATCATGCATGAGACCGAGAAGTGCGGCCGAGAAGGGGGCCGCATCCGGGTCGTCGGCATTGACGATACGGGATGCGCCTTTCGCAGTGGCGGTGCCGGTCGCAAAGACTAGGAGAGTGTCGCTTGTGGAGGTATCGCTATCCACCGTAATGGCGTTGAAGGTGCGGTCAATGTGCGACCGGCACAGCTTTGTAAGCGCCCCGCTATCGATGGCGGCGTCCGTCGCGATGAAGCTGAGCATGGTCGCCATATCCGGCGCGATCATGCCCGATCCCTTGGCGATGCCGTTCAGGGTCACAGGAACTCCGCCAACGTGAGCGCGCCTCGTCGCCAGCTTTGGGAAAGTATCTGTCGTCATGATGGCGCGCGCGGATTCTAGCCAACAGTCTTCCTTCGCCTCGGCAGCCATCTTGGATATGATTCCAGCGAATTTCGATGCTTCCAGCGGCTCTCCAATCACACCGGTGGAGGCAATGTAGACCTCGCCGGCAAGACACTCCGCGGCCTTTGCCGCAAAATCCGCGGTCGCGGTGACCGTTTCCCTTCCGCGCCAGCCGGTGAAGGCATTCGCGTTGCCGGAATTTACCACAAGCGCCCGCGCTTTTCCGTGATGAAGCTGCGTCCGGCACCATTCAACCGGCGCCGATGCCGTCTTGGAGCGGGTTAAGACTCCCCCGGCCTGGGTTCCCTCCGGAAAAAGCGCAAACAGCACGTCCTTCCTGTTCGCATACTTAATGCCTGCCTCCGCCACGGCGAGGCGCACTCCCGGAAGTGGCGGCAACTGCGCAAGTGCCGCCGGCGCGAACTTCGAGACCTTATGAGCTTGTGCCATCGAAAAGGGCTCCCCCGTTATCGCTGCTTCTGCTCCTGCGCGGCTTCGATAGCGGCAGCCTTTGCATCATCCTCGATGGCCTTCTTCAGCTCAGGATCGACAATCTCCACCTTCGCCGAGCTGCGAAGGCCCTGCACCACTGTTTTTAATTGGTTCTGTACGAGCGACGCCATCAGCTGATCCTTAACCTCGTCGAAGCTCGGGACCGGTCTATTCCGCCTATCCTCGACTTTTATGACGTGCCAGCCGAATTCGGTCTGCACCGGGTCTGAAATTTGTCCTGGCTTCAGCGCAAACGCCGCATCCTCAAAGGGTTTTACCATCTGCCCGCGCGAGAAATAGCCAAGATCGCCTCCGGTCTGTGCACTCGGCCCATCCGAGCTTTTTTTTGCAAGCTCAATAAAGTCCGCGCCGTTCTTCAGTTGTTTCACGACGTCTTTAGCTTCCTGCTCGGTCTTCAAAAGAATGTGCCGCGCGCGCACTTCCGGCTCCGGCGCAATCTTCGCGATCTGCTCCTGATACGCTGCCTTGGCCTGTGCTTCGGTTACGGCTTCCCGCACTTTCTTTTCATAGAAGGCGTCGCGCAGCGCACGAAGCTTGTAATAGGCGAGCCTCTCCTCGAAATCCTTGCCCTGGTTGAGCTGATTTTTGGCGGCGGCATCCGCGAAAAGATGCGCCTCGACAAGGTACTCAAGAAGGACCCGGCGGCGCGCTTCTGCCGGAAGGCCCGCGATTTCGGCACCCACCTCGCTTTCCGCGAAATTGATCTCTGCCTCAGAGATTTCTGCTCCATTAATGCGCGCTACCGGGCCGGCGGCATAAGCGTATTGAGCGCCCATCGCAATCGCAAGCGCCAACGCCCTAAGAAATAAGGTTCTCAAAGTCACGGTTCGGAGCTCCTTGCCTTTGCTCAACACTGAAAGCGCCACCCGGCGCGGCTTAGCAAAACCCGCTTTTAGGACGGACGAACTGCCTTGGGAAGAAGGATCTTGCAATTTACCTTGATCAGAGGAGCCCTCACGCCCCCGTACGCGGACAGCTGGTAGCATGTGTGAACCCCCGCAAGGAACTTAACCTTGGCTAGAGGGAAAATGTGCACCCGAGCGCCCGCTTCGCCCAAATGGGCCGGTTCCGCAGCTCTTGTTGCGGGGAACAAGAGCTTAGAGGCGCCGTTCATCCAACGTGGAAGCAGCGCCGCCTGACTCGGAAAAGCCCGCGAATAAGGCGCTCCCAAAAACCAAGCGTCAAAGGCAAGCCAATGAAGAGAAAATCTCGCAATAATGGCGGGTCCACTGCCAGCTTAGGAGATCAGACAGTCCTACGCGGCCAGGGCGGCGAAACACATCAGGTTGCATGCGGCGATGCCGCTATTTTGACAACCCAGCAGGGCGTACCAGTTTCCGATGATCAAAACACTCTGAAAATTGGCGCGCGCGGGCCGGCCGCGCTTGAGGACTTTCATTTTCGCGAAAAGATTTTCCATTTCGATCACGAGCGCATCCCGGAACGCGTCGTGCATGCCCGCGGGTTCGGCGCCCACGGCTATCTCGAAACCTATGAATCGCTATCCGATATCACTCGCGCAGACATTTTCCAGCGCGCAGGCGAAAAGACGCCCGCTTTTGTGCGGTTTTCAACGGTAACCGGTAATAAGGGCTCCACAGATCTAGCGCGCGACGTGCGCGGGTTCGCCGTAAAGCTTTACACAAAAGAGGGAAACTGGGACATCGTCGGCAACAATATCCCGGTGTTCTTCATCCAGGATGCAATCAAGTTCCCGGACGTTATTCACTCCGTGAAGCAGGAGCCTGACCGGGGCTTCCCCCAAGCGCAGTCGGCGCACGACAATTTCTGGGATTTCATATCGCTTACGCCGGAAAGTATGCACATGATCATGTGGATCATGTCCGATCGGGCCATTCCTCGCTCGTTCCGCTTCATGGAAGGCTTTGGGGTTCATACCTTCCGGCTGGTCAACGCCGAAGGCAAGTCCACCTTTGTGAAGTTCCATTGGAAGCCGAAGCTCGGCCTTCAGTCTGTTGTCTGGAACGAGGCGGTCAAGATCAGCGGCGCAGACCCCGATTTTCACCGGCGCGATCTTTGGAACGCGATTCAGGCTGGTGATTATCCGGAATGGGAACTCGGGCTGCAACTTTTCGATGACGATTTCGCCGATCGCTTCGAATTCGACATTCTTGATCCCACGAAGATCATACCGGAAGAGCAAGTGCCGGTGCGCCGTGTCGGCCGGCTTGTCCTTGACCGCTGCGTGGATAACTTTTTCGCCGAGACCGAGCAGGTTGCGTTCTGCACGCAGAACATCGTGCCGGGAGTTGATTTCTCGAACGACCCGCTGCTTCAGGGGCGCAACTTTTCCTATCTCGACACCCAATTGAAGCGCCTGGGCTCGCCCAACTTCACCTTCCTGCCGATCAATGCGCCCAAATGCCCGTTCGCGACCTTCCAGCAGGATGGGCATATGGCGTTGAGCAATCCCAAGGGCAGGGTAAATTACGAGCCCAATTCCTGGGGCGGCAAGATGAGCGGGCCGCGCGAGTCGCCGGAGAAAGGCTTCAAGACCTATCCATCGGAAGAACGGGGAGAAATGCAGCGCGTCCGCTCCGAAACATTTGCGGATCACTACAGCCAGGCCCTTCAGTTCTATCAGAGCCAGACCGAGATCGAGCAGCATCACATCGCAGACGCAATAATCTTTGAGCTAAGCAAAGTTAAGACTCCAGCAATTCGATCGCGGGTGGTTGCGCATCTTCTCAATATCGACGAGGGGCTCGCCCATGAGGTTGCGAAGGGCCTCAGGCTACAGGAAATGCCCAAGCCTGCGGATGCGGCGCGGCCAACCCGTCACGATCTTAAGGAATCGCCCGCACTCAGCATCATCCTCAATGGCCCCAAACGGATTGAGGGCCGGAAGCTCGGCATTCTCGTCAGCGATGGCGTCGAAGCCCGGCTCCTGGCCGATGTTCGACAAGCCTTTGAGTCTAAAGGGGCGATGGTGGAAATCGTTGCCCCAGAGGTGGGCGGGGTGAAGGCAAGCGATGGGACATGGGTCCAGGGTGACGAAAAGCTCGATGGTGGACCTTCAGTTCTTTATGATGCGGTTGCCATCTTGGTGTCTGGGGAGGGAGGCAAACTCCTTTCTAAACATCCTGCTGCCCGCGACTTCTTGGCAGATGCTTTCGCGCATCAGAAGTTCATCGCCTACCAGGAGAACGCCGTCCCCCTTCTGCAAAAGGCTGGGCTCATGGAAGATTTGGACGAAGGAGTGGTCCAGCTCAAAAGCGCTAGTGATGCAAAAAGGTTCGCAGAGATGTGCGGGAGCCTAAGATATTGGAAGCGAGCCGAGAAGTTGCGGCAAGCCTCAAGCCCCGGGCAGCCAACAGATCGCCGCGGAAATGGACGGCGTGGCCGGACGTGAACGGCAATAATGGTGTAGCTGGCGGTTGGGCGCAATCCAGGGTGCTCAGCGGGGGAAGGCGCCAGCCTCGCGTTGACAGCGCAAACGAGCCTCATTATTTCTCTCCTACGGTAAGAAGAAGGGCAGTTCCCTTCAGGTCATTTCGGAAAAAAGCCCGTAAAGAAGCCACCGCCGCCACCGCATGGCGCGTTGGCATGCGCCCCCATTTCGGGGGGGCGGTTTCATAGCGAGGCAATGAGGCTCGGTTACTATGGTTTCTCTTGGCGCTATCGCAACCAAGATATTCGGAAGTTCAAATGATAGGCGCTTGAAGAGTTTTAATGGACGGGTTGCGCCTATCAACGAGCTTGAGCCTCAATTTGAGGCACTTTCCAACGATGAGCTGAGAGGGAAAACAGCCGAGTTTCGCGCGCGCCTTGCGAACGGCGAAACCATCGATGATCTTTTGCCGGAGGCCTTTGCCACCGTTCGAGAGGCTGCCAAGCGAACCCTTGGCCAGCGCCACTTCGACGTGCAGCTCGTGGGCGGGATGGTTCTCCACAGCGGAAAAATCGCGGAAATGAAAACGGGCGAGGGGAAAACGCTCGTTGCAACGCTGCCAGCCTATCTGAATGCCCTCCCAGGACGCGGCGTTCATGTCGTTACAGTCAACGACTACCTCGCCAAGCGCGACTCCGAATGGATGGGGCAAATTCACAAATTCTTAGGCCTGACAGTCGGCTGCATCTTGCATGATCTCGACGATAATGAGCGTCGCGCGGCCTATGGGTGCGATATCACCTACGGAACCAACAACGAGTTCGGTTTCGACTATCTGCGCGACAATATGAAATATTCCATGGAGGAGATGGTCCAGTTTGGCGGTCGCTCTGAGGACATGCAAGGGCACAATTATGCGATTGTCGACGAAGTGGACTCGATCCTGATCGACGAGGCGCGCACCCCTCTCATCATCTCGGGCGCTATCGAGGACAAGTCCGACCTTTATAACACCATCGACAGGTTGATCCCGAACCTTGCCAAGGAGCACTTCGAACTCGACGAAAAAATGCGCACCGTCGTCCTCAATGAAGAGGGCAATGAACGCATCGAGGAGCTGCTTGTCGAAGCCGGCTTCATGAAGCCCGACTCCTCTCTTTACGATGTCGAGAATGTAACACTCGTTCATCACGTGAACCAGGCGCTCAAGGCGCACAAGCTGTTCATGCGCGATCGTGACTACATCGTGCGAAAGGGCATGGTTGTAATCATCGACGAATTCACCGGCCGCATGATGGAAGGGCGCCGTTACTCGGAGGGCCTGCATCAAGCGCTGGAAGCCAAAGAGAAGGTCGAGGTTCAGCCAGAGAACCAGACGCTAGCTTCCATCACCTTCCAGAATTATTTCCGCCTCTATAATAAGCTTTCCGGGATGACGGGTACCGCCATAACCGAGGCGGCCGAGTTCGGGGACATCTATAAGCTCGACGTGCTCGAGGTTCCAACCAACCGGCCGATGGTCCGCATCGATAGCGACGATGAGGTCTACCGGACGGCGAAGGAGAAATATAAGGCCATCATCGCTCTGATCGAGGATTGCAGCAAAAGAGGCCAGCCCATTCTCGTGGGCACAACGTCCATCGAGAAATCCGAGACGCTCTCGGAGATGTTGAAACCCCTCAATGTTCCGCATCAGGTCTTGAACGCCCGCTACCACGAGCAAGAGGCGCATATCGTGGCGCAGGCTGGCGTTCCTGGCGCCGTAACAATCGCTACCAACATGGCAGGCCGCGGCACTGACATTCAGCTTGGCGGCAACGCTAGCATGCTGCTTTCTGATTGGATTGATGCGAAAAGAGCTGCGGGCGAGGAACCCACCGCAGAGGAGATCGAGGCAGAGCGCGCCAATATCAATGCCGATGTGGAGCAGAAGAAGGCCGTCGCTCTCGCAGCCGGTGGCCTGTATGTGCTTGGCACCGAGCGCCATGAGAGCAGGCGCATAGACAATCAGCTCCGCGGCCGTTCCGGCCGGCAGGGCGACCCCGGCGCCTCCAAGTTCTATCTTTCGCTCGAAGACGATCTCATGCGGATCTTCGGATCTGAGCGCATGGACTTCATGCTGCGCAAGCTCGGCATTCAGGAAGATGAAGCCATCGCGCATCCCTGGATCAACCGCGCCCTTGAGAAAGCCCAGCAGAAGGTGGAAGCACGAAACTTCGATACGCGCAAAAACCTGCTCAAATACGATGACGTGATGAATGACCAGCGCAAGGTCATCTTCGAGCAGCGCATCGACCTTATGCACGACGACTCGGTCGAAGAAACAATCGCAGATATGCGCCGCGAGATCGTTCAGGACCTGGTTTCGACGTACATTCCCGAGAAAGCCTTTGCCGAGCAATGGGACGTCGACGGGCTTGCCAAGGAGTTCAAAGAAATCTTCGACCTTGAGCTTCCCGTCGCGGAATGGGCAGCCGAAGAGGGAATCGCCAACGAGGAAATTCTGGAACGGCTTCAGGACAAAGCGGATGCCGCCGCAGCCCGCAAGGCTTCTGAAGTTGGCCCAGACATGATGCGGCGGATCGAAAAAGCCGTGCTGTTGCAGACGCTGGATTATCTATGGCGTGAGCATCTCGTGACGCTCGACCACCTGCGTCAGGCGGTTGGTTTGCGCGGATATGCCCAGCGCGATCCCTTGCATGAATATAAGAGCGAAGCCTTCCAGCTTTTCGAGCATCTGCTAAGCCGTCTTAGACGGGACGTTACGGGGCAGCTCATGCATGTCGTGCTGTCTCCCGGAGTTCCCGACGAATTCGCGGACATGGGAGAACTGCCGGAAATGCAGGCTCACCATCTTGATCCTTCGACAGGCGAGGACGAGTTCGGGATGGACGAGACGGCAGCTCCGAGATCGCGCCAGGAACGCAGGGCCGCTGCAAAACAGACAAACGGCACCGGGACAGTCCGCAGAGCGGGGGGTGGAGCGGGCCGCGCGGCAGCTGCTGCCCAGCGCGCGCGTGGCGGCAACGTCAATCCGAACGATCCCTCGACTTGGGGCAAGGTTTCGCGCAATGCGCCTTGCCCTTGCGGTTCCGGCAAGAAATTCAAGCACTGCCATGGCGCCATCGCCACGGCCGCCGCGGAATAGGGCGGGCCGTTCCACCAAATTTTTAAATGCCAGCTGGCCTGTAAGCCGGGTTCTGTGCCGGCAGCTTCCGCCGCCGCGATGGCCATTCATCTGGGACGCCTGTCGCCAAGGGCCTCAAGCAACCAACCCGGACGGCGATGCGGAAACGCATTTTGCCCGCGCTTTCGCGCAAGCGGTGCCGTCCCTATTCGGTTTTGCTCCCGGCGGGGTTTACCATGCCGCGCCTGTTACCAGCCGCGCGGTGCGCTCTTACCGCACCCTTTCACCCTTGCTGTATTTTTGGTCTACCGCGCTTCGCGCTGCTTGAGACACCAAGCGTGATGACCTGAATAAAGCGGTTTGCTTTCTGTGGCACTTTCCCTAGGGTTGCCCCTGCCGGAAATTATCCGGCGCCGTGTTTCCGTGGAGCCCGGACTTTCCTCCACTCAAGGCGCGCTTCAACCGCGAACGGCCACAGCGCGCGCCTCGAGCAGCGGCCATCCGGCCAGCTGGCATCTTATGTAATGGCGCTTCGTTCGGCGGCGTCAAGGGGTCTTCGAGCTACGCCTGGCGGCTGGGGGTACACTGCGCCCTGTAGCGCCCTTAGGAGACGGAACCGAAAATTTGGGAAATTTCGCATTTCGGTTTTTTCGTCACGTAAAGTTTCCACCACCCCGATTTCTTAATTTGCCACAATAGACAAATCGGCTTGCGAAAGCTTTAACGGGTGAAGCACATGAAATCATGTAAGAATTTCAGTTGCTGCGAGAGGGCGCGACGGCACTTTCGGCGGCGGCATGGTTAATGCGCAGGGTAAACAACAAATTTCTGTACTTTCGAGCGCGAAATTCGTAGGCGAAAACGCGCTTTTTTGGGGTGATTTTCGCGATTCCCGTCCCCTACGGCGCGCCTGTTAACCACCCCCATAGGCCCTGTGTAAGAACTGTTAACCACGCCATAGGCGCTTTGGTGCGCTCTGTAATACCGTATCCGGTTGATTAGTTCGCCTCGTTTGGCTTTGGCCACCAATGGAAGAGCGTGCTAGCCCGGATCGCATCGCGCTGCTCGATCAGGGCGACGCAGCGCTGGCTGACAACCCTTTCG
>JBAUNL010000682.1:0-11359 GCA_049579205.1 Rhodomicrobium sp. | reverse complement strand
CTGAAACAATGCGCTCGCCAGTATTGACCCCAAAGCAACTGGAGACCTTTCAGTTCATCAAGGGGTTCATTGAAAGACATGGCTATTCGCCGTCTCTTGCGGAAATCGGCCGTGGGCGCCGTATCACGAGTCAAGGCGCACAGTGTGTTGTCGCAAAGCTCGAAAGGTACGGCGTCATTAGCCGTGTGCCTGACAAGCATCGCTCGATTGTTGTGATTGATTGGCCTACGGAATCCCGCGCGGCTGCTTAGAAATGCAAAAGGCCCCACTAGGGGGCCTGTGCGAGTAGTCGTCTGTTGAATTTGTTGTGTTCGTCAGAACCTGCAAACCCGGTTTCCCAGCGTAACCAGCGCTATTCGGGGAACCTTATCAACGCCATCGGAGAACGGCGGCATGCGAAAGTAAGAAAACCTAGAAGCTCTTCGGCGGAAGAGGAATCGATACGGGTAGATTAAATGTTCCGCCTTAGATTTTCAAGACCTTTTCGCGTGCCCCGCCTCCACAGTTCTGACGGAGGCCCAAGTGTCGGGCAACACAGAAAAAGAAAACCTAAACGGCCATCAGGCGCCGGAAGTTACATCTGCGCCAGTCGCGCCAAATGAGGGGTATGCGTCGGCGGACCTTCGCGAACTAGCCCGAAACCTCTCGGATAGAGCAGCATCATTGCATGCTCTGATTGAGATAATTGTGTGGCCGGCTTCCCTCTCGCTGAAGTGGGAGACAGAGGGGTGCAAACATCACAATAACCTAGGTTCTGCGCTAGAACTTCTGCCTGATATTGCTCAAAAGCTAGCCGCTGATGCCTATGATCTGTACGTTAAAACATGTGGGGAGGCCGAATAATGACCTCCCAACATACACCCTGCCGCAGCCTCCATCGGCCACAATAGCCGCATCTCCGATGTCGAGCGCACAGTCGAAGAAATGCGCGCTGCCTTTCTCCTCAGAGAAAACAAGGACGCAAGCCCAAAGCAGTGCATTCTCAACCATGCCTTGGTGAGCCCAAGCGTTACGGACGCCGAGTACCGCGCTCTATCACTTGAGCTGAAGTTCACAGACAGTAATGGTGCCGGCTGCTTTCTTGATCCAGAGAATGGCGCCGGTTTCATTGGCAAGTCGCGGGACAAATATGAACGCGCACTCAAGAGGCTTATCAAGAAGGGATGGGGGGCAAAGCAACGCCGCTACAACAAGACATCGGTACGGAGTTATCAAATCGCGCCGGATGTTTTACGCGCCTCCGCTGAACTGTTCGAACTTATGGAACAAAGGAATGAAACCGCAGAAATGCGGAATCAGCCGGAGAGTGAATCCGCAGATTTGCGGCAGAGAAACCGCAAAAATGCGGATATAACCCCTTTCTTTTTAACCCCTGTTGTAGAAGAAGATAATACCCTCCGCACGCGCGAGGACGGTTGTGGGCAGGAAGGTTTACAACTTGGCCAAGGAAAGAAAGGGGCTTGGCAGGGGGGAGCTGTTGAGACGGTAGCGGCTAATGGCTTTGCTGTTCATGCTTACCCCCTACAAAACGCGGCGCCCGCAGATCAAGCCACGGTCTCCTTGGAAACCGTTCTTGCGATTCGCGATGTTGCTAATGCTTGGCATCAGAGACGAGATCCGCATCTGCTCAACCCCTGCCCAGAAAGTGCGGTTGCGGGCGAGCTAAGCGCCATTCTGAAGGAGGGGCAGCGGCTGCATTTACCAGCGGAGGTCATTGGCGAAGTCATCCTGGAAGCCAAGCGCCACTTGGACAACAAGGTCAAGGCAGGCAGCACCCAGCTTGGCACGACATGGGACAGCGCTTTATCCTACTTCCGCAAATACGGTAGAGGCCAACTCCGCGAACGCTATGAGGAGCAGCGTAAGCTTGCCGGCACGGAGGCCATCCTTGCCGAGAAGACCCGCCGGGAAGAGGGCATCACCGAAAGGACGAAAGCCGCATTTGACAAAGCGGTTGACGCCAATGCCGCCAAGCGTATCGCGGCTCCTGCCAAGCCAAACAGCAATCACGCACATCTGCCGGCTGCAGAATCTACACCCGGCCGTTTCAAGGATGATTTGAAAGTACCAGGGCTATTTTTGGCTGGCCTTACCGGGAAGCATCTGAACCGCGTTTTCGATAAAGTTGACGGTGCCACGATGGACGACATTGAGCACGCGGCTGAGAAGGAGCGGCCAACCACTTACGAAGGCAAGCCGCGCACAATCGATGAAATCATCAGCTCGGTTTGCCAAAGCGTTCGCCGCATGGTTAGCGAGCGCCGGGACGCCGAACTGAAAGCCAAATACGGCGAACCGGACCAGCTTTGCGGTGGCGAGCCTCACCCTAAGTTCAAATCGGAATGGGTGTGCATCAGTACCGGATTCGTCGAGTCCGTCATGGCCCGCTGCCCAGATATCCGGCTCGACGAGAATAATTGCTGGGATTCCCAAAATCGCGACCCGCACCTTTTCAAGCCCTGGATGGTGATGGCCGATGAATTCAAGCGCTACGTTAGCCCTCATGCGTTCAACCATGAGGATTATGGCAATGGTTTGCAGGCCCGCGTCGAGGCTCACCTGGAAAAGGCCATGCTCGCGATACAGGCGATCAGGGCAACGTGGCGCAGAGGAAGGGACGAGCCCGGCATTGCCTCGAAGTTAAAAAGCTTAGCAGGGAATGCCCTGGAAGCGTTCACTCCCGAACCTAAGCTGTCGGGAGCCCCAGCATGAGCACCCTCACAATCCCCATTGGAGGCCCGTGGCGCCTCGAAACCATCCGCCGCTTGGATAGCGAAGACGAGCCCGCGCGTTGCGAACTTTGCGGACGGCGCGGTTTGCGGTTTGCACACATCTTGTTCAACGAACAGAGCGAACAACTACTTTTGGCCGGTCACCGCTGCGCTCGCAGGCTGAGGAACGGACATCCGCCGCCCCGTCCGGCACGGGGCATCTGGGGAAGCGTAATTGAAATGTTCAAGCGATAAGGGAAAACCGATGCAAGATAAACTCGCACAACTCACAGCCAAAGAGCTAGAAGCTGCAATATTGCCAACACTCGTTACGCACTTTCCGAGAGCTTTCTTCGAGCGTGGTAAGACTTGCCGCCCACTAAGAATTGGCATTTACGATGAAATCTGCGCCGCACTTCCAGATATAAACCGGCAGATGCTGTCGCGATATTTGAATAATTACGTTATGTCGAGCCGGTATCTTCGTGAAATCTTGCCGGGTGTGACCCGTGTTGACTTAAACGGCTATCCGGCCGGGTTTGTTACCGAGCACGATGCGGATTCCGCGAAAAGGCGATGGAACGGGCTTTACGGCGAAGGGGCCAAGTCCCGCGCGGAGGCAAAAGCAGCAAATGGGGCGGACGTGAAGGGCGAGAAGGGCGAGATATTCGAAGCCGCCCCCGCCCCGACTCCCCCCGAGCAAGCACCGGAGCCGGAGGTGTTATCCTTGGATACGGGAATTCCCGTATCCACAGTGGCCGCCCCCGAGCCTGCCAAGCCAAAGCTCAAATGGCCGAAGCCGGGTGCTTCCGGGGTGAAGGTTGAGAAAGTTAACGGCCGCTCCGCCCGCAAACAAACCTTGGACGACATGGCCGCCGCGCTCCGTGCCAAAACTGAATTTCAAGCTAAGCGCAACGAAGCAATTGAGAAATTGCGAGGTGCAAGATGACAGTTGAAACGGAACCAAAACCGCCGCGCAAGCGCCGTCCTGCAAAGCCTAAGGCGCGCCGGCTCAAAGTCAAACGCATTGAAGGGCTGGAGCTTGAGCTTCCCAACTTGAACTGGAAAACGCCCGATGGGGACGATATTCGCCAAATGTTCCCCAGCGGGTTGCTGCACCGGACATACGGAGAAGGAGGCTGCCATCACTGGACATGCCGAAAGCCTAAAGGCGTGAGGGTCAACGGCGAGCCCGAAGACGATAGCGGTCTTTGGTGGCTCTCGTTCTGCCTGGAAACTGAAATCAAAGATTGCTGGGTGACGCTCATGCCCGTGCATCCTCTCTTGGTCGAGCTGGAGGAGGGGAACCCAGATGTCTGCGTCTACGCCAACTCGCGGCATGTCTGGAGTAGCTTCCACCGTGTCATACGCGGCTAAAGTTTCAGCGGCATATCGGGCTGGACCTGCGACACGTGAAAAACCGAAAATCGTTGGCAGGGATGACTTCGATTTCGAGTATCGGGGCGGTGATGAAGTTCCATTTTGATGAAAGATCATAAGCATGATCGAAGGCACAATCACAGCACAGCCGGCCGCAACAAAGCCGCCGCGCCGCTACTCGGAATCACCGGCCGCCAAGCGCGCCAGGAGGCATAGGCAGCGAAAGAAGACGGGATCAATCGCGCCTCCGCCAAGGGAGGTGACGTTCGAGGAAGCCGCCCGGCTCGTTCAATTAGATTGGCTCGATCAGCAGAACATCCGCGATCCCGACGCTGTCAGCCATGCGATTGCGCAACTCAGATGCCAGGCGCTGCATAATGGCTTTCGTAAGCCGAAACCTGGAGAGATGCCCGTATTGATCGCACTCGACGCGCCTATCATTCAGGCCCTCCTGTCAATAGGCCTGCCTATGCGCGCGCTCCCGGCAGACAAGGCACAGGAAGTTGTTTTAGAGCTAGTAAAGCTTGGGCTGCCAGCACTATATCAGCGTATACTTCAAGCTCAACAGCAGTAAATGTAACGCGTTCGTCACGGAGTTACGTGCATATTATTTAGAGCATCACAGCGTTCGCCACAGCGTTACGGTACTATGTAACAGCGTTCGGCCTATATAATGTACAGAAGCCGCGCAAGAGACAGCAAAGGCAGCAGAAAATTGTTGATAACGTTGCGATTTTTCACTTGACACGCTATTTCTGTGCTATAATCTGCGCATTATACACGTGAGACTTCGATGGATAAGCTTGCACCGACTCCGCGACAGCAACAGATGCTGGACTTCATAAAGAAGATCCGCAAGGAACGTGGCGTTTCACCCAGCCTGAGGGAGCTACAGGCTCTTATGGGAATGCAATCTGTTCACGGGGTTACTCAGATGCTGGAAGCTTTGCAGCGGAAAAAGCTCATAATTAAACCCCGCGCAGCGCCCCGTAGCATAAAGCTTTCGGAGAAAGCGCAGGCAGCCCAATGACCCTTCGCGACCGAGTGCAAAACGGGATGAGCGTGCAAATCGACCTTTCGGGGGATGACCTCGAAAGTCTCATTGAGCTAGGCAACCTGGCAAAAGCCGATGCGTTCGCACCCCGCGTTGTAGCCATGAAGCTTCAGGCTTTCGCTGGCGAAGCGATTCGCGAGCGCAAAGAAGAAAAGTCCGGCAATACAACGACGGTCAGACTCGCAGTCCAAAATGACTTGGCCGCGCAGATTGCCGCGTTCGGCTGGATCTTGCCAACGCAAATTCAAAACGCTGAGGCCTTGGGTGAAGCCGTGCTGAGCATTCTCCAGCAAGCCATCGGCAAACTCTGCCTTAACGCCTCTGGAGCGCGGCCGGATGGCGATGGTTTTGCGCTTTCCAACATCGTTCTTACGCCACAAGAAATGGAACTTCTTAAGTTGGCGGGGCACGTTGCAGAGGATGAAACCCGCGCAACCACGATCACGTCTGCTTTCCGCGATTTGGCTATGTCCGGGCTGCTGGAAAGCATCGATAATAGTATTGCAGGCACGGCGAGCATTCACCTGAAAATCTCGCAAGGCTTACTGAACGGCTTACAGAAATGCTCCTGGCTAGCCTACGGATGCGAAGATCCGGCAGAGGTCGGCGCGGCTATTGGCAGGCTGCTTGAATATGCTGTGCAAAATCGCGGCCTTTCCGCCGCATCGGCTTTTTGATTGAGGAAACGAGACAATGGCAAACCGCGAAATGGTCATTGATGAAGATGCCTACTTCGAGCCGACAACCGAGGACCATTATCTTGACGCAGCGATTGAAAATCGTGCTGGCCGGCTGGATGCGGAAAATGCTGCCATGCAAACCTATGCCGGCAGCCTCAATGTTGCGCTTCAGCAAGCGGAAGCCAAGAAGAGAGAAGCGGAGAAAATCCTCGCCGAGGGCATGAACGAGTACGACAGCGCTCGCGCCGTAGAGGGTACCAAGGCACTTTCAGAAGCTCAACGCGAGTTTGAGGCCTTGCAGCAGGCGCGAGCCAATCTTGAGCAGGGCTATAATAATTGGGTAAATGAGAACGCCCTGACGCGCGAGTTCGATGGTTATATTCTGAAGCAGCCGCCAAGAGTTCAGCGTTATTTGAAGCGCCGCTATCACGATATCGCCGAGAATCCGCAGAACACTTTGAACAAGCTCTTGGCGGCCGATCAAGAGGCTCGCCGTGAAGGAATTCCAGTTGAAAGCCTGGCCTATTACCGGCTTCTCGACCAGAGGGCCGGGCTTGGCGATTCCTCTCCGCGCAGTGAGTTTGTCAGGCAAATCCAGGACAGCGCCCCGATTGAGCTTTCGAGGGAAGCACGCGACTTTTGCCGGGACTCCGGGATCTCCGAAGAACGCTATGAGCGGGAGCTACGGGCCTTAAAAGGCGAGACGGCTTCCCGGCCCACTGAAAGCTCCCACCACGATATCAACCAGACTGGTTATTTTACGCCGCAGCAGACGCGGGATGTGCCCCAGGAAGCAAGCTTTGAAGCGCCTCCCGGCTATCAGCGGCTCGATCTGAGAGGCGACAATACAGAACCCGCGCCAAGGCAACAATCGAATCTGCCTGCGCTTACGGCCGCCGAAATTGATATCGCCCGCTCCATGGGCATGAGCAATGAAGATTATGCCAAGGGCAAGCGCGCCATTAACAACCAAGACCCCGGTGCTCCACAGTGGAGCGCTTTGAGGCATGATGCCGGGACCGCAAAAAATTGGAAAACAATTCAACAGGCTGAGCGCTAACCATGGCTGACAACGAAGACAGCGAAGACAACGAAGACGCCGGCAGGGAGCCCATATCGGCAACGATATTGCCTTTCGCCTCAGGGAGCGCCTCGGACATCAAGAAGCGATTCGCTGAACTGAGTCAGAGCCCAGAGATGCTTCTCGGTTTCAGCGAGCACGCTGGGTTGGACGTGGGTGATTTCCGAGCATTCCACACTGCAATGATGAAGCTCATCGATGCGCACTTCGAGCTACTGTGCCGTCAGACTTTGAGCCTGGAAAGTAAATTCGTCGCTCATTACAAAGTCTCCGGCGAGAGGTATGATTTGCAACGTGTTGAACGCGATATGAAAGCGTTCTTCACAGAGGCCGCCAAGAAGAAGGAGGAGGCCACGCTGCAATGAAAACGCGCAACTGCCCGAAATGCTGGGAACCTTGTGAAATCGGGAAACCTCACACCTGTCCGCCCAAGTCGGCTGCTGCGCTAAGGAAACCGCGCCCCGCTGAAATTGTGAATGCAATATCTCCCGAGCTAAAGTCAGTTGTGAATATCGCAGCGTCACCTCACAGCGTTACTAACAGCGTAACTAACGATCGCGACAAGGCTCGCGTCTATCGCTGGAGAGAAAAGCATCGCGCCGCATACAACGCAAAGCAGCGGGATATTATGCGCCGGAAACGCGCCGAAGCTAAAGCAGAGGTAGCGGCATGATCGCACAAGCCGACTCGGGCATAAATGGAACCTCAGGGGTAAGCGATTCGTGATGGAAGAAGCTTACACCAGAGTGGATGGGCCGCTGCTCTTGCCCTTCATTCTCCGAGGGTGGAGCGGCGGCCAGCCCAGTTCTCTTTGCGCGGGTAAAGGGGAGCCCTGAATGCCGAAACACGTCCTGACTGACGAGCAACGAATTGCGATGCGCGAATACTCCCGGCAGTATTACCGGCGCCACAAAGCGAAGATCGCCGAGAAGAAGCGGAAAGCCATGGCTGCATTGCCCGAGCACGAGCGCCAACAAAAACTAGCCGCACAGCGCGCTTACATGAAAGCCTATAGACAAGCGAATTACGGCGAATTGCTTGCCTATGCAGCAGATTACCGGGCACGCAAAAGGGCTGAGAAGCTTGCCGCTATGAACGAAGCAATGATGAAGGCTGCGGCATGATCCCTCTTGGCCTCTTGCTCGAAGCCCACGAGAACTTAACGGACTCCGCCGTCCATGCTGAATGGCGGGAGCAGGCGCCGGGGATCGAAAAGTATTGGACGCCGCGTGAGGAAAGAGGGAAGCGCTGGAAAGATCCCAAGCTCTCACGTCAATGGCACACCGAATACGAGCGCAAGCGGAGGAAGGGAACACAGCATGTTCTCCCGGACAGCGAGGCAAAGCTGCACTTCCTGCTGAACAACATCGCCCGGTATATTTTGGAGCCCGTCGACGGCAAAAGGCCGGATGCCGAAACCTTGTTGCGGCTTGTCAGCAAGATTGAGAAGGTTCCACCGCCCGCCGCGTCCCGCCTAACAAGGCCATCGCCATGCTGGCTATTTAAGGCTGGGCATGATCGCAAAGGCTACGCGCAAATCCGCTTCCATGGGCCAAAGGTCCGCGTGCATCGGCTGACTTACGAACTGATGCGCGGCAAGATCGGCGAAGGACTGCAAGTGGATCATCTCTGTGAGCGGCCAGCGTGCTGCAATCCTGACCACATAAGCCCGGCCACACAGTACCAAAATCTAGCCGCCTCGCCCAACTCAGTCATTGGCAAGCAAGTTTGCAGCAAAGGCCATCCGCTCGATATAGGCAGCGACAACGTCCGCATCGGCAAAGGCAAGCATAAGCGCGTATGCCGGACCTGCAATCGTGAAGCCTCTCAGAGGATCAAGGCGGGATGGAGTGAGGAGCGGTTAGAGTATCACAGAACTTGGAGCCGCGACTACCAGCGAGCCCGCTATCAGAAGCAGAAGACGGAACGTGAGGCAATGAATGGTGCAGCGTGATCAATGCGAAAAAGTCGGCGCCAGCGTCCGAACGCCGCTTTTTTTCAATTGAGCCTAAAGCCGCCCCGAGATGAGGTTTACCCCTGATGGCCAAGGAACGGGCCAAGCCAGAGAAGCGCAAACGCAACGTTCGAACTAACGGACGCCAACAAGAGCGCACGGCTGACGGCAAGTTGCTTGGTGGCGTTACTGGAAAAGGGTGGGTGCCTGGAAAATCGGGCAATCCATCGGGCTTAGCCAAGGGAATGGGGGAAGTGCGCGAGATGGCGGCTAAGTGGGTGCCGCAAGCAATCACGACTCTCGCGGAGATTATGTTAAATCCGAAGTCGCCGCCGCCTGCCAGAGTGCTGGCCGCGAACAGTCTCATTGACCGCTATGCCGGGAAAGCGAAACAGCATTCCGAAATTGACGTGCATCATGAATTTGAATCGTGGAGCGCTCAAGACCTGCGCCGCTATCTGATTGACGGTTACCGCAAGCTCGGCATAGCCGATGCGATTGATGCGGAGTATGAGGTCGAGTCCGGGACCGAGCCCGAGCGGCCTCACAACAATTCGCATTTGCTTCCATACTCCAGTCGAGACGACTAAGCCGCGCCGCTTGTCATAGATAACCTATGCATTCGTGACAAACCCATATAAACCAGAGCCTTAGCATTGAAGTTCACGGCCCTTTGTGGTACAATGTGACTTGGCTGTTATCCCTGCTAACCCATTGTTCGCAAAGGATTTTCTATGTTGATAGGCTATGCGCGTGTGTCGACCGGAGATCAGAATACCCAGTTGCAGGAAGACGCGTTAAGCCGAGCCGGATGTGAAGAGATCCACATAGAGAAGGCGAGCGGCGCGAAGGAGGACCGGCCCAAGCTCGCGGAGATGTTGAGGCATGCGCGCCGAGGTGACACCATTGTCGTGTGGCGTCTCGACCGTCTCGCTCGCAGCATCTCGCACCTGATTCAAATCGCCGGGGACCTGCAAAGGCGAGGCATCCAGCTTCGCAGCCTCTCCGATAACATCGATACGACAACCGCATCGGGCGAGCTGCACTTCCATCTCCTTGGCGCTTTGGCGCAATTCGAGCGCAAGCTGATTCAGGAACGGGTGAACGCCGGGCTTGAAGCTGCCCGCCAGAAAGGACACATCGGCGGCCGGCCGAAAGCGGATGCGGATAAGGTGGCGCAAGCCGCTGCGCTTGTTTCAGCCGGCTACTCGACTGCGAAGGCTGCGAAGGCTGCGGGTATCTCGCGCTCCACACTATGCCGCCAGCTTGCTGTGTCAAAAACCACAGCCGCAACAATTGAGACAGTGCAAGGTTTTGACGCAAGTTCTGACACTGGAAAGCGGCGCAAAAAGCTCAATGGGAGCCACGTTCTTGCCATTGCGTCATAAACGCCTGTTTTGGACACAGCGCAGACATGCAACTCGGAATTGATTGCACCGCTCGCGCTTGGCGTGCTAGGGATTGATTGGGCGCGGGCCGATGCCCCACGTCTCCCGCGCCGCCGTTCATCTCACTCTCAGCCGCTCGCTCGCCTATATGTGGCTGCGCGCTCAAGCCAGCTGCCGCAGACACATTGACCGGTCACGAGCACAACGATTGAGATGAATGCAGTAGGCTGCTGCACGATCGCAGTCAGTCCGCTAAGATGCGCTTGAGCGGCCTCCCTGTACTTCCGCCGCTTCCTGGCTGCGTAGGCAACCTCGAAAGCCCACAGGCCGCCAACGATTGCTAGGACAGCGAGCGCATCTGCGAGCCAAGTCATTTCTCTGCATCCCTATAAATTGATGGTCTCTCAATGCCGCGCGGGTGGCAGTTGACAGCCCGCCGCCCAACCGCCACCTGCGCGGGGTGACGACCGGTCATTGATACGAAGCCCAATGATATCACGCAGTAGCTGCTGGATGATTGCAATCGTAGGCATTCGCTCAGGCCAAGCCGCTTGCGCTCGCTGCGCTCGCTGCATTTGTTTCGCGCGCGCGTCCTTATCCGCCGCGCCAAGGACCTCGCCCGCGCGCACGGGCACGAGGCTCAGTGATAGGCAGGCCCCGGCACCCCCCTGTGCTCGCGGCCCTACCGGGGCCTCATCGGCTCCCAGAAAAAATTGGCCAAAAATCAGCGTCCGTACTCATTGGCGTACCTTTTCAATGCCCCTGATCATTGCGAAAAGGCTGAGGTGGGTCGATTCCGGACATCACCGGGATTCCGGGGCGCAACCGCTTTACTCTGAGCAGCGGAATTTTCCTCGACCGAAATGCTCTCTACTTGATTCGCCAGCTAAAAACTTGATCGCAGCGATGCGACAGAGAAGCTTCTGCTGTCAAGTTGAAAGTATTTCAAATGTTTGTATGGTGACCTTCTGGCGTGGCGTTTGGGTGTGATACCGTATCCGGTTGATTAGTTCGCCTCGTTTGGCTTTGGCCACCAATGGAAGAGCGTGCTAGCCCGGATCGCATCGCGCTGCTCGATCAGGGCGACGCAGCGCTGGCTGACAACCCTTTC